>JBCLBO010000003.1:0-80412 GCA_038916785.1 Candidatus Hydrogenedentales bacterium | reverse complement strand
GGCTGCTACGCGAAGTGCATCGACCTCTCGAAAGAGAAGGAGCCGGAGATCTACAACGCGATCCGGCGCAACGCGATCCTGGAGAACGTAGTCATCGACCCGAACGGCCTGGTGAATTTCAAGGACAGCTCCAAGACCGAGAACACGCGCGTCTCGTATCCCATCGAACACATCGAAAATATCAAACGCCCGGTCTCGAAGGGTCCGCACCCGAAGACCATCGTATTTCTGACGGCCGACGCCTTCGGCGTGTTGCCGCCGGTCTCCGTGCTCACGCGCGACCAGGCCATGTATCAATACCTTATCGGCTATACCGCGAAGGTCGCGGGCACCGAAGTGGGGATCACCGAACCCAGCGCGACCTTCTCGTCCTGCTTCGGCGGCCCGTTTCTCGCGCTACACCCGACGCAGTACGCGGAAATCCTCGGCAAGAAAATGGACCAGCACGGCAGCCGCGCGTATCTGGTGAACACTGGCTGGAGCGGCGGCAGCTACGGCACCGGCAAACGCATGGACCTCAAAATTACGCGTGCGATCGTCACCGCCATTCTGAGCGGCGCGCTCCACAACGTCGAAACGGATACGATGCCCATTTTCGGCTTGACCATCCCCAAGAGCGTGCCCGGAGTGGACGCCGATCTCCTCAACCCGCGCAACACCTGGCGCGACGCGGCGGCCTATGACGCGACCGCAAGGAAACTCGCCGGCATGTTCATCGAAGCCTTCAAGACCTTCACCGACACGCCAGAAGGCAAGCGCCTCGAACAATTCGGCCCGAATATCTAACGAGGGCCGACAGGATTCACATGATTTATTTTCAGAATCTTGTCAATCGTGTAAATCCTGTCTAAAAAAAGCCCTTCGCCCTGTCCTGGTCGTTTGGCAGAAGCACGGTTGCCATCTTCGCCATCGCGCCGCCAGTCAGATGCGCCGCTGACCGATCTCCGAGAGGTGTATCCGGAGCGAGTCGCAGTCCTGAAACCGTTTCTTCGGGTCTTTCTCGAGCAGCCGCATGATGATGTCGCCCAGCGCCTGCGGGCACTTGTTGTTCGCGACGGTGGCGTGGAGGGGCCGCTCGTTCAGTTGGCAGTGATACAACCTCGGCAGGGAATCCACCTCGAAGGGCAGGCGCCGCGTGAACATGTAATACAGCACGCCGCCGAGCGAATACATGTCAGCCAGTTTGGTTGCGCGCTCCTTGCGCACCAGCTCCGGCGCGACGTACATCGGCGTGATCTGCTCGCTCCGCGCGCGGTCGATCAGCGCGATCAAAAAGTTGGTCCCGCCCAGCGAATAATCGGCCAGCTTCGCCTGGCCCTTGCGCGTGAACAGCACGTTGCCCGGCTTGATGTCGTGATGCATCAGGCCCTTGTCGTGCAGATACCCCAGCCCGTTGCAAATCTGGACCGCAATCACAAGCATCTCTTCGAGGTTGTAGGGCCGGTTCGTGATGTACCACTGCAAGTCCGCGCCGTCCACAAACTCCTGCACGAGCACCGTGCCCTCGTCGCCGGACAGAAAATCCAGCACTTTCACGATATTCGGATGGTCGAGCTTCTTGAACTTTCTCGCGGCCATCTTGAGGTCCATGATGTGCCAGCGGTTGCGGAAGAAGTTTTGGTGAAACAGCTTGAGCGCCACCGTCTCGCCGGACTCGGGATCGATCGCGCGATACACAGTGCCCGTGCCGCCGCGGCCGGCGATCGCCTGCGGCTTGTACTTGTACAGCGTCGCGCGATCGGCTTTTTTCGGGAACTCGGCCATGCCGCCGCCCTAGGCCTCGTCCAGCGCCAAGTCCACCGCCGGCGCGTCGCCCCACAGACTGTCGAGCCCGTAAAACTCGAACGCGCTCTCGCGGAACAGGTGCACCAGGATGATTCCGTAATCCAGCACCATCCAACTGCTCTCGAAGGCGCCCTCGGCCCGCAAGGGCAGCACCTTGATCTCCGACATCGTCTCGCGCACGCCTTTGTAGACGGCCTTCAACTGCGGCTCGCTCGTCACCGAGCACATCATGATGCAGTCCGTGAACACCGTGAGCGCGCGCACATCGAAACCCTTGATGTTCTTCGCCTTGTAATCCACCATCGCCGCGGCGATCCGCCGCGCATTCGGCAAAAACTCCACGTCGTCCTTCGGCGCTTTTCTTACGAGTCCAGACACAATCTATTCCTTCGCCAGCTGCTCATCGAGAATGCGGTTGACCACCTGCGGATTGCCCTTGCCCTGCATCGCCTTCATCACCTGCCCCACGAGAAACCCCTTGGCCTTCGCCTTGCCGCTACGGAATTCCGCCACCGGCCCCGGATGCTGCGCCAACACCTCGCGCACCATCGTCTCGATCTCGGAGACGTCCGAAATCTGCACGAGACCCCGCGCCTCGACGATCGTCTTGGCGTCCTTGCCGGAGGTGAACATCTCGGCGATCACGTCCTTCGCGATCTTCCCGCTGATCGTACCCGAATCAATCAGCCCAATCAGCCCGGCCAACTGCGCCGGGCCGATTTTGCACGCCGCGATCGATTGCTTAGCCCCGATCAACAGCGCCTGCAATTCGCTCATGATCCAGTTCGCCGCCGGCTTGGCTGCCGCGCCTGCCTTCACCGCCGCCTCGAAATAGTTCGCCGTAGCCCGATCGGCGATCAGCACCCCGGCGTCATACTCCGAAAGCGCATAGACTGTCTTAAACCGTTCACGCCGTGCCTTCGGCAATTCCGGTAGCGACTCGCGGATGCGCCGTTCCCAGGCCTCGTCCACGACGATCGGCACCAAGTCCGGCTCCGGGAAGTAGCGATAATCATGCGCGGACTCTTTCAGGCGCTGCGACAGCGTCACGCCGCGGTCCGCGTCCCAGCCGCGCGTCTCTTGCTGCACCTGCCCGCCTTCGCGCAGGATCTTCGCTTGACGCTTCACCTCGAATTCGATTGCCTTCTGAACGCCGCTGAACGATGCGACGTTTTTCACTTCGGTCTTCACGCCCAGTTCCGTCGAGCCTTTCTGCCGAATGCTGATGTTCGGCTCCGCGCGCAGCGAGCCTTCCTCCATGTTGCAGTCGCTCACGCCGAGGTACATCAGGATCTGCTTGAGCGCCGTGAGGTACGCATAGGCTTCCTCGGCGGAGTGGATGTCCGGCTCGGTCACGATCTCGAGCAGCGGCACCCCCGCGCGATTAAAATCGACCCCGCTCACGCCCGGCCCGAGCGTGTGCGTGCTACGCGCGGTGTCCTCTTCCATATGCGCCCGACGAATGCCGATCCGCTTCGCGGCGCCGCCCACTTCGATATCGAGATATCCGTCGCGGCACAGCGGCAAATCGTATTGGCTTATCTGGTAATTCTTCGCGAGGTCGGGATAGAAGTAGTTTTTCCGGTCCATCTTCGACCAGCGCGCGATCGAGCAATTCAGCGCGAGACCCACCGCGGCCGAGGCCTCGACCATCGCGCGATTGAGCACGGGCAGCACGCCGGGCATCCCCAGGCACACGGGGCACACGTTCGTGTTGGGCGGCGCATGAAAGTTGTTCGCGCACGCGCAGAAAATCTTCGAGCGCGTACTGATCTCGACGTGCACCTCGAGCCCTATAACTGTCTCAAATTCCATCGCCGTCTATTCCCGATCGCTGGGGACCCATGAGTCCCATTGGTCCCATGCGTCCCATTCTTCCTATTTAATCGCCGGTTTTCCCATCTCAAATCCTCGCGCTTTCTCATACGCATGGGCCACCCGAATCAACGTGTCCTCGGAAAACGGTTTGCCGATGATCTGCATGCCCGCAGGCAGCTTGCCGTCGATCAGCCCACACGGCACCGAGAGCCCCGGCACACCCGCCAGGTTCACCGAGTTCGTATAAATGTCGCTCAGATACATTTGCAGTGGGTCATCCGTCTTCTCGCCGAACTTGAAGGCCGGGGTCGGCGTGGTCGGCGTGATGATCACGTCGCACTGTGCAAAGGCCTCGTCGAAATCCCGCCGAATCAGCGCGCGTACTTTCTGCGCCTTGAGGTAGTACGCGTCGTAATACCCGCTGGAGAGCGCGTAGGTCCCCAGCATGATCCGGCGCTTCACCTCCGGCCCGAAGCCCCCGGTCTTCGTGCCGCGATACATCTCCTCGACGGTCGTCGCCGACGGGTCGCGGTACCCGTAGCGCACGCCATCGAAGCGCGCAAGGTTCGCGCTCGCCTCGGCCGTCGCGATCAGATAATAGACCGCAATCCCGTAGTCCGTATGCGGCAGCGAGACCTCGGTCACCTTCGCGCCGAGGCCCTTGAGCACGTCCACCGCCCGCATAATCGATTCGCGCATTGGACCGCCGAGCGCGTCGGTGTAGAACTCTTTCGGAAGGCCAATCGTCAGCCCGGCTAGATCGTTCTTCAAGAAAGTCGTGTAATCCGGCACGGGCAAGGCCGCTGACGTCGCATCGAGCGGATCGTGCCCGCTCACCACGTTCATGGCGATCGCCAGGTCTTCGGCATTCTTGGTGAACGGCCCGATCTGATCCAGCGAAGAAGCGAACGCGATCAACCCGTAGCGCGATACGCGCCCATAGGTCGGCTTCATCCCCAAGCACCCGCAAAACGCAGCCGGCTGCCGGATCGATCCACCCGTGTCGCTGCCAATCGTGATCGTCGCGAGCTCAGCCGCAACGCTCGCCGCCGCGCCGCCGCTCGATCCGCCGGGCACGCGCCCGAGGTCCCAGGGGTTGCGCGTCTTCTGGATGGACGAGTTCTCGGTCGACGATCCCATAGCGAACTCGTCCATATTGAGCTTGCCGAGAAATACCGCGCCCGCGTCGCGTAAGCGACAGACGACAGTAGCGTCATACGGACTCTCGAATCCCTTGAGAATTTTCGACGCGCACGTGGTCGTGCCGTAGCTCGTGCAGAGATTGTCCTTGAGGCCCACCGGCACACCCGCGAGCGGGCCCGGATCTTCGCCATTCTTGACCCGGCGATCGACCTTCGCCGCCATGCTCAGCGCATGGTCGCCCCAGACATCGATGTAGGCGCCAACCGCGCCATCGACCGCCTGGATGCGGCCCAAGACACTCTCGGCGACCGCCACGGCCGACACCGCGCCCGAGCGGACCCGATCGCGGATTTCGCGCGCCGTGCCGGCGTACAGCGGAGCCGTCATGCCTACTCCGCGTCCAAAATCTTCGGCACGAGGAAATACGCCCCGTCGGTGTTCGGCGCGTTCTTCAGCGCCAGCGCGCGATCCAGCGACGGCCCCACGACGTCCTCGCGATACACATTGGCGAGGTCGAGCACGTGCATCATCGGCTCCACACCGGTCGTATCGATCTCGTTCAATTTCTCGATGTATCCCAAAATATTACCGAGGTCGCCCAACATGCGCGCCTTCGCCGCCTCGTCCAGCGAAAGCTGGGCAAGCGCCGCCACATATTCAACGTCTTTGAGGGTAAGCTGGGCCATAGAAATCGCACCAAAAAAAGAGGGTCATCTTAACACAGCGCAGCAAAACCCGTCCAGCGCCGCGCGGTCGCACGATTCGCACGGGGAGGGTCGCGCTCCCGCGCGACCGCATGCACGCCGCCGGCCCTGCAAAAACAAACCGCCGCGCTATACTCCTCGCGCACGGAGCGCCGAATCAGATGACCAAAGCAAAATGCGTATTCAGAAGTTCGAGCCGGCCCGTCGCTCCGGCCCCGGCCGAAACCATCGCCTATCTCGACGCCTACACGCCCACGCCGATCCCCGGCAAGCTGGAGTCCGCTTGAATCCCGCCCCACGCGATCTCCCCGAATTCGTGCGCGTAGTGCGGGGGAGACGCGTCGCGCTCGTCCATCCAGACTTCCTGCCGCAGGTCTCTGGTGCCTTAGTGGATGGAAAGGCTGCATCGCCTACCGGAGTAAGCGGGCGAGGTGAACTCTTGTGTGTCCCGACGCTGCGAGGTGATGTACTGATCCGCGAATACTTGCGGGGTGGGATGGCCGCGAGAATTCTGCGAGACGCGTACCTGCTCGATAACCGGCCGATGAAGGAATTGCAGGTGCATATGCACGCCTGGCGCGCGGGCGTGCCCACGGTGATGCCGGTCGGCATCATGTACGAGCGTTGGGGTCTATTCTACCGAGGCGCCTACGCTACGCTCCGCGCCGACTCGGTCGACCTCCTCCAATACCTTCAAACCAATCCAACTCCCGATCCGGCGCTCCTCGCCGCCTGCGGCGCCGCCATTCGCGCCATGCACCGCGCGGGTCTCTACCACGCCGATCTGCAAGTAAAAAACATCCTGGTGAACGGAGGAGAGGCGCTCATCATCGACTTTGACGGCTCGAGTATTTCCCCCGTAGTAACCGGCGCAATGGCGGCACGCAACCTCGCGCGCTTAAAGCGGTCCTTCCTAAAGCGGGGTCTGTCCTTACGAACCTACGACGCAATCACCGCAGCTTACTACGAAACAAAAGATCAACACAGAGACACAGAGAGCTAAACGCCTCCAACAATACCCGGCGCTGGCCGCCATGAACCCGCATGGGCGAGCCGCCCATGCTACGATCGCTGGGACTTGTTACAGGCATTAAACTTACGCCGGGGCCTCTTCGTGTCCTTCGTGCTCTTCGTGGTGACTCTCTACTCGTAATCCGCCGCCGCCGGCAAATCCGGAATGAACATCCGCGCGATCGCGCTCGAACGCGAATGGGTCACCGCGCTCGAACGTGAAAAGGGCCCGACGCGCGATTTCGACGGTCGCGATGCCCGCTGAATACCGTCGCGTTGTTCGTGCCCCGGTAGGGGCAATTGATAGTAGCCCGGCGCTTTAGCGCCGGGTCCCGGATTCCACGGATCGGAAAAGTCCCGTAGGGACGGCTGAACACATCCTGCTCGCGCGTCAACCGTCCCTACGGGACTTCCAAATTGTCCGGACTCGCCGGCCCGGCACTGAAGTGCCGGGCTACTATCAATCGTCCCTCCGGGACTGACGACACATTCCGATGTACTCAGAGCGAGGGGCGAATTCCGGGTCGCCGCAAGACTTTCGCGTGTTCGCAAACCGCCGGCGCATGTCGTATCATGTCGCCCCTTCGGACGTTTCGCGTCCGGGCGACGGGTTCGAGGTGCGTACATGCGGCGAATTGGGCGGGCCATTTTCAGTTGCCATGATAAGTCGGGACTCGTGGACTTTGCACGAATCCTGCATTCCTTCAAAGTAGACATGATTTCCACCGAAGGCACGCAGCGCGCGCTGGCTGCCGCCGGCATCGAGAGCACCGAAGTCGCCGCCTACACGGGCGTGCGCGAATTGCTCGCCGGCCGAGTCAAGTCCCTGCACCCGAAGATACACGCCGGCCTCCTCGGCATCCGCGACAACAAACTCCACCAGGAAGAGATGAACACCTTCGCCTATCCCTGGGTCGATCTTCTCGCGGCCAATCTGCACCACATCGAGGACATCGTAAAAACCCCCGGCATCACCGTCGACGAAGTCGTCGACCAAGTCGATATCGGCGGCATCGCCATGATTCGCTCCGCGGCCAAGAACTTCCGCTACGTCACCGTCGCCACGCGCCCTGCGCACTACCCGCTCATCGTCCACGAGATGCAGGCCCACGACGGCACGGTCTCCTTCGCCACGCGCTTCCGCCTCGCGCAAGAGGCCTTCGCTGAGGCCGCGCGCTACGACCGCCTCCTCGCCGAATGGCTGGAGCGCAGCGAGCCGCCCAAGGAATGAGTATGAACGTTTTGCTGGTCGGCTCGGGCGGGCGCGAGCACGCGCTCGCGTGGAAGCTGGCCCAGTCGCCCGAGCTCGGCAAGCTCTATTGCGCCCCCGGCAATCCCGGCATGGATAAGCACGGCAAATGCGTGCCCATCGACCCGATGGACCTCGATCGCCTGATCGATTTCGCCCGCGAACACGAGATCGGCCTCACCGTCGTCGGCCCGGAGAATCCCCTTGCCGCCGGGATCGTCGATCGATTCGAGAAGGCCGGCCTGCGCGCCTTCGGGCCCAGCGCCGCCGCCGCGCGCATCGAATCGAGCAAAGCATTCGCCAAGGACCTCATGGCGCGCTACGGCATCCCCACCGCGCGCTACGCCGAATTCGACGACGCCGGCGCCGCGCGCGACTACGTCCAACATCACGGCGCGCCAATCGTAATCAAGGCCGATGGCCTCGCCGCCGGTAAGGGTGTCACCGTCGCCATGAACATCGGCGACGCGCTGGACGCCATCGACCAAGCGATGGTCCACGGCGCCTTCGGCGCGGCCGGCCAGCGCGTGGTCATCGAGGAATTTCTGGAAGGGGAAGAGGCCTCCATCTTCGCGCTTAGCGACGGCAACGCCATCCTCCCGCTCGTGGCCGCGCAAGATCACAAGCGCGTGAACGACGGCGACCAGGGCCCGAACACCGGCGGCATGGGCGCGTATTCGCCCGCGCCGCTGATCACGCCCGCGCTCTTCGCGCGAATCGAGGACAGCGTGCTCCGCCCGGCGATCGACGGCATGGCCGAAGACGGCCACCTCTATCGCGGCGTGCTCTACGCGGGCCTGATCATTACGCGCGACGGCCCCAAAGTCATCGAGTTCAATTGCCGCTTCGGCGACCCCGAAACCCAGGCCGTCCTCCCGCGCATGAAGGGGGACCTCCTGCCGCTGCTCGCCGCCTGCGCCCACGGCGGCCTGCGCAACCAGAGCGTCCACTGGCACTACGGCGCCTGCGTCACCGTCGTCATGGCCTCCGGCGGCTACCCCGGGGCTTTCCAAAAAGGAAAACCAATTTCCGGGATCGACGCCGCCGAAGAACTCGAAGGCGTGACCGTCTTCCACGCCGGCACCAAGCGCGAGGGCGGCCAACTCCTCACCAACGGCGGCCGCGTGCTAAACGTCACCGCCACCGGCCCCGACATCGCCGCCGCCATCGCGCGCGCCTACGAGGCCGCCGATCGCATACACTTCGAGGGCGCGCATTACCGCCGCGACATCGGCGCGCGCGCGCTAGGCCACCCCACGATCTGACCCGGAGGTCCCATGCGCCTCGCCGCAACTCTCCTCGCGCTACTCGCAGCCCTTCCCCGCGCCGCCGCGGAAGACACCCCGCCCAAGTTCGTCATTATTGTCGTGGACGGCCTGCGCCCCGACTACATCACCCCCGAGACGATGCCCGCGCTCCACCGCCTCGGCCAAGCGGGCGTCTTCTTCGCCAACCATCACTCCGTCATCCCCACGGTCACGCGGGTGAACTCCTCGTCCTTCTCGACCGGCTCCTATCCCGAATCGCACGGTCTCATGGGAAACTCAGTCTATTTTCCAAACGTGAATCCCGAAAAAGCGCTGACTACGAGCGACTATGAAAACCTAACCAGAATTCGCGACGCCGAAGGCGGCCGCCTCCTTACCGCCACGACGCTCGCCGAAACGCTCGCCGCCGCCGGAAAAAAATTCGTCGCCGTGAGTTCCGGCTCCACCGGCTCGGCATTCCTGCTGAATCCGACCGTGAGCGGGGGAGGGGTGCTGCATCCGAATCTGATCCTCCCGGACTCGCAACGCGAACACGTCCTCAGTGTCGTCGGGCCGGCGCCGGAAGAAGGAATGCCCGCCACGGCGATCATGACCTGGGCCACCGACGCGTACATCAAAATCGCGCGCGAAGAAATGAACGCCGACGTCGCCTTCCTCTGGCTCACCGATCCCGACCACACGGCCCACTCCAAAGGCATGGGCGCGCCCCTTATGATTGACTCGCTGCGCGCGGCCGACGCGCAGATCGCACGCGTGCTCGACGCCCACGAGCGCCTCGGTCTCTCGCACCAGATGAACGTCATGGTCACCTCGGACCACGGTTTCTCCACCCACATCGGCGGCTTCAACCTCCTCGCGGTGCTCGCCAAAAATAATCTGCAAGACGGCGTACACGTGGCCGAAGGCGCGATTCACGTCGACAATCACGACAAGGCTCACATCCGGCGAATCGTCGTAGCCCTCCAACGCGATCCCGCCATTGGGCCCATCTTCACGCAGGCCGCCGGCCCCGGCTCGAATGAGGGTTGGGTCCCCGGCACGCTCGCCTTCAGCGCTATTCGCTGGCAGCACGGCCGCTCCGCGGACGTCTTGGCCTTCCCCATGTGGGACGACCAGAGGAACGACGCGGGCATTCCCGGCCGCACGACCTTCGGCGGCGTAGCGGGCCACGGCTCCACCAGCCACTACGACATTCGCAACACGCTCATCGCATTCGGCCCCTCGTTCGCATCAAAATTGCATACCAGTCTACCGAGCGCAAATCCCGATCTAGCGCCGACGATCCTACACGTGCTCGGTCTCGCGCCGCCTGAGTCCATGACCGGCCGTCCACAGCGCGAGGTGCTTAAAGGCCAAGTTGGCACTGGCGATTACCTGATCTTTCCCGTCGCGTACTCGGTCGAGCACACGCTGAAAGACGAGGCGGGACGCGAGTTCACGTACCGCTGCAATTTCGAAGGCACCACCATCGAAGGCAATCTCTACATCAATCAGGTGAGCGCAACGCGTTGAACGCGCCAGCCCCCGCATCGTCGCGAACGGCCAATCCACTCGCGCCCTGCCTCGCCCTCGCCGCGCTCTGGTTACTCACCATAACCATCGTCCCGCCCCGCGGAAATTTTCCACTCAACGACGACTGGATGTACGCCAAAGTCGTCCAGAACCTGGTCGATACCGGCCGCTACGAAGCCAACCCCTATATCGACCCGACCTTCATCTTGCAGGCCTACTGGGGCGCGGCCTTCGTCAAAATACTCGACTTCAGCTTCGAGGCCCTGCGCATCTCCACGCTAGTCCTCGCGCTAGCCGCGCTCTGGGCCGCGCATTGGTGCGCGCGCGAAGCCGGGCTCAACACGCGCTGGGCATTCCTCGTCGCCCTCACGCTCATGGTCAACCCACTCTTCCTAAATCTCTCCTACACCTTCATGACCGACGTGCCCTTCATTGCGCTCACCACCCTGTCCGCGGCCGCCTTCCTTCGCGGCTTGCGAACCCAGCACGCGATCTGGATCACCGTGGGAAGTGGCGTTGCCGTCTGCGCATTCTTCATCCGCCAATTCGGCGTACTCGTACCCGTCGCGTTCGTTCCCGCGCTGATCTCGTTCCGTGCGTCCGCACAAAAGGGCCCACGGGTGATTGGCCTCGCTTCGCCCGTCGTGGCCTTCATCGCGCCGTGGCTGATCGCGGCGGCTCTTTATAACCTACTCCCGATAGGTGGCCTCGGCGCGTCCAGCGGCTGGGACTGGACCACGCTTGGCGAATCCCTTTTCGCTCGCGTTCTAGAAATCCTGCGACACCTCGGCCTCGCGTTCACCTACCTCACCATCTTGTGCGCGCCGATCGCCATTGCCTCGCTCGCATCGCTCCTGTCCCGGCGCTCCGCCTCGCCCGCGGCTTGGGCGATGAATCATCCGCCCCTCCGGTCATCCACCCCTTGTCATTCTGAGCAAAGCGAAGAATCTCCCCCCAAGCCCGCGAGCGAGACCACCCCAAAACCGTCATTGCGAGGAGGGCCGCCACCAGCGGCCTACGTACGCGACGAAGCCATCCCCGGCGGCCCGGCGCGGCAATCTCAGGTCTCTCGCGGCACACGTCTCCGCGCTGTATTTCTTGCGGCCCTCGCGCTACTGATCGCCTGGCTCATCATCCCCGAATGGCCGCACCGCCTGCCCAACCTCGGCAACCTTCTCCTCGATCTCAGCGTCGGCCCGCTCCTCATGCCGGGCATGCTCGATGGCTATACCATCATGGCGCCCGTACGTCTCGGCGCAGGCCCCTGGTGGCTCATCACCGCCCTCGCGATCCTCGGAGCCGCCGCGCTCGCGGCGCTCCACCTTCGCGCAACCCTCGGCAGACTCACACGCGCCGCATTCCGCGACGCCACACGCCGCTCCGAACTCTTCCTCGCGCTCTGGTCCCTCGCTATGCTACTCGTGCTCATCATGCCGCCCGTCCTCGCGCAATTCGATCGCTACTTCGTCATGGCGCAAGTCCCCGCCACCATCCTCGCGGCCCGCTGGCTCGCCGCGCGCAGCCCGCAGCCCGCGCGCACCGCCTATATCGCCGCCGCGGCAATCCACCTCTTCGGTCTCGTCTGCCTCCAGGACTACCTCGCCTGGAACGCCGCGCGCTGGAAAGCCCTCGACGCGCTTCACCGCGGCCACGCCGCGCCCCTCGATCAAATCAACGGCGGCTACGAGTTCAACGGCTGGTACCACAGCGACCACTTCGCGGAGGAATCCCGCCGCACCCACCAAAAAATCTTCGGCCCCCTCGGCTGGTGGACTATCGAGGACAACTATCGCGTCTCGCTCCGCCCCGGCAAGCATTTTCAAATCATCGGCACCGAGCCCTACTTCTCCTGGCTAGGCCTCCAGCGCCGCGAAATGCTACTCCTAAAGCGCACCGAACCCGACCCTCCGCTCTGAGCCCGCGGCTCTACTAACTCCGGTGGCGGTGGGCGTCCTCGCCCGCCGGAGTCTCGATTAACTCCCGTTGATGCGCCAACGCCGAATACCCAAGACACAAGACATCGGAAAGTGCCCCGAGGAGACAGCGTCAGCCACGAAACTTGCCGTTCCTGTTGCGCCTGTGGCCGGAATTCCCCAATCAATTACAATCAGCGCCTTAGGCAGTCTACAAATCAGAAAGCGTTCATGAAATCCATCAACGTCCTCTTCGTCTGCACCGGCAACATCTGCCGCAGCCCCACCGCCGAAGGCATCTTCGCCCAACTCGTGCACGAGCGCGGTCACGCGGAGAGAATAACCGTCGACTCTGCGGGTATCGCCGACGAGCACGAGGGCCAGGCGCCCGACCCGCGCACGCAGCGCACGGCGCTAAAGCACGGCCTCGATATCAGTCCTCTTCGCGCACGACCCGTGCGCAAGGAGGACTACGAGCGTTTCGATTACTTCATCGCGATGGATCACGGTCACCTGCGCGTTTTACGCATGGGAATGCCGGTCTCGAATGCGCCGCGACTGCACCTCTTCACCGAGTTCGCGCCGCACCGAAAGGAACGCGAAGTCGCCGACCCCTACTACGGCGGCCCCAAAGACTTCGAGCACGTCTTCGATCTCTGCCGGGAAGCTGCAGAAGGCCTCCTCGCGGCGATCGTCAATGAGCACTTCGCACCCAATGCGACCCTGCCACAATAGCCGCCGATTCCTGACGATCTGTGTTCTCGCAACTGACTATGCTCCTTGATTCTTTTTTAATAATGTTGTATGGTGCTCTATAGGTGAAGTAGTTTTTCAACTTGGCTCGCAACTAACCTATCCGCGACACGGCGTGATCTATCGCGCAAGGAGATAGACGTATGGCCATAATTCGAAGCTCCAGCTACGAAGATCCCAACGAATCCGCGTCGTACCAATTCCTTGCAGACCTTCAAACACGAATCAGCACCCGCGCGATTCCATACCAATACGGCGCCGAGGTAAAGGCACTGGAAAGCTTGTGGGCCGTTTTTGACCAGGCGCGCGCGGCGATAAAGGCAAATCCGGGCTGCGATGAATTCACGAGGCTGGTCACATCCGCACTGAACGATAAAGTCCGCCCGATCACCGCGAAGTGGGATCACGCGCACTCCAAGGGAATTCTCAATTCCCGCGACGGCGCCGCCGATTTTCGCGTTGACCTTGAGACGGCACGGGACGCATTGGCCCGCCTCGCCTCGGAATTGCGCAAGATGCCGGAGCGCCTACACGTTCTCGATAAGTCTACTCAACGTCCAGAGAGTGAATCACAGGGAGAAGTTGAGAAACGCGGCACGTTTACCTCTCCATCGGCTGGTCCAGATAGCGGGCCAATGAGAGACGAGGACGTCACTGGTCCAGATAGCGGGCCAATGCTTGACAAGGACGTCGAAAGATGTCTACTTCCTTTGCACTTCGGCGTTCCCGACGATTGGGGCGTGGATCAGAAAGAGATCGGGATCGACGAGCGCGAAGACTGCGACTCCAAGTTTCCGGTTGATCCAAGCGACGCAACAAAGAAGGCGGTTACGCCGAACACTGAGGGACGTATGCATCACGTTTTGGCTGCGACCGGCAGAACACTACACCTAATCGGCAGGCGTATCAAAGGGCTCGTCGTGAAGGAGAAGGGGAAGGAATTCTCCACCAAGTATATAAATCGGGCTGAATCCGTTGCGGTACGTACACGCAGGGCAGAATTAGGATTTAAAAACCTACAGGAGTTGCAGAGGAACCAAAACGCGCTCGGGCTGGCGATGTCGGGCGGCGGCATACGTTCCGCAGTGTTTTGCTTGGGAGTAACTCAAGTCCTGGCTGCCCGGAAACTGCTAGGGCGTGTGGATTTCCTGTCCACGGTGTCCGGCGGTGGATACACGGGGAGTTTCCTGACTGCGAGACTTGGCGACGACACGTTCGAAGTCGAGATGGTGCGCCCGAATGGCCGCGACAGTAAGCCGATAGCCCACCTGCGCGGCTGGGCCCAGTATATGACATCGTCAAGCCTCAGCGCCCGATGGAAGGCTATGGCCGCGACCGTGGCTGGAATGCTGCTGAACTGGTCGGTTCCTGTGTTCTGGATTTCGTTGACGGCATTGCTCGCCAGGTATATCACCAAGAACGGCGCTGAATGGAACAGCAGGTTCCCGGTCACGATGGAGTTGAGCGTCTATGCTGCGGCTGCATCTCTCGTCGCGTATGCAGGACTCATCAGGGTTGAGCTCGCGAAGCTCCGTAGATGGGGAGAGATCATTGCCGCCTTGTCCCTAACGATGGTCCTTCTGGTTGGCGTCTTGTGGGCGATCTACGGCGGATACCAATGCTTCGACTCTTTGCTCAAGTCCAGATCGCATCTCACACTGCTGTTCACCGCGTTACCTGGAGCGGTAGGGCTTATGATAGCGGCAGGTCCGATACTGTTACGGTTTTTCCCAATGTTTTCCTCGGCGAAAACCCGCAACTATGTCGTCGGGATACTTCTCATGGCGGCCGGACTGATCGTACCAATACTCTTGTTGGCTACCTTCTATACCTTCTACTACCTCACCGGGAATTCGGATGAAGTTGCGTGGCTGCGTGTTCTCAACGGTGAAGACAGCATTAAAGTGGTCGCCGCGATCACTTTCCTTCTTTTAATTTTGATTAACGTAAACGAGACCTCCCCGCACCGGCTCTACCGCGATAGCCTCGCTCGAACTTTCATCTGGGAACGCGGCAAGGATCCAACAACGTATCGTCTCCATGAGATCAACAAGAACGGCCTCGCGCCGTACCATCTGATCAATGCGACCGTCAATTTGCCTTCGACTAAAATCGGTGCGATCCGTGAACGAAAGTGCGATTTCTTTCTGTTCTCGAAATACTTTTGCGGGTCGAAAGCGTGTGGTTACCACCAGACGTCGCGTTGGAAACGCGGACGGTTCGCTGGAATGGATCTGGCTACGGCTATGGCAATATCAGGTGCTGCCGCCTCTCCCCTTATGGGCATGGGGACTAAATCCCTCTTGAAGCCGCTATTGACGCTGTTGAATGTGCGGCTCGGATTTTGGATTCGCCACCCCCAAACGAGAGCCCTATCATTCCGGGTTCCGGGTTGGGTGTGCCTGCTGAAGGAAATGTCAGGCGTGAAAATGGATGAGCGCGGACCGTGGTTGTACCTTTCGGACGGTGGTCATATCGAGAACATGGCCGTTTACGAACTTCTGAGACGGCGTTGTAAATTCATAATCTGCGTTGACGGTGAGTCGGATTCAGACTACGAATTCACCGGGCTCATGACCCTCGTGCGTCACGCACGCATAGATTTTGGCGTCCGAATCGAGCCCAATCTGGACGAGATTCGTCCGAATGGAAAGACAGGGTACAGTCGCGCTCACGCGACGTTCTGCCGGATCCACTACCCAAAAATGACATCACCCAGTGACCCAAACTTGAAATCACCCAGTGGTGAGGACGAGATCGGATTGCTCTTGTACATGAAGCTCTCGCTGACGGGAAATGAGTCCGAGTTGATCAGCCGCTATCGCTCGCTGAATCCGAAATTCCCACATCAAACGACTCTCGATCAGTTCTTCGATGAGGAGCAATTCGAAGTCTACAGGGAGCTTGGTGTGCACGTCGCACAGGGACTGTTCTCTGAGGCGCTTGTGGGCAAGGAATTCTCCAAGAACGGACTCTCGGTCGAAGACTGGTTCGAATGCCTAGTAAAAAACATGCTGGAACCTGAGCAATAGCGCTTCGGACTAGAGTCGCTTGGCTACAGGCTCGGAAACGAAACCCCGCGCCGCCTCGATCAGCGCCGGCACGCTTAGCCCCGCGTCCTCGAGCTGCTCGGCGCGGGTGGCGTGGGGGAGAAAGCGATCGGGCACGCCGACGCGCTTGATTCGGACTTCGTTGAGCTGGCCCAGCGCTTCGAAGTGTTCGAGCACAGCCGAGCCGAACCCGCCTTCGAGCGTGTTCTCTTCGACCGTGATCATCGGCAACGCGCTCAGCGACTCGAGCAAATCCGAGTCGAGCGGTTTCACGAAGCGCGCATCGGCGACACCGACGGAAAGTCCAAATTCCTCCAGTGCCTCGGCCGCGAGCAGGCACTTTGCCGCGATCGGCCCGATCGACAGGAAGCACGCGTCGCGCCCCTCGCGGAGCACCTGCCCGCGCGTGACATCCCGGCCGTCCTCGGGCCCGATCGCCGGCCCGCGATCGCGCGCATAGCGCAGCGCCACCGGCCCGTCCTGCTGGAGCGCCCAGTGCAGCATCTGGCGCAAGTCGATGTTATCCCGCGCGGCGAGCACCTTGATATTCGGAATCGCGCGCGAGAACGACACGTCAAACACGCCCTGCTGCGTCGGGCTATCTTCGCCCACCAGCCCCGCGCGGTCGATCGCAAAGACAACGTGCAAATTCTGTAGACACACGTCGTGAATCAATTGGTCGTAGCCGCGCTGGAGAAAGGTCGAGTAAATCGCCGCGACCGGCTTCATCCCCTGCGTGGCCAGTCCCGCGGCAAAAGTGACCGCGTGCTGCTCGCAAATGCCCACGTCGAAAAAGCGATCGGGGAACACTTCGCCGAACTTCGACAGCCCCGTCCCCGTCGGCATCGCCGCCGTAATCCCCACGATGCGCCCGTCCTCACGCGCGGCCTCGATCAGCGCCTCAGCGAAGGCATCGGTAAATGTAGCGGCGCTCGGCCCGGACTTCCCGCGCATCTGCCCGGTGGAAATCTCATACGGCCCGACGCCGTGATAGGTCAACGGGTCCACTTCGGCGTAGGGATAGCCCTTGCCTTTGGTGGTCATGCAGTGGAACAACAGCGGCTTCTTGATGTCGCGCAGATTTTGCAGGCACTCCACCAGCGTCGGCAGGCAATTCCCGTCGATCGGCCCGATGTAGCGGACGCCGATCTCTTCAAAAAACACCCCCGGCACGATCATGCCCTTGATCTGGTGCTCGACGCGCCGCGCCTTCTCGAAAAGCCGATTGCCAAGCGTATTTTCGAGGAAGGATTTGATGTCGCCCTTCGCGCGGTTGTACGCGCCGCCGCTCAGCAGCCGGCTCAAGTACGTCGAAAGCGCACCGACGTTCTTCGAGATCGACATCTCGTTGTCGTTCAGGATCACGAGCACATGCTTCTTCATCGCGCCGAGGTTGCTCAAGGCCTCGAACGCTATGCCCGCCGTCATCGCGCCGTCGCCGATCACGCACACCGCCCGCCGCTCGTTCCCCGGCGTGAGGTCCGCCGCTGTCACCATGCCGAGCGCCGCCGAGATAGACGTGCCGCAGTGCCCCGTGCCGAAGGCGTCAAAGACGGGATCCTCGGAACGCGTCGGGTAGCCGCTCAGCCCGCCCTTGCGACGCTGCAAGTGAAACCGATCTCTGCGGCCGGTGAGTATCTTGTGCGCGTGCGCCTGATGGCCCACGTCCCAGACGAGAAAATCCTGCGAGAAGTCATAGACGTAGTGCAACGCGATCGCCAGCTCAACCGCGCCCAAGGGCGACGCGAGGTGCCCGCCGTTGTGCGCGGCGACCTCGATGATCACCTTGCGGATTTCCTCGGCCAACTCTTCGAGGCGGTCCATGGGAAGAAGTTTGAGATCGGCCGGCGAGTTGATACGCGAGAGCAGGGGATAGCGCTGCGCGAATCGTTCGGGTTGGAAGTCGTCGTCGAAGGTGGGCATAAAAATGGAGTACCAGCGTTCCCCAAGGTCTGGCGGCAGTATATATCGACGACGCCGATTCCCCACAACAGCTTGCGGCGGCGTCCTCGCCAAGACTACAGTATGCGCCGGCCGGTCCGCCGCGCCGAGGTGTGCGCGGCGCGGATTCGTCGCCGAACCTCACCTGAAAGAGAATGTTTCGTTCAGGCAATCCCGATGGACAGCGCCTTATGTCAGACGACTCCGTCCCCATGCAGCCGTGGAACGACCTCGAGACCCTCGTCGCCAAGCGTGACGAAAACGGAGTGCTCGCATTCTTGGCCGCGCTGCCGCCGGCCGACGTCGCGCGCGCCATCTCGCGCCTGAGCGAAACCGGGCGCGGCCAGCTCCTCACGCTGATCGAAGCGCACGAAGCCGCCGACCTCCTCGAGGAACTGCCCGACGAACAAAGCGCCGACCTCATCGAAGACCTGCCGGCCGAATACGCCGCCGCGATCGTCGAGAAGCTGGACAGCGACCACCGCGCGGACATCCTCGGGGAGATGACCGAGCGCGACGCCGAGGCCATCCTCGGCGAGATGGCGCCCGGAGACGCGGCCGAGGCCCGGCGGCTCATGGAGCACGAGCCCGACACGGCCGGCGGGCTGATGATCACCGAATTCCTGGTGTACAGCCAGGGCCTGTGCGTGTCCGACGTCTTCGACGATCTCCGCGGCCACGCCCAGGAATACTCGGACTACGCCGTCCAGTACGCCTACGTCCAAAACGAAAGCAGCCGCCTCGTCGGCGTGCTCCGCCTGCATGACCTCGTGCTCGCGCCGGGCGACAAGCCGCTTAACGAGGTCATGATCGCGAACCCGATCAGCGTCCTCGTGGACACGCCCCTCGAGGAACTCGAACAACACTTCGATCGCTTCCAGTTCGCCGGCCTGCCCGTGGTCGAGCACGACGGCAAGATCGTCGGCATCGTGCAGCGCGTAGACGTCGAGGAAGCCCTGTCGGAGCGCGCCGAGAAAGTCTTCATGCGGTTCAGCGGTATCTTCGGCCGCGACGAGATGCGCCACCTGCCACTGTTAAACCGCTCGATGGGGCGCGTTTGGTGGCTGGCGATCAATCTCGTCCTCAGTTTCGTCTCCGCCTCGATGATCATCGTATTCGAGGACACCGTCAATGAGCTCATCGCGCTCGCCGCCATCATGACCGTACAATCCAACGTCTGCGGCATCTCCGGCAACCAGGCCGTCGCCGTCTCCATCCGCGAGATGACCCTCGGACTCATCTATCCGCGCGACGTATTCCGCGTCATGTACAAGGAAATCGCCGTCGGCCTCGTCAACGGTCTCTGCATCGGGCTTCTTCTAGGGGGCATCGTCTATCTCTGGAAACACGACCTGGTTTTCGCAGGCGTCGTCGCCGTCGCTCTCAATCTGAACATGGTGATCGCCGTCATCCTCGGAGGCTGCATACCGCTTCTCGCCCGCCGCGTGGGCCTCGATCCCGCCGTCGCCTCGCCCATGCTTACCACGCTAACGGACATTTGCGGCTTCTTCCTCACCCTGTTTCTCGCCACGATGATTCTGCTCTGAATGAATTCTCCCCTTATACATGCGGACGCGCCCCGTGTTTAGCGCGGAATTCCTGTACGCGGACGCGAATGCCGCCGCCCGATGCCACGCCGCCAGCCTTGCCGCGCTCCCGAGCGGCGGCCTCCTCGCCGCCTGGTACGTGTATCCCCAAGAAGAAACGCGGGACGCTCAAATCGTCATCGCGCGCAAGCAGCCCGGCGCGGCTGCGTGGCCGCGCGCAAAGGTGGTCAACCTAGGGACTAGTTCGTCGCTGGGCAACCCGGTCCTCTTCCTGGATCCCTCCGGAGTGTTGTGGCTCCATTTCATCTCCCTTAAGGGCGGCTATTGGGACTCCGGAATCTGGTGCGCGGCCCGCAGCGACGATGGTGGCCGTTCATTTTCCTCTGGCACGGTCGTCTGTCAGCAAGAAGGAATCATGATCCGCCACGCGCCCGTCGTGACGCGGTCCGGCCGGGCGCTCATGCCGGTGTACTGTGACCGCCGAAAGGTCTCGTTCCTCTATGAGAGCCGGCCCCCCTACACCGAATGGCGTGAATGCCACTCCTTCGGCGACACCGGAATCATTCAGCCCTGCCTCATCCGCGCCGGAAGCGCGCTGGTGGCGTTTTTCCGGCCGCAGGATCGGCCCTTCGTGATCTGGCGCAGCACCTCGATGGATGATGGAGTCACCTGGAGCCACCCGCTGCGGACGCCGCTCGCCAGCCCGCCCGCCGGCATCGCGGCCTTCGCCGTGGAGGATCGCGTCGCGGTCATCTTCAACAACAGCCCGGATTACAAGCGCTACCCCTTGTCCGTCGCCTGGGCCGACCAGGACATGCACCACTGGTCCACCCCGATCGACCTTGAAAACCCAGGATTCGAGGTGTCATATCCATCCTTCACCGTTGATCGAGCGAACACGATCCACGGCGTTTACACCTACAACCGGCGAATGATAAAGCACGTTGCCTTTGACAAGCTGTGGATGGACGGGGCCCATGCATGAGATTGAAGCGTTCAAAGGTCTGCACCAAGGCAAGCGCCTGTTCATCCTCGCCTCCGGCCCCTCGCTCTCGACGCTCGATCTCTCGCTACTTGATCGACGGATCACCTTGGGCCTCAACCGATCCTTCCTCGTCTATCCATACACCTACTACCACTGCGTCATGGACCAACGCCTTTTCGACCTGTACCCCGAAGAATTAAAAAAATCCCGACAACTTTTCACCATCGAAGGGCGCCCTTTCGGTCTGAGGCTCGCCAATCTTGCCGCCGAAGGATTCAGTTGGGACCTCACGCAGGGCGTCTACACCGGCTACACCATTGCCTACCTCGCGCTCCAACTGGCTGTCTACATGGGTTTCGCCGAGGTCTATTTCCTCGGCCTCGACCTGCGCCACGACCGTGGACTAACCCACTTCTTCGGGAAAGACGACGCCTCGGCCAACCACGAGAACACCGAGTTCCCGAAAATGATCCGAATGCTCGAACGAGCTGCCGAAATACTGAAAGACCACCCCGTCAAAATCTACAATTGCAGCCCGGTCAGCCAGTTGAAGTGCTTTCCCCACATGCCCTATGAAGAGGCCGTCGCACTGTAGCCGCTGTAGACCATCACGACCGATGCGCATAACTTGATGCGGACACAGGAGACCTGATGTGAATTCGTCCGACCCAGGCGCCCTCTACTTGGACAGCGCCCGAAAACGCGTTGAAACGCTCAAGCGCATGTCCGAGTGCGCTTTTGAACAAGTCTCCGACGCTCACCTGGAATGGGCTTTCAATCCTGAATGCAATAGTCTGCGCATCCAAATTCAGCACCTGCATGGAAATATGCTCTCGCGTTGGACCGAACCGCTGACCACCGACGGCGAGAAGCCCGGCCGCCGCCGCGACGGCGAATTCATCGTATCCGGCCCCCTGAGCCGCGCAGACCTTCTCGGGATTTGGGAAGAAGGCTGGAAGGCCCTCTTCGATTCCATCGCCACCTTCACTTCCGGTGATCTCGCGCGCACCATCTACATCCGCGGCGAGGCGCACACACTGGTCGATGCGATTAACCGGCAGCTCATGCACACGGCGTACCACCTTGGGCAGATCGTCCACATCGCCAAGGAACGCACCGGCGAACGATGGCAAACGCTCTCGATCGCGCGCGAGAAGTCGGGCGAATTCCGCCCGCAGGGCGTCAACGCATGGTCTCCGCGCCTCTGAGCCATTCGTTCCAGACAACCGTGTGATAGCGCGCCTTGGCGCGGAATCTCGTCGCCTCGAACAACATTTACCAGTCTACTGACCAACAATTGTAGAATCGTCACTTCAGGGTCTGCGGGGACCGCGGAGGAACGATCATGAATGTACGTAAATCACGAGCCCAGAAGCCGAACATGATGTCGTGGATGAAGCGAATCGTGATGTTGTTCCGGCGAATTGAGACGAGTTGGGCAGCTGTTACGCTCATCTGGGCCATAGTAACAGCAGGTTTTGCCGCAGGCGCAGCTTATGTCACGTTTGTTTACTACCAAAAAGAGCTCCGCAACGATGTACAAGCACTTGTAGCGTGGAGGGATGGCAAGTCAGGGAAGGACTGGGTGGCTGGAGACGAACTCGCGGCAATAGAAGTTCCCGTCGGGACAATTGTTCCCTACTTCAATAAGAGTAACTCTGCGATTCCAGCCGGGTGGCATCTCTGCGACGGATCTGACGTTCCCAATACTGAACAATTCAAGGACCTTAGGAATCTGGTAGGTCAGACTTTCCCAGATCTTCGCGGCAGATTTCTGCTTGGCCAAAATGACTCACCAATAATGCATCGATCCGATCACGTCCCGGACATCCAGAGCCATAGTGTCGGTGAATCGAGCGGCTCTGCGACCCATCTTCTGACAATTCCAGAGTTGCCGAAGCATATTCACGGTCACGCGAAGACTCAACCGAGTAAGGACAACATGGACGCAGTCGTCGGTGGATTTTTCGTGGTTGCTGCGGACAATTCGAGTGGCCAAGCCGAGGAACTTTACGAAGTAGGAGAAAACAGGAGTTTTAACATCATGCCGCCGTATATGACGATACTCTACATTATAAAGTGCAATACCATTGATTGAGTATCTTACCAGAATCATCGATTGCAAGAGTCTTTCTTCTGACGAAGCGAGCGACCTGCTTCTCACGATCATGTCCGGTAACGCCACGCCCGCCCAGATTGGCGCGTTCCTCGTCGCGCTGCGCATGAAAGGGGAGACCGTCGAAGAATTGACCGGCTTCGCCTCCGCCATGCGCCGGCTCGCCACCCGCGTCACGACCGCTCGCCGGCCTCTCGTGGACACCTGCGGCACCGGCGGCGACGCCTCCGGCACCTTTAATATCTCCACGGCCGCCGCTTTTGTCGTCGCAGGCGCAGGCATCGCCGTCGCCAAACACGGCAATCGCAGCGCATCCAGCAAATGCGGCAGCGCCGACGTCCTCGAAGCGCTCGGCGTCAAGCTCGATGTGGGCCCCGAGACGGTCGGGCGATGCATCGACGAGATCGGCATCGGCTTCCTCTTCGCACGCGCGTTGCACGGCGCGATGAAGCACGTCGCGCCGGTGCGCGCCGAACTCAAGATTCGCACCGTGTTCAACCTGCTCGGCCCGCTGACTAATCCCGCCGGTGCGGACGCCCAGGTCGTCGGCGTGTACGACCGCGCGCGCGTGAAGGACATGGCCGAGGTCCTGCATCGCCTCGGCACGCGCCACGCCTTCGTCGTCGCCGGCAGCGACGGCCTCGACGAGATCACGCTGAGCGGACCCACCTTCGTCGCGGAAGCGACGGCACAAGGCGTAAAGACCTATGAAGTAAATCCGCAGGACTTCGGCGTGGCGTCGAGTAGCGTGGCCGAGCTGGCCGGCGGCGACGCCACCGAAAACGCGCGCATCCTGCGCGACGTGCTCAGCGGCACACCGGGACCCAAGCGAGACATCGTCCTCGTAAATGCCGCCGCCGCGATCCGCGCGGCGGACTCGGCGATCGTCTGGAAGGCGGCCGTGGATCTCGCGCGCAAGTCGATCGACTCCGGCGCCGCTGGCGAAAAACTCGAAGCCCTCGTGCGCCTTACGAATGCGAAGGCGGCCTAGCGCGTACCCATGATTCTCGACGAGATCTGCGAACATAAGCGCGGCGAAGTGGCGGAGGCGAAAGCCCGCCGGCCGCTCGCGCAACTCCAGGAGTGGGCCCAGGACTCGCCCGCGCCGCGCGATTTCCTCCGCGCGCTTCGGGGCGACACCATCCGGCTCATTGCCGAGATCAAGCGCGCCTCCCCCTCGCGCGGCACGCTCCTCAAAGGCATGGGCGTGACCGATCTCGCCAGCATTTACGAGGAGTGCGGCGCCTCCGCCATCTCCGTGCTCACCGACGAAAAATTTTTCCGCGGCTCGCTCGACGATCTCATCGCCGTGCGCCGCTCGGTGAAGCTGCCGTGCCTGCGCAAGGAATTCGTCATCGATCCTTACCAGATTTACGAAGCGCGCGTGGCCACCGCGGACGCGATCCTGCTCATCGTGCGCATCCTGAGCGATTCGCAGCTCCGCGAATACCGCGAACTCGCCGAATCGCTCGGCATGGGCGTGCTGGTCGAATGCCACGACGCGGAGGAGGTCCACCGCGCGCTCGACAGCGGTGCCGCGATTCTCGGAGTGAACAATCGCGATCTGCAAACCTTCAACGTGGACCTAAACACCACGCTCACGCTACGCAAGCTCATCCCCGCCGGAAAAGTCCTCGTCGCGGAGAGCGGCATCCACACGCGCGAGCATGTCCGCACGCTGGAGAGCAGCGGGGTCGATGCTATGCTTGTCGGCGAGTCGCTGGTGACCAGCGCCGACGCGCGCGCCAAACTACGGGACCTCCTGGGCAACGATGAAAGTTAAAATCTGCGGCATCACCAATCTCGACGACGCGCTCGCCGCCGTCGACGCCGGGGCCGACGCGCTGGGCTTCGTCTTCGCGCAAGAGGGCAGAGCGAAGAACCGCTATATCGATCCGGCCAACTTCATTGCGGAAATTCAAGACCAGATTCCACCGTTTATTATAACCGTCGGCGTAGTCATCGACCCCACCGACGACCAGGTCGATTTCTACCTCGAGCTTGTCGATCGAATCCAGTTGCACGGAGACGAGCACCCGGAGTGGGTGGTGGCCATCGGCCCTCGCACGATCAAGGCCCTACGGATGGGCCCCGATTTTACGCCGAAGCACGCAAACCGATACATTGCGGGCGCTATACTGCTCGATGCGCATGACGCCGAGGCGCGCGGCGGCACGGGCCGCACGGTCGATTGGGACATGGCGCGTAAAGTTGTGGAGCAAGTCGACACGCCGATCATCTTGGCCGGCGGGCTCACGCCGGAGAACGTCGCCGAGGCCGTGCGCATTGTTCGCCCCTATGCAGTGGACGTGTCCGGCGGGGTCGAAAAGGAACCGGGAAAGAAGGACCATGACAAACTTCGCCGCTTCGTTCGCGAAGCAAAACTATCACTTCCCTGACGCGCGCGGACGCTTCGGGCGATTCGGGGGCAAGTTCGTCCCCGAGATACTCATGCCCGCGCTGGCCGAGCTCGACGCGGCCTACACGGCGACAAAGTCCGACCCGGTTTTTCAGAAGACCTACCTGCATTACCTGCGGCAATACGTCGGCCGGCCGACACCGCTGTACTTCGCCGAGCGATTCACCCAGCACTGCGGCGGCGCGCGCGTCTACTTCAAGCGCGAAGACCTCGCCCACACCGGCGCACACAAAATAAACAACGCGCTCGGCCAGGTGCTCCTCGCCCAGAAAATGGGCAAGCCGCGCATCATCGCCGAGACGGGCGCGGGCCAGCACGGTGTCGCCACGGCGACCGCCTGCGCGCTGCTCGGCCTCGAGTGCGAGATTTACATGGGCTCGGAGGACATCGAGCGCCAAAAACTCAACGTGTTCCGCATGAAACTCCTCGGTGCCAAGGTCAACCCGGTCAACACCGGCAGCCGCACGCTCAAGGACGCGATCAACGACGCGCTACGCGACTGGGTCACCAACGTCCGCACCACGCATTACGTCCTCGGCACGGTCCACGGCCCGCACCCCTATCCGCTCATTTGCCGCGATTTCCAGAGCGTCATCGGCCGCGAGGCGCGCCAGCAAATCCTCGAGCAGGAGGGACGCCTGCCCGATTGCCTGATCGCCTGCGTCGGCGGCGGCAGCAACGCGATCGGCCTTTTCTTCGAGTTCCTCCCGGACCAAAACGTCCGCATGATAGGCGTCGAGGCCGGCGGCACCGCCATCGAGCCGGGTAAACACGCCGCGCGCTTCGCAGGCGGCAGCCTCGGTATGTTGCAAGGCGCGATGAGCTACGTGCTGCAAGACGCCGACGGCCAAATCCTCGGCACGCACAGCGTCTCCGCCGGGCTCGACTACGCCAGCGTCGGCCCCGAGCACGCCCACCTGCGCGAGGCAGGCCGCATCGAATACACCTACGCGATGGACGACGAAGCGCTCGAAGGTTTTCAGTTGTGCAGCCGCCTCGAAGGCATCATCCCCGCGCTCGAAAGCGCGCACGCCATCGCATACGCCGCCAAGGCCGTGCCGAAGATGAAGAAGACCGACATCGTCATCGTGAACATGTCGGGCCGCGGCGACAAGGACGTCGTGCAAGCCGCGAAGTTCATCCTGCCGGACGAGGGCGGCCTCGCGTGAACCGGATCGAGAAGCGCTTCGCCGACCTCAAGGCGCGGGGCGAGAAAGCCTTCATCCCCTATATCACCGCGGGCGACCCGACGCTCGCGATGACTGAGCAGATTGTGCTCGAACTCGATCGCGCGGGCGCGGACCTCGTCGAGTTCGGCGTGCCCTACACCGACCCGCTCGCGGACGGCCCCGTGAATCAGGAAGCCGCCACGCGCGCGCTGAAACACCACGTGCGCATCGCGGACATCCTCGCACTGGTCAAGCGCCTGCGCACAAAGACGCAAGTCCCGATTCTGCTCTTCACCTACTACAACCCCGTGCTCGCGTACGGCGTCGCCAAGCTCGCCGAGGACTCCGCAGCCGCGGGCGTCGATGGCATCCTCTGCGTCGACCTGCCGCCCGAGGAATCCGCGGACTACGAGACCGCGTTCCGCAAGCACGGCCTGTGTACCGTGTTCCTCCTCGCGCCGACGAGCACGCCCGAGCGCATCGAACTCGTCGCCAAACACTCCAGCGGCTTCATCTACTACGTCTCGCGCACCGGCACCACGGGCGAACGCAGCAACGTCGAGACCGACGTCCAAAGCATGGTCGCGCGCATCAAGGCAAAGACCCCGCTGCCGGTGGCAGTAGGCTTCGGCATCGGCACCCCAGCCCAAGCCCGCCAAGTCGCCGCCTACGGCGACGGCGTAGTAGTAGGCAGCGCCATAGTCCGCCTAATCGGCGAACTCGGCGAGTCGCCGGATACCGCGCTGCAGGTCGGCGCCTTCGTCAAATCGCTCGCCGACGCGACGAAGGGGCGCTAACTGCGATCCGGCTTCGCGCGGCGGAAACGATCGCGCTCCCTGAACTCCCTTTTTTGTCATCCCCGCGAAAGCGGGGACCTCTCCTCTACCGGAGGCTATGGCTTATCGAGAGATCCCCGCTTTCGCGGGGATGACAGTAGGGGAGGGTCGCGTTCCCGCGCGACCGCACGCGCCACCTGCTATACTTCCAATGACAAAGCGACCACACGATGC
This sequence comes from Candidatus Hydrogenedentales bacterium, assembly GCA_038916785.1. Classification (GTDB taxonomy): domain Bacteria; phylum Hydrogenedentota; class Hydrogenedentia; order Hydrogenedentales; genus VFKU01. Next base: position 53,019 of record JBCLBO010000003.1, on the reverse strand, counting down.
CTCCAAAGGTCCGAGAGTTGATACGCGATTTGGAACGTGCCGGTTTCGTAAATCGCGGAGGAAAAGGGAGCCATAGAAATTTTGTTCATCCGGACACGGCAAAACCCGTGACCATTTCCGGAATGCCCGGTGATGACGCCAAGGCGTATCAAATTCGGGCCGTTCGACTGGCGACCGAGGAGTCTAGAAAATGAAAAACACTGCGCGATACGCGAAGATAGTCGAATGGTCCGAAGAGGACGGATGCTACGTCGGTAGCGCCCCGGGTCTCGTCCTCGGCGGGTGCCACGGCGACGACGAGAAACAGGTATTTGAGGAACTGTGCCAAATCGTCGAAGAAGCGATCGATCTCTATCAACAAGACGGACGTCCACTTCCTCCACCAACCTCCGGCCAAGATTTCGCCAACAAAATGCAGCACGCCGGGTAGCCACATACTCTCCGCGCCTCCATCATCCGCATGAGCGACGCTGGGAGGGTCGCGCTCCCGCGCGGCCGAGTAGAAATGACAAGGTTCAACAGAAATTAGGAACGAACGTATAGCGCACCTCGACCCCATTGAACCATAAGCCTTTGTCAAATCCGACAATACGATGTGTGACGGAGGTTACGTCTTTCATCGTCACGGTGTAGCTTAGAAACTGCCCCTTCTCTGGTGGTCGGACCCTTGAAAAGTCTAACGTGATTGCTACACTGCCGCCGCTTCGGATTACTTCAGTCGCGTATTGCGAATTTCTCTCTACGAAAGTTTCACGCTCCAACGGATGTACATTAGGTAGATCGTATGCCGAAACTAACGGAACAGAGTGTTCTTCTCTGATTCTCCGGACAATGGCCGCGAAATCAACCTTTCGTACCACATGAGCTGCGGAATCAATCCAAGGTGGGTTGAGAAAAACTTGAATGTCTACAGGTTCACTGTCGATTCGATTCAACTGGTCAACAAATTTATTCGTAATTTGACTCAACATATTGGTAGTGGAGGATTTAGCCCAGTCGACTACCCTTTGCAGCTCCGTCCCGTTGAGATTTTCGCCATCAAGATGCACCGTTGCATTGGCGGAATCGTAAACGAGATACTCAACGAAAACGCGTGTCGTCATTCCCCATTCTGAGACTTCAGCCGCCGATAAACTGACGAGATCGCGAAGTATAATTCCATGAACCTCAGCCTTCTTGCGGGCCAAGGGTGTAAATCCTGATGAGCTTACTGCAATCACAGCGTCCGCACGCAGACTTACTCTTTTTCCGATCAACGACTCGACCCAAGTTACATCCTGGGGGTCTTGATGGAGCCTGCACTCGATAATTGTCAGAATATTGTTTCTCTTTAGCGTAACATCAACCTGTCGTTGAGACTTTGGGTCATCTGGATCGGGAAGGTGCTTATTCCAAATTACCTCTGTATCCGCTTGCTCAATGAGTCCATAGATGCGAGAGACGAGCAACTCGAATAGAGAAGAATCCCGCTCGTGTGGCATATACGAATTTCCAATGGTTTGAAAATGTATTGATCGCGAGATTCGAGATCGTTGAATCCTAAAGGCCAACTATACTGCTTTTGGCGGTGATTTCGGGTGGGGAACTTAATGATCCTCGGAGTTCCAGCCCTCAATGTCCGCCGCGGGCAGAGTGCCGCGTTTGAGGCGGCGTTTAGTGAGACGCGGCGGTACATCTCGGCGATGTCGGGTTTTGCGTCGCTTCGTTTGTTTGGAGCGTTCTGTTGAAGTGGCGGACAAGTCTTTGCTGACATGGCAGTTGTGCGCATACTTTCGTGAGTCTCATCGCCATACTCGCGAGAAGTAGCGACGAGGGACTGTATGTTCGGCACATTGCACTTGCCCTTATTTCTGCTGAGCGGATTTCTCCTCAACATCACGCCGGGGCAGGACACGCTGTATATCGTTGGGCGCAGTTGGGCGCAGGGGCGGCGGGCGGGGTTGTTGTCGGCGCTGGGGATTAGTTGCGGGTGTGTGGTGCATACGTGTGCGGCGGCGTTTGGGTTGTCGGCGATTCTGGCTACTTCGGCGTACGCGTTCACGGCGATCAAGCTGGCCGGGGCGGCGTACCTGGTGTATCTCGGCGTGCGGATGTGGATCGAACGTCCGATGGGCGAGACGAACGCCGCTGAATTCAAGCCGGCAGCGTCTTGGGGCATTTTCCGCGACGGCCTGCTCACCAATGTGCTCAATCCGAAGGTGGCGCTTTTCTTTCTGGCATTCCTCCCGCAGTTTGTAGACCCGGCGGCCGAGTCCAAGGTCGCGGCGTTTCTGTTTCTCGGCTCGATGTTCATCGCGACCGGGACGCTCTGGTGCGTCGTCCTCGTGTTCGCGGCTGCCGCGATCAGCCGCCGCGTGCGCGCCGGTGACTCCGCGGCCACAATTCTCCGCCGTGCGACTGGTACGGTTTTTATCGGTCTTGGCGTGAAGCTCGCGGTGACGCGATAGGAACTGCGATCTCACGCGGAGCCGCGGAGGGCGCGGAGATCCCCGCAGGCAGGATGCCTGCGCCACGTTTCGCAGGATGCCTGCGCCACGTTTCGTGAGGCAGGATGCTTGCACCACCGTGTGCGGGGAGACTCGCCGTCCCGAGGTGCGGCGCGGGGGCGATCCTGCTAGAATCCGCCGACTTTGACGCGGGATTGGGCGGGAACTTGGCATGGATGAGCGGCAACTCGAGACGCTGCACACGATATTTTTCGTCGTGAGTGGTGTGATCGGCGCGATGGTGGGCAGTTTCCTGAACGTGTGCGTGCACCGCATGCCCAAGGGGTTGTCGATCGTGAAGCCGGGATCGGCGTGTCCGAAATGCGCAACGCCGATCCGGTGGTACGACAATTTCCCGGTGCTGAGCTGGGTGTTGCTCGGCGCGAAGTGCCGGACCTGCAAGGCGCGCATTCATTGGCAGTACCCGCTGGTCGAATTGATCACCTGCCTGCTCTTCCTCGCGGTGTACTGGAAATTCGGCATGACGCTGGCCAGCCCGGTCTACATGGCGCTGATGGCGGCGCTGGTGCTCGTGACCTTCATTGATCTCGCCGACTGGACCATCCCGAACGAAGTGACCTTCCCCGGCATGCCGCTCGGCATCGCGTGCAGCGTCGTGGCGATGCTATATCCCGAAAGCGGGCTGCTGCTCGACAAGCCGCTGATGTCCTTCGTCGGCTTGCTCGCCGGTGGCGGCTCGCTTTACGCCCTCGACATGCTCAGCCTGCTCATCATGAAAAAGCGGGGGATGGGCTTCGGCGACGTGAAACTGCTCGCCATGCTCGGCGCGTTCTTCGGGCCCTTGGGCGTGCTGCTGATCGTCGTGATCTCGTCCTTCTTCGGCAGCGCGATCGGGATCACGATGATCCTGATCACGCGCGGTAAACCCGCCCAGGCGCCCGCGCCAAAGGACAGCGAAGACGATTTCGACGCGATGACCCCCGGCGGACACTATCTGCCCTTCGGGCCGTACCTGGTGCTGGGCGGGATCACGTACGTGTTCTATGGCCCGCAGATTATCCAGCGCTATCTGGAATACATCAACGTCCCTGGGGCCATGTAAGAAATCAACCCAGACGCGCAAAGGACTACAGAGAAATTCAGGTTGACAATCCTCCGCGTTCTCTGTGCCGCTGTGTTGAAATGATCTTGAATTTCTGATGAATACGAAACAGCCGAGCACCATCGACCTGAAAGCGGAATTCGGGATCGTCCCGATCGCGCTGCCGACGCCATTTCCCGTTGGGCCGGTCATCGTCTACCTGATCGAGTCCGACCCGCCCGTGCTGGTGGACACCGGGCTCAATGGCGACGAGACCTACCAGCTTCTCATCGCAGCGCTGCACGCGCAGGGCCTGCGCCTGAGCGACCTCGGCGCGATCATCGTCACCCACGGGCACCGCGATCACATTGGGTTACTCGGACGCCTACTGCGCGAGCATCCGGTCGATTCCTATGGGCACCCGCTCGTGCGCGCGCTCGGACGAAACGTGGACAAGGACCCCGAAGATCGCAAGGGTTTCTTCGTCGGCATACTCGACGAATTCGGCGTGCCCGAAGAGGTCAAGCTCGAAGCGAACTCCTTGTATGATCGCTTCCGCGCATTCTCCGAGCCTTTCGAACTGAGCCACCTGGTCTACGACGGCAGCGTCGCGCTCGGTCACGAAATTTTGTTCGTCCCCGGACACAGTCCCTCCGACACTCTATTCATCAACCGCGAGCGGGGATACACCTTCGGTGGCGATCACATCCTGCTCGCGACCAATCCCAATCCCTTGCTCCGCCGGCCCGAACCCGGCCAGCCACGCGCCAAAGCGCTCGTCGAATATCAGGCCTCGCTGCGCCGAGCGCGCACGAAAATCTGGGGCGTCTGCCTGCCGGGACACGGCCCGCCCATCGAGGACGGCGTCGCCGCGATCGACGAAATCCTGCGCCGCCAATCCATCCGAAGCGACCAAGTCCGCGGCCTGCTCGCGAAGGGACTTCGCACGCCCTACGAAGTCAGCCGGGCGCTCTTCCCGCGGCTACCCGCGCCACACCTTCACCTTGGCCTGTCCATCGCGGTCGGCCACCTCGAGCTACTCGAGGAATCCGGCGAAGTGCGGAGCGGCCACGTAGCTGGTGTGCTACGATTCGAGCCGAGGCAGTCGTTCTAGCTCCATTATGGAGCTATTCGTGGTCAAGCCGACTAAAGATCACCACCTTCGCGTCAGTCACGGCCAGTGCGAACCGGTCGCACCGTCAATGACGACGCGCTACGAAAGGCAGGCAATGCGTCCCGAGGATGCTGAGCTGGTTCGACGCTGCCTGGATGGGGACACCGACGCCTACGGGGAGTTGGTGCAGCGCTACCAAGGCGCGGTGTTCGCCACCGCGTTCTATTACGTCGGGCGGCACGGGGCCGCGGAGGACATCGCACAGGATTCACTTCTGGCCGGGTACCGGAGTTTGCGGCGTTTGAGGGACGCCACGAAATTTGGCCCGTGGTTGAAGCAAGTCACCTGCCGCACGGCGGCGAACTGGCTTCGGCGAAACAGCCGCCGTCTGGCGACGGAGACACCGCTGCCACATAAAAGGACCGTCGCGATCGAGGACGCGCGTGAGGGCCCCCGCGGAAGGACGGAACGTCGCGAACGGCTCGATCAGGTGCAGCGGGCGATTGACACGCTGCCCGAGCGGCACCGGTTGCCGGTGGTGTTGAGATACCTGCAAGAGTTGAGCTACCAGGAAATCAGCGACTACACAGGCGAGACCAAAGACGAAATACGCGGCGTGTTGCAGCGGGCAGGCAGACAGTTGCGCGAGGTGCTCTCTGAAGAGGGCCCCGCCAGCGGAGAGGGTGCGAATTGGCATCGTGCACACAAATAGACCACCAGATTCAGTCCTTTCTGGACGGTGAACTCGCGCACTCCGAACGCGCGATTTTCGAGCATCATCTGGCGGAATGCGCCGGATGCGCCCAGCTCATGCGCCGCCACCAACGCACCAATGCCAGCCTCTTCGAGTCCTACGCGCCCGTCCGCCTCAAGCGGGACCTGACGGAATACATCGTCTCGCATCTTCCCGAAATCGAAGCACTCGCCATCGACGTGCAGCGCCTGAACCGCCGCGCGAAGCACCCGACCCCGATGCGGGAGCAGATTTTTCGCCTCATACCCATAGCGGCCGCAGCGCTGCTGCTCGTGCTGGCATGGCTGATTCAGACGCAATGGCCGGGACCGGCCGTCCCGCAGGACGCCATCGGCGTCGTCGCGGCGACTCAAGGGATGGTTCTCCGGATTGCCGGGGACACCGGTCAGCGCTCGCGCGCCAGAGAGAGGGTCTGGGCGCAGCCGGGCGATCGCATCGAGACCTCGGGCGAATCGTTCGCCTCTGTGCTTATGATCGGGCCCTCCGAGATGCGCCTGGCCGCCGACACCGCGGTGACCATCGACGGAGAACGAAAGATCACCCTCGAACGCGGCCGTGTATTTTTTGACGTCGCGCACAGCCAGCGCCTTTTCAACGTGCTTACCCCAACGGGCGAGGTGACCGTCTTCGGCACACGCTTCGAGGTCTTCGCCGAAGACAACCGCACCACGGTCACCATCCAAGAAGGCAAAGTGCAATTGAGCCACCGCGACAGTCCCGGGCTGTTTCGCATGCTCACGGCCGACCAGCGCGCCTATGTCGAGCAAGGACTGGACAGCATTCCGGTAGAGACGGTGGACGCGCACGCACTATGCGCCTGGGCGGATGCGATCGGCGCGGGCGGCGAGATGCGTGAATTCTTCGCGGAACGTGTGCAGCCCATTCTAGAAACGCACGAAATCTCGGGCGAGGGCGGCTATATTCTTCAGACCAACGGCAAACCGCTGAAATCGCTTCTCGTCACCTGGACCGGGACTTCGCCCCTGATCAGCTACGGCGGCTACGACGTCTTCGTCTACGCGCCTGACAATACCGCGGTGTTTCGCGCGCACATCGAGGGTTCCGTGTTCAGCGATCCGCGCATTAAAGAGCTTGAGATTGCCAATACCGGCGAGGATACAAAGGGGTATCCGACCGTGTTCGTCAAAATTGTGCCCGTGGGCGGACCGGAAAGCGGGAGAGTAGAATTCCGCGCAGTGTCCGGCCGAATCGGGACGGAGGGCCGCTAATACGCTTCGATCGAAGTTATTCAGGAGGTAGGCTTGTGGGACCATCGCAACGCTTGATGTCTATCTCAAGTCACTCCTTCCCCAAGGGTAAGTGTAGTCAAGTGGCGTTTCACGGGCCTACCTCTTGAATAACTCGTCGAGGAACGAAGCGGGGGAAAAGAAGAGGCACCAAGGCGTCGGGGTGCCTTGGTGCCTGTGTGTAAAGTTGAGCCTCAGTAGGGTCTTGCAACCCGAGCCGTCGGCCCAACCCAGCAAATGCAGTGTATCACTCGTTGTCGATCCCCGCAAGGGCGAAATTGGCCCCCTCCGGAAACGGCGGGGGCCATTCGTTATTCTCGCCCCCGCCTCGTCACGAAACGGTCGCCCGCTCGCCCGTGTTTTGCCTGCTAAGCTCCCACCTGCTAGGCTCTTAGAAAGCTGGGCGATCGCGTCCCGGCCGTTTCGTAAGTAACCATCCAGAGCGGAATCCAATGTCACTCGAAAAGTCTCACGTGGTGTGTGTCGCAATCATCCTGTGCGCCGGCGTCTGGCCGGCAATCGCACAAGAAGCCGCCAATCCCGGCCGGGAAACCCTCCAGCGCGCGGTACACGCCGTAAAACCCGCGCTCGTGCGCATCCACGTCGTCTCCACCTCCTACCGCGAAGGCCGCGAACTCAAATATCAGTCCTCGGGCAGCGGCGTGATTATCTCCCCCGACGGCTACGTAGTCACCAATCACCACGTGGCGGGGCATTCGAAGCGCCTGCTCTGCACCCTGGCCGACAAGAGCGAAGTCGAGGCCGAGCTCATCGGCACCGACGCCCTCACCGACATCGCCGTTATAAAGCTCGCGCCCCGAGCGGCAGGTCCGTATCCAAGCGTGACCTTTGGCGACTCCGACGCGGTCCAAGTCGGCGACAACGTGCTCTCGATGGGCAGCCCGCTCTCGCTCTCCCAATCGGTCACGTCCGGCATCATCAGCAACACCGAAATGGTCATGCCCAGACGCATGGGCTTCGGCTCCTTCGAACTCGATGGCGAAGACGTCGGCACGCTCGTCAAATGGATCGCGCACGACGCCGTCATCTATCCCGGAAACTCCGGCGGCCCGCTCGTGAATCTGCGCGGCGAAATCGTCGGCATCAACGAGATCAGCCTCGGACTCGGCGGCGCGATCCCCGGAAACCTCGCCAAGCACTCGGCCGAGGAACTGATCAAGCACGGCGAAGTACAGCGAAGCTGGCTCGGGCTTACCGCGCAACCTCTTCTCAAACACGACGGACTCGGGCGCGGCGTCCTCATCTCCGGCACCATCGACGGCTCGCCCGCGGAAAAAGCGGGGATAAAGTCCGGCGACGTAATGCTCAAGTTGAATGGCGTGGACACCACCGTGCGCTACGACGAGGAACTCCCCGCATTCAACCGCCTCATCGCCGGCCTGTCGCGCGGCAAGGAAGTCGAGGCGCTCGTGCTGCGCGACGGCAAAGAAATCGCCGTGACGATGACCACCACCGAGCGCCAGCCGCGCGAACCCCAGGAGCGCGAGTTCAAGGAGTGGGGCGTCACCGGTCAGGACTTGTCCTTCGTCATCGCCAAGGAACTCAAGCGGGACTCGACCGACGGCGTCGTCGTCACCAGCGTGGCGCCGGGCGGCCCGGCCGGCGACGCCAAGCCAGGAATCCGCCGCGGAGATATTCTCGTGCGCGTGGGCGGCGAGCCGGTAAAGGACCTGCTCGATCTCGCCCGCGTGACGGACGCGCTCGTAAAGGACGCAAAAGCGCCCGTGCCCGTCTTGGCGACCTTCGAGCGAAAGGCCGGCACCTACGTGACGGCCGTAAAGGTCGGCATCCGCGAAATCAACGATCCCGGGCTCGAAGTGAAAAAGGCATGGCTGCCCGTGAACACCCAAGTCATCACGCGCGACATCGCCGAGCTCATGGGAGACACCGCGCTCACGGGGTTCCGCGTCATCCAGATTTTCAAAGGTAGCACCGCGGAAAAGGCCGGCGTCGCCGTCGGCGATCTCATCCTCGCCATCGACGGCCAGAAACTCTCCGCGTCCGCACCCGAACACTACGAAGAACTTCCGACGCTGATCCGCAACTACTCCGTGGGTACAACGATCGAGCTCTCCGTGCGACGGGACGGCAAGGACATCAAGGTGCCGGTGGAACTCGTCCGCGCCCCTACACTCGATCGCGAAATGCGAAAGTACCGCGACGAGAACTTCGAGTTCACCGCGCGCGACATCACGTTCTTCGACAAGGCCGACGAGCAGTGGGAGGAGGACCAGTCCGGCGTCCTGCTCACCGAACTTCAGCCGGGCAGTTGGGCCGAGCTCGGCATGCTGCGCGTCGGCGACTTGATTCAGGAAGTCGACCGCAAGCCGATCGCCTCCATCGATGCACTCGATGCGGCCATGACGGACGTCGAAAAACGGCAGGCGAAAACCGTTCTCGTGAAAGTCTTGCGCGGGATTTATACCGTTTTTGTGGAACTCGAACCGAAGTGGGACGGCAACTAAAAGGAAACCCGCGGCACATGCGTATGAGCAGAGCAGGACTGGCGGCGATCGCGTTTTCGCTCGCATTGAACACCACATGCCCGGCGGCCGCGGACGACGTCGCCGAGAAAGGCCGCGCGATCCTCGAGGCGCACAAAAACGCCGTCGTGACGCTGGCGATTGTGCTCAATCAAAAAGTCTCCTTTGGCGGCGGATCGTCGCGCGACAGCGAGGCAAAACTCGAAGCCACCGGCACCGTCATCTCGCCCGAGGGCCTCATCATCATGTCGCTCTCCCAGACCGACCCCTCGTCCATCATGGAAGCGATGATGGCCGCGAGCGGTCGGGGGGCCAATGTCGAAATGGAAACCGAGGTGCGCGACATCAAGATTATGCTCGGCGACGGCACCGAAGTGGCGGCCGAAGTGATCCTGCGCGACAAGGACCTCGACATGGCCTTCGTGCGGCCCAAGGAGAAACCCGCGGCGGCCTTCACCTTCGTGGACATCCAGGACGCGGGCACGCCGGACTACCTCGACCAGATCATCACGCTCAACCGCCTCGGCCAAGTCGCTGGGCGCGAGCACGGCGTTTCCGTCGAACGGATTCAGGCCATTGTGAAACGGCCGCGCACTTTGTATTTGCCCGGCAACGACCCGACACAGACTGGACTCGGCTCGCCGGCCTTCACGCTGGATGGAAAATTCATCGGCGTCTTCCTCCTGCGCGTGGTCGCCGGCCAGACCACGCAGAGCATGTTCGGCGGAGGCGCGCAGAATATCGCCACCGTCATCGTGCCCGCGTCCGACATCGCCGAAGGCGCGCAGCAGGCCCCGAAGTACCCGGAATAATCGCCGGCGCAGTCCCGTTTCACCGGCTGGGACCCTAGAGCCGCCGCCACTGAGGAACGAGAGCCGTGCCCAATCCTGAGCCAGCCGCGCCGATTGCCCTCGTGACCGGCGCGGGCCGGCGTCTCGGGCGCGCCGTCGCGCTGGGTCTGGCGCGCGCCGGCACCGACGTATCCATTCACTACCATCAGTCCGGCGACGACGCCGCCACGCTCGCCGGCGAGATTCGCGCGCTCGGCCGCCGCGCGTGGATATTCCCCGCGGACCTGTCTCGACCCGACGACGCCGAGCGCCTCGTCGCGCGCGCGATCAAGACGGCGGGCCCGATCGCGGTGCTGATCAACAACGCCTCGATCTATCCCGAGGACCGGCTGCAAGAACTGGGGGAGGACGCCCTGTTTCAAAACATCCGCGTCAACGCCTTCGCCCCCTTCGTGCTCGCGCGCGCGGTCGCGGCCCAAGGCCGGCCCGCCAGCGTCGTCAATTTCCTCGACACCCGCATGCGCGACCACGACCCGCGCCACGTCTCCTACCACCTCAGCAAGCGCATGCTCTTCTCGCTCACGCGCATGATGGCCCTCGAGTTCGCCCCGCGCGTGCGCGTCAATGCCATCGCGCCCGGCCTCGTGCTCCCGCCCTCCGGCAAAGACGACGCCTATCTCAAGGACCTCGCCGCGACAAATCCGCTGAACGCACACGGAGACGCCGCTGACATCGTCCGCTCCGTGCTGTTCCTGCTCGACAGCCCATTCATCACCGGCCAGGTAATCTACGTCGACGGCGGCCGCCACATGCTCGGAGGACTGTATGACTGAGCCGCACCTTGATCGAATTCACATCCGCGATCTCACCGTCGAGTGCATCGTCGGCGTGAACCCCGAGGAGCGCGTCCAGAAGCAGCTTATCGTAATCAATATCGCGCTGCACACCAGCCTCTCCCGGCCCGGCCGCAGCGACGCGCTCGCCGATACCATCGACTACAAGGCGGTCAAGCTCGCCGTCATGCGCGAAGTCGAGCAGTCGCAGTTCCAACTCATCGAGCGCCTGGCCGAGCGCATCGCGGAGATCGCGCTCGGCTTCGGCGCCGCGCGCGTGGACGTCTGCATCGACAAGCCCGGCGCCCTGCGGTTCGCGCGCAGCGTCGCCGTCGAAATCTCCCGCACCCGGAGGCCGTGAATGCCTCAACAACCCGCCGACATCTACGTCGCCGTCGGTTCCAACATCGCCCCGGAGAAAAACATCCCCGCCGCGGTCCAGCGCCTGCGGGACTGTGCGGAGTCCTGCACCGTCTCCACCTTCTACCGGACCCGTCCACTGACACGGCCGGAGCAGGACGACTACCGCAACGGCGTCGTCTGGATTCGCGCCTCGCTGGAACGCGATCACGTCGAGCGGGACTTGTTAAAGGTGATCGAGGCCGATCTTGGCCGAGTACGCTCCGGCGACAAGCACGCCGCGCGCCCGATCGACCTCGATCTGGCCGCCTACGCCGGCGAAGGCCGCGCCACCTGGATCCACCCAGACGTCCTGGCTCGCAATTTCATCGCAACACCGCTGGCAGCATTGGCCCCAGGCTTACCCTTGCCAAACGGCATGACCGCCGCAGACAATGCCACCGCACTCGGACGAGACGGACTCGTCCCCGACGAGGCGCTCACACACGATTTGCGCAAGCTTCAGCGGTAGTCAGCGCGTATAATCGTCCACGCGACACAATTATACTGCGGTCATCGGCGTCCATCAGTATCCATCGGTGGACCACATTCCCTTTAGGAGTTCTTGCATCATGGACCGTGAACGCATCGAAAAACTCGTGCACGAATTGCTGACCGAGATAGGGGAGGACCCCGCTCGCGAAGGGCTCCTCAAAACCCCCGAGCGCGTCGCGCGGTCCCTCGAATTCCTCATGTCCGGCTACCAGAGCGACCCCAAGGAGATCATCAACGGCGCGATCTTCGCCTCGGAATCGAACAACATGATCATCTCGCGCGACATCGAGGTCTACAGCATGTGCGAGCACCACATGCTGCCCTTCTTCGGCCGCTGCCACATCGGCTACATCGCCGACAAAAACGTCCTCGGCCTGAGCAAACTCGCGCGCATTGTCGACCTCTACTCGCGCCGCCTGCAAATCCAGGAGCGGCTCACCGCGGAAATCGCCCAGCAAGTCATGGACGCCACCGGCGCCGAGGGCGTCGGCGTCGTCGTCGAGTGCCGGCACCTGTGCACCATGATGCGCGGCGTGCAAAAGCAAAACTCGATCATGACCACCTCCTCCGTCCTGGGCAGTTTTCGCAACGACGCCGCCACGCGCGCGGAGTTCCTGAACCTCATCTCGCGCGACGCGTGACATCCCCTCACCGGAGCGCCAAAGTGGAAGCGGCGTCCCGCTGCTTCAGAAGGACCGGAACGCCCCTTCCACGCTGACTTTTTCAATCGACGACTGGGCGCGCGATTGGCCCCGCCGCGGGCCGCTCGCGTACCCTACTGTCCCGATGAACGCCCACCGCGCCCCAGACGCACGCACGCGCATCCGCGACGAGGCCGCGCGCACCATGCGCGAAGCCATCGCCGAGACCGGCGGGCGCGAAGTCTTCTTCGCGGGCCGCCTCGACGCGCAGGGCCTAATCACCGCGGCCCGCGTGCTCGCTCGCGGCACCGAAGGCGCCGTGCCCGCCATCTTCGAAGGCCTCGAACCGCGCGACATCGTCGTGCACAACCACCCCGGCGGAGACACCAGCCCCTCCGCCGCCGACCTCGAACTCGCCGTGATCTACAGCCACAACGGCCACGGGGTCTACATCGTCGATAACGAAATCGAGCAGGTCTACGTCGTTGTCGAGCCCTTTCTCGACAAAGACCGCGCCTGGCTCGACGCGCGCGAACTGGCCGCCGCGCTGGGCCCGGGCAGCAAACTCGCCGCGACCCTCACCGAATACGAGGACCGGCCGCAGCAGGCGCGCATGCTCGAATGCATCGTCGACGCTTTCAACAGCGACCGCATCGCCGTGGTCGAAGCGCCGACCGGCGTCGGCAAGACGCTGGCCTACCTCGTCCCCGCGCTGTACTGGGCCGTGCGCAACCGCGAGCGCGTCGTCGTGTCGACGCGGACCATCAACTTGCAGGAGCAAATCATCGAACGCGACGTCCCGCTGCTCCAGCGCTGCATCGATCTCAAGTTCAACGCCGTGCTCGTGAAGGGCCGCTCGAACTACCTCTGCCCGCGCCGCCTCGAACGCGCGCTCTCCGAGTCCGCCCTCTTCGGCGACGCCGGCGAGACCGCCGGATTGAAAGCGCTGGACGAATGGGCCAAGCACACCGCCGACGGCAGCCGTTCCGATCTCCCCTTCACACCACCCGCCGACATCTGGGAGCGCGTCTGCTCCGAGTCCGACACTTGCACGCCTTCGCAATGCATGGCCCAGAAAAACTGTTTTCTCACCAAGGCGCGCCGCGAAATCGCCAAAGCCGATCTCCTCGTCGTCAACCACCACATGCTCTTCTCCGATCTCGCCATCAAAAAGGAGGCGGGTAATTTCACCGCCGCCGCCGTGCTCCCCGCGTTCCAGCGCGTCGTGCTCGACGAAGCGCACCACATCGAGGACTCCGCCACCGAGTACTTCGGCGCCGAGGCCACGCAGACAGGCGCGCTCGCGCTGCTCGGCCGCTTCGCACGCATCGAGCGCGGCCAAGAGCGCGGCCTCCTGCCCTTTCTCAAGGCCCGGCTCGTCCGCGAGTCTCACCCCGCGTCGCGCTCCGAAGTGGACACCGCGCTCGACCTCATCGACAACGGCATGGTCCCCGGCGTGCTCGTCGCGCGCGACCAGGTGCGCGAGGCCTTCCAGGCGATCCGCGGACACACCGGCGAGCGTTGCGCGCAAGTCGGGCGCGACATCAAATGGCGCCTGACGGAGGAAGCGCTCGCCGAAATCGGCCTGAGGGAAATCCACGTCGAGTGCGTGTTGCCCGCCTGCGAAGAGCTCACCAAGCTCGCCCAAAAAGCGCGCGCGCTCGCCAACACCTTGCGCGAGATCCGGCCTGCGGCGGACGACGCCGAGCCGCCCTTCTCGCTCGATATGACCCAGCTCACCAACTACGGCGGCCGATTGGCCCGCCTGGCCGATGTCCTCTGCGAAGTGACCAGCGCCACGCTCGCGCCCAACACCGTGCGCTGGGTCGAAATTGACGCCGAGCGCTCGCACATCGTGCGTCTCGTGCGCTGTCCGCTCGACGCCGGCCGCGCGCTGGCCGAATGGGTCTACCCCAATTTGCGCGCCGTGGCGATGACCTCCGCGACGCTCACCGTCAACCAGCGATTCGACTACTTCTCCGAACGCACCGGGCTCAATCTGCTCGCCGCCGGCGCCGTCCACACCGAGGCGCTCGCCAGCCCCTTCGACTTCATGAGCCAGACGGTGTTGTGCGTGCCCGAAGACCTCCCGCAGCCGAACGACCCGAACTTCGGAGCGGAGTCCGCCGCGCTGATCGAACGCGCCGTGCGAATCACGCGCGGCGGCGCATTCGTGCTCTTCACGTCCTTCGGCGCGCTGAACGACGCCTTCTCGCGCACCGAAGGCGCGCTGCGCGCGGCGGGCCTCGTGCCGCTCAAGCAAGGCGCCACGCCGCGCCACCAACTCCTCGAAAAATTTCGCAACGTCCCCGGCAGCGTCCTCTTCGGCACCGACAGCTTCTGGGAGGGCGTCGACGTTGCCGGCGACGCGCTGCGCTGTGTTATAGTCACGCGCTTGCCGTTTCGCGTGCCGACGGAACCCATTTTCGAGGCCCGCTGCGAAGCGATCCAAGCGGCCGGTGGAAATCCGTTCTTCGAGTACACCGTGCCGCTAGCGGTGATAAAATTCCGCCAGGGTTTCGGCCGGCTGATTCGGCGGCGGACGGACCGGGGGGCCGTGGTCGTGCTCGATCAGCGCATTCTCACTCAGCGCTACGGCCGCATGTTCCTCGAGTCGCTACCGCCGCTAAACCGCGTCACGGGGACCTCCGAAGAAATTCTGGCAACCTTGACCCAATTTTTCGAGGGCCGAAAGGCGCCGCGTTGAACCCGTCCATCCGCCTCGACTTGTCCTTCGCGACCTCCGCCGCCGTCGGCGCGGAACACGGCATCACGCCCAAAGACCTGCGCGCGCTCGGTCCCGCTCTCGCCCAAGCGCATCAGGCGCTCGCCGCCGACCGGCGCGCCAAGAAGTACGGCTTCTTTGATTTGCACAACGACCGCGCCATGCTGCGCGACGTAAAAACGCTCGCGGCCGCCTGCGCGAAGCACGGCCACGAGAACATGGTCGTCTTGGGCATCGGCGGCTCCGCGCTCGGCCTCACCACCCTAGTGACCGCGTTGAAGCCGCCGTACTACAACCTCCGCGACGCGAACCAGCGCGGCGGCCGTCCCCGCGTCTTCGTGATGGACAACGTCGATCCGGTGACCTTCAGCGCCATGCTCGATCTGTGCCCGCCGGAGAAAACACTCTACGTCGTCATCTCCAAATCCGGCGGCACGGCGGAGACCCTCGCCCAAGCGCTCATCGTCTTCGCGGAAATCGAGAAGGCCCTCGGAAAATCCCGCGTAAAGGACCACGCCGTCGCCATCACCGGCCCGCCGGAAAAGAAAGGCAAGACCACGAACCCGGTGCACGCCCTTCGCCAGACCTACGGACTTCCCTCGCTGACCGTGCCGCTAAACGTGGGAGGGCGCTTCTCCGTGTTCTCCCCCGTGGGACTCTTCCCCGCGGCGATGCTCGGCATGGACCTCGATGGGTTGCTTGCCGGCTGCCGTGCGATGGATGCACGCGTCTCCGCGCCCTCCCTCGCGCGAAACCCCGCCTACGCCCGCGCCGCCTACCACTACCTCGCCTGCCGCGACAAGGGCAAGTCGATCGCCGTGATGATGCCCTACGCCGACCAGCTGCGCGACGTGGCCGACTGGTATCGGCAGCTCTGGGCCGAAAGTCTCGGCAAGAAACGCAGCCTCGACGGTGCCCGCGACGATCTCTTCACAGGCCAAACCCCGGTGAAAGGTCTCGGCGCGACCGACCAGCATTCGCAGTTGCAACTCTACCTCGAAGGCCCAAACGACAAACTCCTCTCGCTCCTATCGGTCCGCCGCTTCGATCGCGCGCTGCCGATTCCCGCCGGACCCAAAGGCCTGCCAGGCGTCGACTACCTCGAAGGCCGCACGATGGAGCGCCTGATCCAGGCCGAGTGCCGCGCCACGGCCGATGCCTTGCGCGCCGCGCAGCGCCCGGTCATTCGCGTCGAGCTGCCGAAGATCAGCGCGCACACGCTGGGCCAGCTTTTGTATATGCTCGAAGTCGAGACCGCGATGGCCGGCCGCCTCTTCGGCGTGGACGCCTTCGACCAGCCCGCCGTGGAATCGATTAAGGTCTACACGCGCCGCTACATGAAACAGGGCAAATGAAATGACCACCTCGCAGCTTCGTTTCCCCGATTACGGTGATGACGGCGACGCCGCCGGCGCGCGCCGCTCGCGCTGGGCCTTCCGTCTCAGCGTGCTCGCGCTGGCGCTCATGACCTTCTTCTCGGGCGTTGCAGAGCGATGGCTCCGCTACAGCCACTCCGAAAATAATTTTCTATACGGCATCACCCAGCCGCGGGATTCGTCGCGCGTATTTTTGCAGTCCGCGGTCCGCCTCGACGCGGCCGCATCCAAGACCCCAACACCCAAGTACACCCAGGCCCTCGCCGTGCGCGAGGAAGACGACGTCGCTCTGCAAACCTACGAGAGCGCCTTCGAAATGGACCCCAATAGTTCGTTCTTCGCCATTCGCTACGGCGCGCGCCTCTATCTTCTGGGTAACGCCGGCCAGGCCGCGGAGAAATTCCGCCACGCGCGAAACCAGCCCCCGGCCAACTCGCTGCCGCGCTACCTCGAAGCCGCAGCCGCCGCGCGCGCCGATCGCAGCGAGAAAGGCCTGCGCGACGCGATTGTACTGCTCTCGCGCGCGAACAACACCCGCGACCCCATCATCTTTCCAAAGCCCATCTGGTTCTCCGGATACCCGCAGACGGGCGCCCAGTACGCCGCGCTTTCCCGCGAGATATACGCCGAATCCTCCGCACCGCTTTATACCCTGGTCCAACAAGTCGTCCGCGCCATTAAGAGCGACGCCGATCTCCGCCGCAGCCAGGACGCCAGGACCTGGCTCGATCAGATTGTGACCATGGGGAGCCGCCTCGTCACCGACGCCGAGCCAATCGGCACGCTCCAGTCGATCGCCGGCGTCAGCTTTCAACTGCAAGCGCTGGAGATGCTTGAGGAAATCCTGAACGAGTCCGGCGAGGACGCGCCGGACGCCGTAAAATCCGCCATCGAGCGCCAAGTCAAGCTGCGCCAGGCGCTCGATCTCCTCAGCCAATTCGAGTCCGGCCGCGAAGCGCGGGTCGCGTCGATCGAGTCCGAATACGCGCGGCCCAACTGGCTCGCGTTCAAAACCTTCGGACTATTCCTCGCCGCCTACGTGCTCGCGCAGGGCCTCCACATGCTCATGCGATACCGCCGCGCCGCCTGGGCGCTGCAACACAGCACCCTGGGAAAAGCCGTGCTCGGCATCGGCGCAATCGCCTTCCTCGCGCTCCTCATGATGGCCGCTATCCTCCAGCGCCTGCCCGTGGGTCAATCCTGGGACCTTGGCGTACTCACGACCGCGTGGTGGGGAGTGACGGCGGTCCTGCTCGGGTTCGGCCTGATCTACCCAGGCCTGCGCCTCTCCTCGCCCGAAGACGTCAGCAAAAAATCCGGCCGCCTCGAGGACATGCCCGAAGTCGTCCGCCTCGCCCGCCAGGCCTACCGCCGCGTGTACGCCGCCTTTGTCGTGCGCTACTACGGCATCCTCGCCGGTATCTACATCTGCACCGTCTGCGTCTGGGTGCTCGCCTTCCGCGTGGCGAACGGCCTGTATCCCACCCAAATCAATCTGCTGGCAAACGGATTGATCCGCCAGGAACAAGAAGTGGTACACTCGGTCATCGCGTTGTTGTCATGACTCCCCCGGATCTCGCCCCTCGTGCCCAACGCAACGCCTGACCCAGCCCGCCTCGTCGAGCGCTGCCTGGCCGGCGACGACGCGGCCCAAGCCGAATTCATCAACACCTACGACGCCCTCTTGACACGCGCGATCGCCCGGCGCCTCAATTCCTATCACCCCCGAGGCGCCTTCTCCGGCGAGGCCGAGGACATCCGCCACGACATCTACCTCAAACTCTTCGCCAATCGCTGCCGCGTCTTGGAAGGCCTGCGCCACGCCCTTTCACTGGACGCCTGGCTCGTCACCATCGCCCACAACCAGACCGTCAGCTACATGCGAAAACGCCTCGCCCTTGGACAAGCCGACGAAAACCGAGTCGCAGAGGCCGCCGCGCCCTACGGCGCTGAACCCGACCACGCCGCCATCGATCGCGAGGTCGCCGACCGGGTCCGCGCGGCCCTCGACCGGCTCGATCCCAAGGACCGCCTGGTATTGCAGCTCTACTACCTCTATAATCAGCGCTACGCGGACATCGCGGAGACCCTCGGCATGAACATCAACACGGTCGCATCCCGGATCATGCGCGCTAAAGATAAACTCAGAGACCTCCTCGCCGGGGGCCGCGCATGAGCCCCGAGTCGCCCAACGAATGCTACTCCGACTACGCGTTGCAAGAATACGCCGCAGGCCGGCTCGACGCGGATATCCGCCTACAACTCGCCGAACACCTCGCCACCTGTCCCGAGTGCCGCCAAGCGCACGCCGACCTCGACGCGGAATCCCGGCTGCTGCGGTTCGCCCTAGCGCCAGTCCAACGCGCGGAACCCGAGGCGCCCTTCTCCGACGAGACGCTGGCGCTTTATCTGAGCGGCGCGTTGGACGAGTCCCACGCCTCCGATCTGGAGATGGCACTCAGCAAACAGCCCGCGTACCTGGCCCGGCTGATCACCCTTCACACCGAGCTGGCAGCCACCCGCGCCGAAGCCGAGGGCACCGCGGCGACTACGGCCACCCTGCCCGAACCCCTGGGCCTAATCCTGAAAATGCCGAGGCGCATGCGCCCTGTGGCCACGCTACTGACCAATCGACAAGCCGGTGGCGAGCGGGCGTAGTGAATACACTCGGATACGCACACCGTCGTACGTAAACGCCCATAAATAGGGATCACTCGAAAACTGAAACAACCTCGAAACACCGGCCCTTCACAGCTTTGGCGGTCTTTTGTCAGCTATTGACTAACGCCCTTCGACCCTCTATACTCCGAGAAACTAAGCAAACTGAAAATAGTACCGAGCATCCCCGGCCTCACCTTCCGCTGCAGTGGCCGGGTTGAAACACCCAAGTTAGGAGGCGCAATGGCCGTAAGCGACCAAGATCAGAAAGCCTATACCACATTCGAAGCCGCGCGCATCTGCCACGTCACCCATCACAGCATCAAAAACTGGATCAAGCAGGGGCTCATTAAAGCATCCAGGACTCCCGGCGGCCACTACCGCATCCTGGAGCGCGACCTCGATACCTTCCGCGAACAGTACGATATGTTTCCGCGGGAGAAAAAGCCGACCAAGAAACGCGTGATGGTCGTCGACGACGACCCCGACGCGCTCGCCCTCATGAGCAACATCCTCACGGAAGAAGGTTACGAACTCATCAAAGTGAGCAACGCCACCGAAGTCGGTCTCAAGGCCATTCAGATGACACCGGACCTAATTTTGCTCGATTTTCTTATGCCCGACATTAACGGCTTCGAAGTCTGCAAGGCCCTGCGGGCCAACGAGCTTACCCGCAGCATTCCTATCATGGCCGTCACCTGCCTCACCAAAGAGGAGGACATCGAGCGCATCTTCGAGTGCGGCGCCGACGAATACCTCCCAAAACCCTTCAAAGTGGATCAGCTCCAGGAAAAAGTCCAAGAACTGATCGGCAAGGGACGGCCGGTCGTATAAACCGCCCGCCGGGAACCCCATGAGACGGCGGCAATCTCGGCCCGGAATCGAACGCAAAATCCTGACCTCCATCCTCTGGGTCAGCATCCTGCCGATGACGCTGGCCTGGGCCATCGGCTACTACACCGCACACCGGCAACAGAAAATCTCGGTCGAGCAAACCCTGAGCACGGTCGCCGCCAAAACCGCCAACGGCATCGGGCGCGCCGCGGCCGACCGGCTACGGCTGGCCAGGGGATTCATCGAAGATCCCGCCACACTCCGATTACTCTCCCAGGCTGCCGCCCCCATCACCGCGGACTCCGAGTCCGCCAAAGCCCTTCGGCAAACCTTCTCGCCGCTGCTCGCCTGGCAGGACGCCGATCCGCAGGACGCAGATACCTTGGTCGCGATCTACGATTCGAACGGCAAACTGGTCTACTACTTCGGACGCGAGACGCCCCCGCGCGACATCCAAGAATATCGAAGCAACGCGCCGAGCGAAGCGCAGTTCGTCGATTTAGTCAGTCTGCCCACGGGCCAATTCGCCGGCGTCATTCTCGCGCCCATCGCCGGGCCCGGCGCCCCGCAGCCGGCGGGCTACGTCCTCGTGGAATTGGGCATCGACTCCATCCTAAAAAACGCACTGGGCGAGACGGCCCCGCGCCAAGAAGACGCCGACCGCCTGAACAACTACCAGATGGCCATCGACCTCCCCGGGATCGGAATTATCTGCGTCACACTCCTACCCAATCCCGAGACAGGCACCATCGAGATCTCGCCCACGATGATCGACGAGCCCACGATGATCGACGAGACACTGAAAAAACGGATTATCGAGTTCCCCGCGTCCGGCACAATTCAATTCCCCGCGTACCACGCCCGCAGCGACGGACCCGGCGAATCCGTCCTGCTCTCCTACAAGCGCCTCGATGAAGTGAAGTTTAACAACGGCGGCATCTGGTTCATCACCTACCGGCCCACCAAACTGGTCTTCGCTACGATCAATCGATTCGCCGCGCTCGCCCTGGCCGGATGCATCCTGTTCATCGTGATCCTGTGCGTGCGCGCCTATCGAAACGTGCACAACAACATCATCCGGCCCCTCTCCTTGCTCAACGAAGGCGCGCAGATCATCCGCCAAGGCGATTTCGACCTGAAACTCAAAATCGGCACCGGCGACGAAATCGAGGAACTGGCCCAATCCTTCAACCGCATGGCCCTCACCCTCAACCGCAACATGCAACAGTTGGAAACCTCGGAGGAGCGCTACCGCAGCCTTGTCCACTCCCTGCGCGACGGAATCTACCAGACCAACCGCCAGGGCGACCTCACCTTCCTCAACCCCGCCGCCGGCGCCATTCTCGGATTCGAGAGCGTCGGGCAGGCCGTCGGCCGAAGCCTGCGCGACATGTTCATCGACCCCATCGAGATGGACCCCTCGTCCGCCGGTCTCGACATCGCCGAGGGCGACGAGCGCGCGCGAATCTGGATGCGCCGGCAAGACGGCCGCACCATCTGCGTGGAACTCACCCGCAGCCGGATGATGGACGATCGCGGACAAGTCGTCGGCATCGAAGGCAACATCCGCGACGTCACCCGAAGCGTCCGCCTCGAAGAAGAGGCCCGCGAACGCTCCGAGCGCATCAGCGCCATCAACCAAATCGCCAACGTGATCAACTCGAGCCTCGAGGCCGGCCGTCTCTACGAGAGCCTCGTCGCCGAACTGCGTAAACTCGTGCGCTTCGACTACGCCTCCGTCGCGCTGCTCGGCGACGAAGGGCTCCGCTTCGACGGCCGGCAGTTGTGGCCCGATGAAGCGGTGGGGGAGGGCTACACGTTCACGCTCGACGGCCAAGACTCCTACGCCGCCTGGGTCGCGCGCGAGCGGCGCTGCCTGCGCGTCGAGGACCTACGCGTCGCCAAGGAATTCCCGCGCGAACAGTTCCCCGATTTCGTGCGCAGTTGCCTCTGCGTGCCGCTCTACGCCACGGGCCGCATCATCGGCACGCTCAACCTCGGCGCGAAATCCCCGGCCGCCTTCACCCCAGCGCACGCCGAGACGCTCGAACAGATGGCCCCTCACCTCGCCGCGGCCATCCGAAACGCCCAGCTACTCGTCAACTTGCAACTCTCCCTCGAAGAAGTCAGCCGCGCGCGCGAAAAACTCGCCGAGGCCAACGACGAACTCAAGACGCTCGACGAAATGAAGACGAACCTCTTGTCCAACGTCTCCCACGAACTGCGCACGCCGCTCGTCTCCGTCATGGGCTATACCGATATGATCCTGGGCGGCAAAGCGGGCGCCATCAACAAAACCCAACAGGAATACCTCGAAATCAGCCTGCGAAACATCGAGAAGCTGGTCACCCTCATCGAAAACCTGCTCGATTTCTCGCGCCTGCACCGCGGCGACGAACGCCTCGTCTTCTACACCTTCGATCTCGCCGAGTGCGCCCGCTCCAGCATCCAGGTCCTCAAGCCGCTCGCCGACGGCCTGGGCATCACCGTCACGCTCGACGCGCCGGGCCTGCCCGTGCCCGTCGAAGGCGACAAGGGCAAAATGGGCCAGGTCTTCAACAACCTCCTCTCGAACGCGCTCAAGTTCAACACCAAGGGCGGCCGCATCGACCTGCGGCTCAACGTCGGCCCACGCGAAGTAGAGGTCACCGTCTCCGACACCGGCATCGGTATCCCGAAGGAAGCGCTAGACAAAATCTTCACGCGCTTCTATCAGTACGACGCCTCCTCGACGCGCAAATACGGCGGCACCGGCATCGGCCTCGCCATCGTCCACGACATCGTGCGCCTGCACGGCAGCACCATCGCCGTCCAGAGCGAAGTCGGCAAGGGCAGCGTCTTCCGCTTCGTGCTCGCGCTCGCCGAAACCAGCCAACAGGCGCGCCAACCCGCCGGCCAGGAGACCCACACGCTCGTCCAGCTCGTCTCGCGCGACCGCGCCTTGAGCAACCAGGTCCGCCACCTGCTCCAGGCCGAAGGCATGGACATGATCCACGCCACCACCCTCGATCGCGCAATCGATCTCCTCGAACGCCACGGACCCGACTGCATCCTGTTCGACGCCGAGGCCCCCCTCAAAGATGAGCCGATGCTCGACGCCCTCCTCGCGCATCCGCTCGGCAAGGGCGTCCCCATTCTCCTGCTCACCGCCGACGACCCGCTCTTCGAGCGGCATCGCAGCGCGGTGGCCGCCCGCATCAAGACCAACTTCCGAAAGAGCACACTCCTCAGCGGAATCCACAACGCCATGAATCGCGGCCTGCGCTCCGCGGAACCCATCGGCAACAAGGTCCTCTGCATCGACGACGACCCCGAAATCCTCACCTTCATGCGCCGATGCCTCAACGCCGAAGGCTACGAAACCGAGGTCTGCTCCTCCGGCGAGGCGGGCCTCGATCGCGCCGCCGGCCGCGAGTTCGGCCTCGTCCTGCTCGACATCGCCATGCCCGGCATGGACGGATGGGAGACCTGCCGCCGCCTCAAAAACAATCGAGCACTCGAAGGCATCAAGGTGTACATGGTCACCGCCAAACCCATCGACCGCAACCTCGATCTCCTGCGCGAATGCGGTGCCGACGGCTTCCTCTTGAAACCCTTCAGGCCCGAAGACCTCGTCCAACTCGTCCACGGGTTGGAATTGCGCGCCGCCACAAAGTAATCTAAATGCTCCGCGCGGGAGGCGCATCGTCCGGGGAGCCCACATGAAGTACCGCCGTTTCGGCAAGACCGAGTTCCAAATGCCCGTCATCAGTTGCGGCGGCATGCGCTACCAGCAGTCGTGGAAAAGCGGCGACCCCGTCAGCGACGAGAGCCAGCGCAACCTCGAAGCCACCATCCTGCACGCCTGGGAGCTCGGCGTCACGCACATCGAAACCGCGCGCGGCTACGGCACCAGCGAATATCAACTGGGCAAGGTCATCCCAAAACTCCCGCGCGAAAAATTACTCCTCCAGACCAAGGTCGGCCCGATGGCCGACGTCAAAAAATTCGAGGCCACCTTCGAGAAAAGCATCGGCCTGCTCGGCGTCGACTACCTCGATATCTTCTCCTTCCACGGAATCAACGACGACAACGACTTCGAAAATACGCTTCGGTGCCTGCCGCTCGTCCAGCAATGGAAACAGGCCGGCCGCATCCGCGATATCGGATTCTCCACCCACGCACCCTGCTCCATCATCCTCAAGGCAATCCGCACCGGCCACTTCGACCACATCAATCTGCACTGGTACTACATCTTCCAAGAAAACTGGACCGCCATCGAAGAGGCCACCCGCCTCGACATGGGCGTCTTCATCATCAGCCCAAACGACAAAGGCGGCCTCCTCTACAAACCCAGTCCCAAACTCGTCGAACTCTGCGCGCCCCTGCACCCCATGGTCTTCAACGGCCTCTTCTGCCTCTCGCATCCACAAGTACACACACTCTCCTGCGGCGCATCACGGCCCACCGATTTCGACATCCACATGGAAACCGTCAAACACCTCGATCGCGCCGGCGAACTCCTGCCCGCGATCCACAAACGTCTGCAAGATGAACTCGTGAAGAAACTCGGCGACCACTGGGCCTCCACCTGGGACCTCGGCCTCCCCGACTGGGCCGAGACCCCCGGCCAGATCAACATGCGCTGGATTCTCCGCCTGCGAAACCTAGCCATCGCCTACGACATGCTCGACTACGGGAAAATGCGCTACAACATGCTCGGAAACGGCGGCGCCTGGTTCCCCGGCCAAAAAGCCGACAAACTCGCCGACGTCGATCTCCTCCCGGTCCTCAATCATTCCCCGCACGCCGCCACCATCCCCGCCGCCCTAGCCGAAGCCCACGCGCTGCTCTCCGGCGAAAAACAGAAGCGCCTACAGGAGGCCTGATCATGCTGCAACGTCCTTGTCTCGCCATCGCCGCCGCTCTCACACTCGGCATCCCCTCGGTGTACGCGAAGGAATTCCTCTACATCCACAACACGAACAGCGGCCAGATATCAAAAGTCTCAATCCCCGAACACGAAGTCGCCGCTGAAATTCAGATCGGCTTCTACATGGACTACGTCACCAAATCGCCTGACAACAAGACGCTGTACGTCAATCGTATCCACGGCGACATGCCCGGTTCGCGTGCGAAGAACGTGGGGGAGACCGGTGAACTCATTGCGATCGACACTGTAACCGATCAGATCCGCTGGCGCATGGATCTGGACGGAATGCCGCACCACATGTGCGCATCTGCCGACGGCAAACTGGTCTTCGTGCCTTACTACGACACTTGGTGGCTCGCTGTCGTGGACGTCGAGAAACGCGCCGTCATCAAGAAAATCTGGATTGGCCACGGTGGCCACGGCACGGAGCTGTCTGCAAACGGCGAGCAGCTCTACGTCGGCACAATGATGAACGACACGCTCAACGTCATCGACGTGAAATCGCTTGAAGTTACAGATGTGTTCAACTTTCGGGACGCGGTCCGGCCCTTCACAGTCACCCGCGACGAATCGCGGATCTACGTCCAGCAGTCGTGGTTGCACGGCTTCATCGTGCTCGACCCCAAGACGCGCGAACAACGCACGATCCACCTGCCCGGCCTCGGCCGCGAAGTCCCCATGCCCAAGGCCTACCCGCACAACGTCAACCACGGCATCACGCTCAACCCCGCCGAGACTGAACTATGGTGCAACGGCAGCGCACTCAATTTCGTCGCGGTCTACACCCACCCCGGACTGGAGCACGTCACAAACATCCCCGTCGGCACCGACCCCAACGCCCTCGTCTTCAGCGGCGACGGCAAATTCGCATACGTCTCCAATCGGGGCAGCGACGACCTCTCCATCATCGACACTGCCACCTATCGCGAGATAAAGCGATTAAAGCTCGGCAAGTACCCGCAGCGCATGGTCGTCATCGACGTTCCAGAGTGAAGCGCCCTCAGTTCCGATCCAGCCAGCCTACGGCCTCCTTGCGTTCCACCAACGCCACCACACCCGAGGTCATCCTCTCACTCTGACTGGACCAAAAATCGGGGGGAGTAAAATAGAGTAAAACCTATTTTACCGAATGCGTCGGCAATTTACGCGCGTTGGAACGCGCGATGGGTCAGACTGTCTCTTCCGACGGAACGGCCAATTCAGGATCGTATTGAACGTCCAACCAACTCAAAACGCCGAGGTTTCGGATGGTAGAGGCGACCTCACCCTTGTCGAGGGGAGGTTTCCTCTTTTGCTTCCAATCCATGACAGCGGACAGGAGTTGGCCTTCGGTGGGAGGGACGCTTCGTTGGCTTTTTAGGGCGTCGGCCTCGAATAGAACCGTAGCGGCGATCTCGGCTTGATGTGTGTTCATCCGCGCGAAGAGGTCGGCAGTTTTCTCAATGGTATCGGTCCAGCGCGACAACGCTTGTTCGTAGTCTTTACGGATGCGCTTGTAATTTGGTCCGACCAGCACGCGAAACATACGGCCTGCGCGTTTTTCTTGGAGCAGATTGCTGTTCACAAGTCGTGTCTGGACGTTTTTCAGTCCGGCACTAAAAGGTCCGAAACTGCCCTTGCGGTAGTCGAGCGCCAGCGGCAGTCCTTCACGTGCCGCGACGTACGCAATTTTCTGAAAGACCGTGCGGCCGACGGGCCAGTGGTAGGGCTGAGACTCGATGCGACTGAGTATCTCCACAAGGGCTACCCAAGCCGGGTTCAGGCTGGTTTGACTGCCGTTCTCGGCCCTGGCCCGACTGGCGCCAGCGGTCCGGCCTGGCTTTTTCAGAAAATCTAAGGTCAATTCACGGGGATGCGTTCCGTATGGAGCGTAGAGCTCGACAGGGACTTCCATTTGAGATGTGTATCGGTAAATGAGCGGGCCAACGTCACGCCACTCCAATTGGCCGTTGCCGCAGCCGAGTGGCGGCAGAGCCAAGGAAGTGATTTCCCAGTCTCCAACGTGCGCGACCAGATTTTCCAGTCCGTGTTCGATGTCCTCGATTCGGGACACAGATTTCCAGTGGTCCTTGGTTGGAAAGTTAACGATCTGCGGAGGCAGCATCGATCGATAAAGATAGGGCACGCCAGGGCGGACCTCGTTTCGCTCACAGCGCTGAACGTAGTCGTCAAACATATCGGGGAATCGCTTCTTAAATTCAAGCGCTATTCCTTTGCCCATGATCCCGACGCAATTGACGGTGTTTACCAGCGTCTGCGCGGGCGACTCGAACATGTCGCCGACAAGAACTTTCATTGACGCCCCCGTTAGAAAAATCTCATTCTATCGACGCTCGCAGGCAACTCAGTATTCAAAGCGTTCCAAGACGCGAGTGCGCGGTCGTTTGCAAGGTAGACCCCTACAATATGCCTTGCTGCGACGGAATCTGGAATCAATGTCTCCGCACACTTTATGGACTTGTGACGCCATTCTTCGATTTGGTCACCGGGATGCCTCCAGTCTCGCGCAAACAGCAGGGCAGAGTCCAATACGGCGATTCCCACGTCTGTGGTAAGGAATCTCGCCCAGCGGCTCGATGCGTTACGGTCCGCCACAATGACATTCGGCAGATCCAGGACCGCTGGACTAACCCGCAGTATGCAGATTTGGTCGTTGCGGTCTCGGACCTTGCTGAGCATCGGGTTCCATGCGTCGAAATAGAGATTTGCGTACTCGTGTAGGGTACGCGCCCCAGGGATTTGTTTGTTGGCTCGTCGAACTTGAATTTCTTCCATCGCGATTGAGATGTGAGGCACTCGCTCCGCCAAATCGTGTGAGAGAATCCCGCGTTCAAGGATGCTTGGCACGGTTTCGATGTGCACGATGTAATGTAGTTCTCGGATATCGGCGCGCTTCAAGCGGGCTCTCCCGGCGACCAGGGGGCGAAGGCTTCTCTATTTAGTAAAATAGGGACAGCCACCTATTTATGAATAGCACGGGCATATCAATAAATAGGTGGCTGTCCCTATTTATCCTATTTATCCTCAAACTCTTATTGACACTCCGTCGGACGAAAGCCGGGGAACAATCGCTTATTGAACCGCGTACAGGCGCCATTCGCCCGGCACGCCCTTTAGGCTGTGCGTCACCTGATCGGCAAAGCGGAGTCCCGAGCCGGCCACGAGGTCCTTGACGGTGCTGGAAACCAGCACTTCGTCGGGGCCAGCCATGGCCGCCACGCGCGCTCCGATATGCACCGCGATGCCGCCCACGTCGTCGCCGATCAACTCACACTCGCCGGTGTGCAGCCCGGTGCGGACCTGCAGTCCTAGCGAGCGCACTCTTTCGCGTAGCGAACAGGCGCATCGTATCGCGCGCGCCGGCCCATCGAAGGTGGCAAACAGGCTGTCGCCTCCGGTGTTCACTTCACGGCCACGGAAGACCGCAAGCTCTTTGCGCACCGCGGCATAGAAGTTGTTGAGCAGTTCGCGCCATTGGCGGTCGCCCATCTCGACGGCGCGCTCGGTCGAGCCCACGATATCGGTGAACATCACGGTGGCCAGCACGCGGTCCGGCTCCGGGCGGTGTCGAATGCCGGTGATGAATTCCTCGATCTCGTCGACGATGATGTCCTGCGTGTCAGCGTCAGTTACCAGATGGTCGGTGCCTGGAATCTCGGTATACTTGGCTCCGGGGATGTGCTCGGCCAGGTAGCGCCCGGTTGCGACCGGAACGAGCGCATCACCCGCGCGATGGAGGATCAGGGTCGGCACGTGGATCGAAGGCAGAATGTGGCGGACGTCGATCTCGTAATTGGCTCGCATCAGGGCGAGAATAGACCCTGGACTTACTGAGGCCCGCTCGAGCTGGCCAAACGATTGAACGAAAGCTTCATTCTTGACCTGGCTCGGTGCATTGATACCGACGAGAGTGCCCTTGCCCCAGTGGTTGCTCATTTCGCCAAGGAGTAACTCGAATTGCTCGGGGGGCACGGCCCACGGGGGGGCCTTCATCGACGCAAACGTGCCGTACAACACAAGGCCCGACGTTCGCTCGGGGTAGGTAGCGGCGAACATCAGGCACATCGGGCCGCCTTCCGACCAGCCATAGACGGTTGCACACTTCGAACCGGCCGCATCCATCACTGCCCGCACGTCACCGGTACGCTCTTCGAGGGTCTGCTGGGCGACCCGATCGGAGAGCCCCTGGCCGCGCTTGTCGAAGACGATTACCCGGGCGAAAGAGGTGAGCCTTTTCAGCAGGTACTCTTGCGCCGATAATTCCCAGAAGAGTTCCACATGCGAGATCGTACCTGGGATCAGCACAATATCGCGCGGGCCGCCGCCAAAGACTCGGTAGGCGATATGAACGTCGCCGCTCTTGGCGTATTTGGTTTGGGCTTCCATGGCCTCCTCCGGTCGCGCCAATATTAGGCTGTGGAGCTATTGAAAAAGCCCTCTTTAACTCCGAGAGGCTGTCCCAATCGTAGTTGAAGGCGGTGGTGGCCCCGCCGCTGATGTTACGCTGCTTGGTCTCCGGTTTCCATTGCTTGGTTCTGTTCGAGGTCGTCGAGCCAGGCCTTGAGTTGCTAGAGGTCCTGGTGGCCCATGATGCGCCGGAAGTTTTTCTCCGCGTCGAGCAGGGCCGTGGCCGCCCAGCGCAGCGCCATCGCGCCGTCCTGCCAGCGGCTGACGCGCCGGGTGCGCGCGCGCACGCCCGAGTGCGGCGACTCGATCAGGTTGGTCGTGGTCAGGCAGCGGCGCAGACTCGGCGAGAGCCCGCCGACAACCGCGTGCACGCTCCGAACCGCACACTTGGTTTTCTGAGTACCTCGACATTCTGTTCGGATGAACAACGCCAGTATTCACTTGACACTTTGCGGAGAAATTCCCTCTAACCTTCACGGCCCACTGAACTTACACGTTTCCATACCCATTGTTTCCCGAACCCCTTTTCCCGCCGGATCACCTACACTACTGTTCCATCCTGGACACCGGCCCTTGTTCCGCACCCCGATTTCCGGAGTGCAACAGACGCTACATAGTAATAGGGGTTCTCTCGGAGACGCGACCGTAGTGGCGGCGCGTTACGCGGAACGCACTGCGGCGATCACGGACAGGCCGAAGGGGAGATCGGCCGCGCGGAGGCAGCTCCGCTCGATGCCCAACGCGCCTTCGAGCAGCCGTGTGACCGCGCCGGGGCGATAATTGGCGAGGTCCGAAGTGTTTCGCGCCGCGGACTTCCGCAGTAGGCGCACCGCTGCAGCGGCGGGGAAGAGGAGCGTGTTCCAGTACGTGATGCGCTCGACGCGGAATCCGGCTGTCGCAAGGAGCGCGCGCAACTCGGACCGCGTGAATCGCCGCGCGGTATGGATCGCGGCGTCGTGCGAAGACCGCAACCAGTTGTACGCGGGCACGTTCACGATCAGCACGCCATCCGGTTTCAGGACTCGCCGCGCCTCGAGCAGCGCCGCCGCCGGATCAGTCACGGCGCGATGATAGAGCACATCGAGCATGAGCGCCCCGACGAAACTCGCATCGCGAAACGGCAGCGCCGAGGCGTCGGCGCGCGCGAGCTGCCTTTGGCCGCGCTCCCGGCAGAAGCGCAGCGCCTCCGGGGACATATCGGCACCCACGCCGCTCACCGGCGCGCCCGTGAGCGTCCCGCCAGTGCCACAGCCAATGTCGAGCAGCGGCCCCGCGGGTTTGTCCGGCAGCGCATCCCACAACTGCCAAGTGAGCGCGCGCAGCCCGCGATACCACCAATGCAGGTCTTCGACCGCGTACATCCGGCCGTACTCGTCGCGGTTCACGCGAAGAAGCCCTCGATCGCTGCGCAAATTTCGTCAACGGCGCCCAGCGTCAGCTCCGGATACAACGGCAATGAAAGCACCTCGCGGCACGCGCGCTCGGACACGGGAAACTGTCCTTCGCGATATCCCAAATGCGCGTAGCATGGCTGCAAGTGCAACGGCACGGGATAGTGGATCTCCGTGCCAATGCCGCGCCCCTTCAGGTGCTCCCGCAGCCCGTCGCGCTCCGGCGATTGCAGCACGAAGAGGTGCCAACACGACTCGGCCCATTCCGCCTGGACCGGCATCTGCGCGCGGCAATGGCGCAGCCGCTCAATGTATCGCAGCGCCCGCCCGCGCCGCGCGGCGTTCCACGCATCCAAATAGGGCAACTTGGCGCGCAGGATCGCCGCCTGCATTTCATCGAGCCGGCTGTTCACGCCCTGATCGACGTGATGATAGCGGTCCGCCTGCCCATAGTGACGCAAGCGCCGCAGGCGCCCGGCGACCTCGGCATCACGCGTCACCACCGCGCCACCATCGCCAAACGCCCCAAGATTCTTACTTGGATAGAAAGAGAACGCGGCAGCGTCGCCCAAGGTCCCGCAGTGTTTTCCACGGTAGCGCGCGCCATGCGCCTGCGCGCAATCCTCGACCACGACCAGCCCATGCGCGCGCGCCAGCGCGATCAGCGGGTCCATGTCGCAGGGGTGCCCGTAAAGGTGCACAGGCACGATCGCCCGCGTCTTCGGCGTAATCGCCGATGCAACAGACTGCACATCAATAGTGTGGGTTCGCGGGTCGGCGTCGGCCAGCACGAGCGTCGCACCGGCGGAGACAATGCCCACCGCGGTAGGAACACACGTGTTCGCAGCGGTGATGACCTCGTCCCCGGGGCCGATCCCCAAGGCGCGCAGCGCCAGGCCGATCGCGTCCGTCCCGGAATTGACGCCGGCCGCGTGATCGATCCCGAGATACGCCGCGAACTCCCGCTCGAAGGCCGCGCACTCCTCGCCGAGGACATACCACCCCCGCGCGAGCACGCGATCGATCGCGGCCCGGAGCTCGGGCTCAATCGCTTGAAACTGGGTCTTGAGCTCGAGAAAGGGGATCATGCGCAGGCGCCGGAGTAGCGAGCGGGCGAAGCAGCACCAGGCGCAGCCACAGGCCGGACAACTGCCAGCCGACCCGCGCGATGCGCCGGAAATTGAAGAATTGCGACTTGCCGTGCGCGCGCTGGAAGTGGTGGACAGGCACCTGCACCACCCGAAACCCCGCGCGCTGGATTTTCACCATCATCTCCGCGCAGATCACGCCGCTGTCGCTCTCGAGCTTCACCTCGTCGAACACGCGCCGCCGGATCAGGCGGAAGTCGCAGTCCACATCGCACAAGCGCAATCCAAAAGCGAGTTTCACCAGCCAGTGATACATGCGGCCGATCACGATGCGGTGCAGCGGATCGTGCCGTGTGATCTTGTACCCCTGCACGACGTCGACCTCCGGCCCCGCCGCGGCGACAAGCCGCTCGAGTTCGCGCACGTCGTACTGCGCGTCGCCGTCCGTATAAAATATCCATTCGCGCGTCGCCGCGGCAAACCCGCTGCGCAGCGCGCCGCCGTAGCCGCGGTTCTTGGCGTGATGCACGACCCGCACCTGCGCGAAGCGCGCCTCAATCTCGCGCAACACGTCCTGCGTCTGCTCGCCGCTGCCGTCGTCCACCAGCGTAATGTCGTAGTCCAGACCCAGCCGCTCCGCCGTTTGCACCGTGAGCAACACCATGCTCCCCATCGTCCCCCAATCTTCGTAGCACGGATAGAAGATGGACACCGACGCCACGCGCTCGTTCATGGATTCCCCCTCATGCTCGCCAACTGTTCCGCACCCTCATCCATGCGATACACCACATAGTGCCCAAAGCGCTGTCCAGAATCGTCGCCCGGCCCTGCCGCGACCTCCGCGCGATCGCTGTCGATCAGCACGTCGTAGTCCGCCCCGGCCACCGTGCCCGGCGTCAACACGGTCACGCGCCGCGCGTCGAGAAAATTCAGCAACCGCTCCGCAGGCCAATACGTCGTTGCGATGCGTGCACCAGCCGGCAACTCCGCCACGTAGCGCGCCACGGCACGGTCCGGTCCGGCCTGATCCGCCGAAAAAACCTTGTATGCCATCTCCACTCCCGGCGCGAGGTACACCCAGGCCAACAACCCCGCAACGGCCACGCGCGCAGGCGTGAACACGCGAGGATTTATAGCTGGCGCGATTCGTCCGGCGCTCATCACTCGATCCGCCAAGGGCCCGGAGAACATTGCGGCGATCACGGCCGGATACCAAAGATAACGGGGGAGATGCATCGGCGTGAAGAACGCGAACCAGAACACCGTGAGCGGCGCCAGAAGGAAAAGCACAACGAGCGCCGGGTCGTAATGGTCGCGGAACACCCTTGGAACAGCCATCCCGACGGCGAACACCCCCAAGACGAGGACCGGGACCACCGTGGCGACCAGCCCAATGTTCTCCCACACCGGCCCCAACCCAAAGCTAAGACTGTGGCGGTAATACAGCGCGAGCGAGGGTTTGTCCCCAGCGACGAGGTGACGCCCGGCGAACTCGACGGCCTGCCACGCGCCCATAATCACGAGCGTCCCCGCAGCGGGCAGCAGGATGCCGCGCGGGGATATGCGCCGGTGGCTGACCCTGTCGAACACATACGCGCCCACGACCGCCAGCGCCGCAGCCGCCATGAAGGCTTTGGTAAGCACGGCGAGTCCAAAGCACAGTCCGGCCGCGATCAACAACAGCGCCCCGCGATCACGCGCGAGGCCGCGCCGCCACGCCAAGAGTCCGAGCAGGACAAACGCGAGCGCGGGAACTTCCCCGTAGAGCGAACGCGAAAGATAGATCGTGCCAAAGGCCGCCAGCGCAAAGAAGGACGCCAGCCCAGACGCCCGCGCGCCGTACAGAGGCAGGAAGACAAAATAGACGAGAACCGTAAACGCGACGCCGAACGCCGCGAGCACCGCGCGCGCAGGCGCCAGGCCCACGCCGAAGGTGTCGAAAGCCGCAGCGACCAGCCCGATCACCGGTGCGCCCACGGAATCGTAGTGATCAAACCAGACGAGATTGGGGGTGAGTCCCGAAGCGTAGGCCCCATGCTCAGCGAGATTGCGCGCGACGACGAGATGATGCAGCTCATCCGGTGCTGGCCACGGATGGCGATCCAGATTCGGGAAGAGCAGCAGCGCGGCAATCAGCGCGCCAGGGAGGAAGCCCCAACGCGACCCCAACCGCACACTTCGCGCGGAGCCAGTTCCGGGCGTGAACGCGAAGCGGCGCTGGCAGGCGATCCACAGACAGGCGGCAGCGAGAATCGTAAACACTGCCGCCTTCAAGAAAATCTTCGGGCCGAACCCGCTCGATTCTTCGAACGATCCCGCGACATACATCGCGGCGACGACCCACGAAGCCGCAGCAGCAAACGCAACGCACACGAACGCCGCGATGAGCGCCACGATGACATATACCCTGGCCGCGTCGCCGCCGGAGTCCCCCTGCGCGTGCGCCATAGACGGCGACGCTCCCCCTGGATCACTTGCTGCCCGTCAGGCCCGCAGCGCCCCCGCGGATGCAGACCGACGCCTAATCTTGGTTCTTCACGCGCACACCGATCAATTTTTCGGTCCGACCTCCAAAAACAATCGCAATACCGCGAAAATTTCGCAAAAAATAAGCTGCCCTGCAACGGGCCTTAAGAAGAGCGGGGATGGTTTACACGATCTACAAGATTGAGTTCCGGGATTTGAAATCCTGTTGATCATGTAAATCCTGTCTAAGCAACGTCCCTTGCCCCTACCCGCTACGCCGGCCTCACCAGGCCCCCGAACTCTTGGCCGCGCCCACCGCGGAGTGTTAGAGTTCCGCCTCACAAACCAGTCGGCGCCGGGATCGCATCGTGGACGAGCGGGGTCTATTCCAACAAAACGTCATCGCCCTCATCTGGGACTTCGACCGCACGCTGTCACCGGACAACATGCAGCGCCCGATTTTCGAGCATTACGGGATTAACGAGGACGCCTTTTGGGCCGAAGTGAACGCCCTGCCGCAGTATTACGCGCGCGCCCATGTCAGCGTCCAGCCGGACACTTGCTACCTCACGCACCTGCTCTCCTACGTACGCGCCGGGCGCATGCCTGGGCTCACGAACGAAAAGCTGTGCGCGCTGGGCGCCCAGGTACGCCTCTTCGCCGGATTGCCCGCCGCTTTCGACCGCCTGCGCGAGGTACTTGCCCCGCAGAAGTACCGCGACGCCGATCTCCGCCTCGAACATTACATCGTCAGCACCGGCCTCGAACCGATGATCCGCGGCTCCGCCGTGTTCCCGAAAGTCGACGGCGTCTGGGCCTCGGGTTTCATCGAGGCGCCCGCGCAGCCGAGTTACGACCTGAAGGGACAACCGGGAGCGGGGGAGATTAGCCAGGTCGCCGGCCTCCTCGATAACACGACCAAGACGCGCGCGATCTTCGAGATCAACAAAGGCGTCAACGCGAACGCCGGCATCTCGGTCAACGACTCCATCGCCCCCGAAGACCGCCGCGTGCCCGTCAAAAACATGATCTACATCGCCGACGGCCCCAGCGACATCCCCTCGTTCTCGGTCGTGCGCCGGAATGGCGGCATGACGCTAGCCGTCTACGCCCCCGAACAACCGGCGCGCCAAGAACAGGCCGATCTGCTCCACAAGACCGGCCGCGTAGACATGTACGGCGCGGCGGACTACCGCGAATCCAGCCATACGATGAACTGGCTCGAACTCCAGGTGCGCAATATCGCGGATCGCATCGTCGACGAACGCACCCGCGCCACGCAGTCCCGCGTGCAGAAGGGCCCGAAGCACTAATCCCCGATCGTAGTCATCACGCTCCGCGCGTCGAAGGAGTGTGGACAGGGTTCCCGGTGCCTTTTCCGGCGCTGCTATACTCCACGACCAATGCCGAACCCCACTGTCCACGTCCTCGTCATCAATTGGAACGGTCTGGAACATCTCGACGCCTGCTTCACCTCGCTCACCGCGTCCCCCTACGCCGAAGCTCGGTTCGTTCTCGTCGATAACGCGAGCACCGACGGCTCAGCCGCATTCGTCCGCCAGAAATTCGGAAACGATCCGCGCGTCGAATTCGTCTTGCTCGATAAAAACCTCGGATGGTCCGGCGGGAACAACGCCGGGATGCAACGCGCCCTGGAGTTGGGTGCGGACTACATCCTCCTGCTCAACAACGACACACGGATCGCGCCAGACGCGATCCAGCGTCTCGTCGCCCTGGCCGAGGGCGAACCCGCCATCGGCGCGCTCGCGCCCAAGCTACTGATGTTCGACGAGCCGCGCTTCATCAACTCCATCGGCCTCGTCGCCTCGACCATAGGAGCCGCCTGGGATCGCGGCATCGGTGAGATCAACGGTCCGAAATGGGACGACCACGTGCCCGTCATCGGCGTGTGCGGCGCGGGCTTCTTCATCCGCAGCGAGGCCCTGCGCAAGACCGGCCTGCTGCCCGAGGACTTCGGTATTTATCTCGACGATCTCGATCTATCGATGCGCCTGTGGAACGCCGGGTACACCGTGCTCACCTGCCCGGAGGCCGTCATCTATCACAAATTCAGCGCAACGATGGGGGAGGGCGCGCAGGCCCGCCGGAAGTACCACCTTAACACCCGCAACCGCGCGCGCATCGTCCTGCGAAATTTCCCAAGAGAAAAAATCTGCGTCGCGCTGCTCGATTTCGCCCTCGGCGAAACGCGCGCGGTCGGCCGCGCGCTCATCAACCGCGAAGCGTGGAAGGTCCTCGTCCACATCCGCACCTGGTACGAAGCCCTCGCCTACATCCCCGCAGCACTCGAGGAACGCGCCGCACGCCGCCACGCCGGTATCGACCACTGCAAATTCTGGGACCTCATCCTGCGCCGCCCGCAGTTCTTTCCTGGAACCAAATCCCTCGATCGCCGAGTCGGTCCCGGAAAAAAAAATTCCTCTTGACAGATGGCGTTCAGGGCCGTATATTCGCACTGATCTCAACGAAGGGAGGGGACTGCACAACGTTGATCCAGAAACGGGCCCAGGGAAGGCGGTGAGAATCCGCCGCAGTCGCGCTGCTGTAACCGGCGACGAAACCCGCGATACGCCACTGTCCGACAGGATGGGAAGGCGCGGGGAGTAGGAAGACCCGGAAGCCAGAAGACCTGCCCACCACCCACGTATTTGCAACAACTTCGCGGAAAGAGTTGGTGCAGCATTAGGCTTGAGGCCTTCCTAATTCTGCCTCTTTTTTCCACGGACCGAGCGTAACGGAATCGTTTCGCCACAGGTGCATCCGGCGACAGCCGCGCACCGGCGAAGCACAACCTCGTCCATGACGGAAACAGAGGAAAACAGTCATCGTGCGTACTATCCCTTTTGCACTTGCATTGCTTTTGAGTTCTGCCGCATTCGCATTGCCCGATGAATCGGATTTTCGCGTCGCCGCGAACATTCCGCAAGCCGCCCCCGGCGCGAGTGGCGTCGTCGGCTGTTCGCTGCCCGATGGGCGCTACCTCCTGTGGAACGGCGACGTCGTCTTCATCCAGCGCGCGCCCGGCTCCGCCGTTTTCGATCCGGTCGCCTCGGGGTACATCGGCGATCCCGGCTTCGCCACGCTGAGTTTCGACGAGGACTACGTCCTGCTCGGCGCGGGCTTCGGAAACGGAGTCACCGCGAATGTTTATCCCTTCGATTTCAATGCGCCGCAGGATTACCAAAGCGGCGACGAGATCGTCGTGCCCAGTCACTACGCGGCGGCCTTTCTCAACTCGACGCTCGTCGCCTTCGATCGCGGCGACTTCGGCTCGCCCGCCGAAATCATCGTCATTGATATTTCCATCGCGCGCTCGGTGCGCGCTCCGCTAACCGTGCTCCGCCGGCCGGAGTCCCCCGCACGCGATACCATCATCACGAAACCGGCGGGCTCCTTCTCCGCCTCGGTCGCCGTGAATGGAGGCACGCTCTACGTCGCCGACAGCGGCAACGGCCAGTACAAATCCTTCTCCGCCGCCAGCATCATCAACGCCTTCAACACCAGCAGCACGGTCGCATGGAGCGCCGGCGCCGACATCGGCACGCCCTTCGCCTATCCCCTCGGCGGCGTCTCGGGCGTCACGGCGGCCGGCAACCTCGTCATGGCCGGATTCGGCGAGATCGTCGAGGTCAATCCCGGCAGCGGCAACGTGATCACCACCTTCGACCCCGCCGGTTCCGGTCCCTTCTACGGCATGATCTACAACGACGCAACGGAAGACTTCATCGCCGTCGAGTTCCCGCCCAGCTTCGGCGACCCGCTGATCTTCCACGCCACGCAGAACGGTGTCGCCGCACTCCCCGCGGCGGGCGCATGGGGGCTGGCGCTGGCCGCCATCGCGCTTGCCGTGTGCGCGCTGCGCCTCAGACGCCGCAGGAGGATCGCCTGATGCCACGCGCGATGTCGATCCGCTCTTTGATTGTCCCGCGCGTGTTGCGTAGACTTTCGCTCAAGGCGGGCCGCTGCATTGAAGGGCCCGCCGTGACGATGCAACGGGCCGGGCAACGCGGCGAATCATCGCCGCCGAAGCGCCGTTGCGGCCAGCCGCGCTGCGCACGGGGGAATACGCTCCTATTGGGGCCGTCTGCCCCCGCTGCGGCGCCGCTCCAGCCGCATCCCGGCCTGCATCAGCCCCGGAAGGAGCGACTTCATGCGTTTCGTGCTGGCGTTGGGTCTCATTTGCGCGTACCGCGCGGCGAGTGCCGTCGTGATCCCGGATATTGCGACCTTCCGCGTCGCCCCCCAGTATCCCGACCCGGTCGCGGGCGCCACGCTCACGCTCGGCGCCGCCGAATCCAGTCGCGGCCGCCTCATCCTGTGGGATGGTGACACCGTGTATTTCCAGCAACTGACACGGCTGAGCGAGCCCAGTTCGGAATTGAAACCCTCGGGCGCCGGTTACGCCGGCGATCCCTCCTTCGTCGGAATTCGCTCGAACAACAAAACCGTCATTCTCGGCAGCGGCGCGGACGGCGTCCTCTACAAAATCAGCGACATAAACGCTGCGAAGGATTTCGTCACGGGTGAAGAGATTGACGTTCCGACGCATACAACCGGCGCGCTCATGGGCGACCGCTACATCCTGCTCGATCGCGTGCGCGACGATCTCGTCGGCGCGGAAATCGTCCTCGTGGACACCTCCGTCACACCGGCGGTCGCCCGTCTCGTCGTGCAAAAGCCGGCTGGTTCGCAGCCCGCGGCGCTCGGCCTCGACCCCTCGGCGGACCGCGTCTATGTGATGAATCCCACGACGCGCGAGCTGCGCTACTTCAGCGAGTCGGCACTGACCACCGCCTTCACCGACTCCACGCCGCTCAGTTGGACTACCGACGGCACACCCGTCGGCGCCATCGGGCAATTCCTGAACGGCGGCGTTTCCGGTGTCGCCACCGACGGTACGCTGCTGATCGGCGGCGATGAGAACAGCGTCGGGACCGGTGGCGTTCAATGGGTGGATCCCGACACCACTCCCGCCACAATCCTGGACACGCTGGACCCCGCTGGCACCGGTCCCGCCTACGCGCTCGTCTACAGCCGCAAGACCGATCAAGTGCTCGCGATCGACCCGAGCGTCAATCCGCCGGACGCCTACGCCTCGATAACCATGCTCCCCGTCATCCCGCCGGACAGCCCGTGCAGCGAGTTCGACGAAATCGACACCGAGTTCGCAGAGTTCATCGCGCAATTCAGCCCGGGCGCGACGGATCTGGACGCTGACACCATCCCCGATACCGCGATGCTCGAACTGGTCGAGCTCTATTCGTGCCGGGTAAACGAGGACGACGCGCTCACCTTCGCAACGAACACCGCCTACGACGACAACGGCGAAGTCTTCGCCACCGAGGCCAGCGCGGGAGCGCTCGCGGCCTACAGCCGGATCATCCCTGTGCTGCTCTTCATGAACGACGCCATGCAGGACGCCGTGCTCGCGCTCCTCAGCGGCGCGGCCACGCCCCTCAGCGGGACCTACTCGACGGTGACCTGCACCGACACGGAAAACTGCCTGCCGCTCTTCGTCGAGGACACGCTGGTCTCGCGCGGAGCGCCGCTCGCCTACGAG
Organism: Candidatus Hydrogenedentales bacterium; assembly: GCA_038916785.1. Taxonomy (GTDB): domain Bacteria; phylum Hydrogenedentota; class Hydrogenedentia; order Hydrogenedentales; genus VFKU01. Next base: position 13,275 of record JBCLBO010000003.1, on the reverse strand, counting down.
CCCTACTTCGCAAGCGGCGACGCCGACGGCGACACCTTCACCAACTTGACCGAGTTCGATAACGTTGCGGCGATGGGTGGGGACGACTTCGATTTCGCCGTCGCGGCCGCCAGCGATCGCCTCGACGGCACCGGCGGAGTGAGCGGGGGAGGAGGAGGCTGCTTCATCGCCACCGCCGCCTACGGCACGCCCATGACCGACGAACTCGGCCGCTTACGCGCATTCCGCGACCGCGCCCTGTTGGACTCCGCCTCCGGGGCCGCCTTCACAGACGCATACTACCGCCTTGGCCCCGCGGCTGCGGCGTGGATTTCTCAGCGCCCGGCCGCCCGCGCCGCGACGCGCGCCGTACTCGCGCCAATCTTCAATCCGATCGCGGCGATTTCCCTCGCGCTGGCCGTTGCCGTGGCCGTGGGCCTGTCTGCACGCGCCACACGCCGCACCGGGACTGTGCAGAGAAAATGATTGCGGGCCATCCATATCATCGCGCCGGCGACCGACTTCGGCACAACCCGGTCTCGCGCGCCACATGGATGGCCCTTGCCCTAGTTCTCACGCTCGCCCAACTTCCCGCGCACGCCCAAGACGATCCCTGGGCCGATCAAGTCGTCGACTACTCCGCCACGAGCCCCGTCACGGGCTACACGACACCCGCCGTCGCGCTCGGTCCGCCGCGCGGACTTGGCCCGAGCGAACCCTTTAACGACGACGCGGGCGTGAAAACCGTCGTCAGCCTCGGCGTACCCACGCTCCTGAACCGCGGTCGGCTCGTGCTGAAATTCAACACACCCGTCACCGATGATCCGCTCAACGCCTTCGGACTCGACTGTATCGTCTATTCGAATGCGTTCTGGGTCGGCGGAAATCAGCAACGAAAATTTGAAGAGCCGGCCATAATCGAAATCAGCGACGACGGCGTCAATTGGTTTTTGGTCCCCGGCAGTCGCGCATTTCCCTACACCGGCGGAGCGCTCCCCCTGGTCACCGAGAATGCGGGCGACACGAATGTGTTCGCCGCCGGGCAGGAATTGTTCATGGCCGGCGCCATCACGAATCCCAACACACTCTCCGTCGCGACCGGGCCTTCGTCCACCGAATACAACTGGGGCTACGCCGAAATGAGCCCGACGCTCGCGCCCTACCTCGACAATTACGTCCGGCCGGACAACCCGCTCGCCGTCGGCATGACCCCGCGCAGCGGCGGGGGAGACGCCTTCGACATCGCCTGGGCCATCGCGCAAAACGGCGCGCCCGCAGGCCTCACGCAGTTCCAATACGTCCGGCTCAGCCCCTTCGTCTCGCGCTCGATGTCCGTCGGCACGGCCTCACCGGAAATCATGGCCGCCGCCGACGTCGCCCCCAGCGTCGACTCCGACACCGACGGCATTCTCGACGACTACGAGCTCCGCGTCGCGGGGACTGACCCCGTGCGGCCGGAGAGCACCGTGCTGGCGCTCGAAATTCCCACCATCGAAGGCGGCAGTCCCTCCGGCACGCTGCTCGGCACCGCGCAGGATTTGCTGGGCAATCGCTTGCGGCTCTTCGCAGCGGGCACGCGCACGAGCAGCACCTTCTCCGCGACCGTAGACCTGGTCCCAGTGGCCCCGCCCGTCGCTCCACTACCGGCGGCCGGCCGGACACTCAGCGGCGCCGCGCTCGAAGTGATGGCCTCCGAAAGCGACTTCCCCGCCGCGCAGATCGCCGCCGCCGAAGTCGTCATCACCTACACCACCGGCCAACTCGCCGGACTCAACGAAAACGGAATCACCGTCTATCGCCTCGACGGCGGCAACTACACCGCCTCCGGTATCTCGAGCGTCACGACCGACCTCGGCGCACGCACCGTCACCTTCCGGACCACACGCGCGGGCATCTTCGCCATCGCCGCCCCGCTCGCCGGCGAAGACCCGCCCGCAGTCCCGCTCAACGTTTCATCGCTACTGGCCGCGCTCGGCGCACTGGCAGCGCTCTACATCCACTTCAGACACCCAACTCACCAGCCGCGCTCTTTGGACCGCGGCAGCTCGCTGCCGCTTTGGCGCGCCGGAAGACCCCGCAATCGCGGCTTCACGATGATCGAACTGCTCGTCGTCATCGCCATCATTGGCGTGCTCGCCGCGATCCTTCTGCCAGTCCTCTCCCGTGCCCGCCAACAAGCGCGCTCCGTGCAATGCGTCAACAACCTGCGCCAGCTCTATCTCGCCAACAGCATGTTCGCCGCGGAACACGACGGCCACTATGTCCCCGCCGCGCCCGACATCGACGCAAACGGCGGCGGCCTCGTCCGCTGGCACGGCGCGCGCGCGACGATTCTCGACGATTTCGACCCGATGCAAGGCCCGCTCGCGGAGTACCTGCCGGACAAGCGCGTGAAGATGTGCCCCATCTTCTTCGAATACAAAAATCGCGACACCGCGCCCAACGCCTTCGAGTCCGGCACCGGCGGCTACGGCTACAACGCCGCCTACCTCGGCGGCACGGACTACGCCGACGATTTCCCGGCGAATGTGCGCCGCGGCACGATCGACTCGCGCGTGCGATTGCCGGGCGACACCATCATGTTCACCGACGCCGCGCTCCCACAGGACGGATACATCATCGAATACGGTATCGCGGAGCCGCCCATGTTCGTCACGCCGGACGCGCCACGCGGCAACGCCGAGTGGGGCTTCGCCTCGCCGTCCATCCACTTCCGCCACCACGGCCGCGCCAACGTCCTCTGGGCGGACGGCCACGTGACCAGCGAAAAATTTACATGGACCACCGGCGCCAACATCTACGGCGCGCGCAACGCGGCGTGGGGAGTAGGCTGGTTCGGCCCGCAGTCGAACTACTTCTTCGACTCCCAGGACAAGGCCACGTACACCGGCACACAAACGCGCTGAATTTCTTGGGACCTTATGCAACTTCGCGCGATCAACTCCAACGTCGCCGTAGGGGCGGCTTTTCGTGATTTGTCGTTTTCCAGAATAAACAATCTACAGGCCGTAGGGGCGGGGCCCTGTCCCCGCCCTGCCTTCGGAGCGGCGACTCCGGTACGCACAGGGCGGCCACGGGGGCCGCCCCTACATTCGCAACAAAGACTCACTCCGCCGTGATCAGCACCGGCGTGCCTTCGGGCAGGATCTCGAATACTTCAATCACATCGTCGTTGCTCAGGCGTATGCACCCGTGCGACGACGGCGTGCCGAGGCGCGCCTCGTCGTTCGTGCCGTGAATGTAAATATTGCGCGCATACGAATCCACGCTGCCGCCCTGGTTCACGCCCGGCTCTAGCCCGTCGAGCAGCATCACCCGCGTCAGCACCAGGTCCTCCGCAGGCTGTTCGCCCGGCTGCCACACCTCGCGCGTCGGCTGGCGCGAGCGGAACACCTGCCCACGCACGGCCTTCGCACCGAGCTTGGTGACCAATTTATGCCAGCCCAGCGGCGTCTGCATGCTGTCCAATTCGGAGCCGATGCCGGACGCCGACGACGCGCAGCGCGCCTGGTACACCAGCCGGCCGGACTCGACGATACGCAGCACCTGCTCGCCGATCGATATCCAAACGCCGCGGCCTTCACCCGCGCGCGCGGTCCAATCCTTCGAGTTCAGCAGCTCGAGTTGCGCGGCCGTGATCTCGCCGCGGCCGTGGCTCAGGTCGTTCTTCACCATGACAGGTTCTCCGATTCCAGATTCGACCCACGCGCCGGCGCCCGGCGGCAGAACGAGGCGCGCCCCAGTGTCGCGCGCGTAGTGCATCGTCGCACGGCCCGCGGGGAGCGGAATCGACAACGAGAACGCATCCAGCCGAGGAGGGACGCGCGGCGCGGCCTGCACGCCTTGCCAGCCAAAGCCCGCGGGGCCGAGTCCGGCCACGTACTCCGGGATCAAGTACAGAATGCTCAGTTCCCCTGACGCCTCCTGCACATACGTCAACAGATCCAGCGCAAGTTGCATCTCGCCAGCCCGCAGACACGCCTCAATCACATAGGGACGAAACGCCGCGGCACAATTCGCGCCGTCGCGCCGAATCAGCGCCACAATCGCGTCGCGCCGCTCGGCCGGCGCAAGGCCAAAGTTCAACGCCAGCGCACTGGACAACACCGAGTGCGCATCCAATCCCGGCGCGTCCCGATACGCATTCGCGTTCGGGTCCCAAAATGCCGTGTCGAAACCCTGCTGCAATTTCGCCGAGGCCTCAGCATACTCGCTGAAGGGCAGTCCCAACTCCGCCGCGAGCACCTTCATATAGCTCAGCGCGTGGAAATAAAACGCGTTCAATACCGCGTTCGGTTTCCCCGCGGCCTCAGCGGAGAAGCCCGCGAGCAATTCAGCCGGCCACGCGGAGAGCTTCGCAGCATCGAGCAGACCGTCGGCTCCGAGCGCAGCCTCGAAGTGCGCCGCAAGTTCAGGCAATGCGAACTCCGAGAGTGCCCGGGTATATTTCGCGTCGCCCGTATGCAGGTAATACGTGTGGAGCATGTGCGGCCACAGCAACGAGTACGCCGCGAGCGGCGCCGGCGGCCCCTCGGCCTGCGCAGCAGGCGACGGATAAAAAATCCGCTCGATCCCCGCGCGCAACACGCTCGCGTCCCCGGTGTGCCAGAGGTACGCGCGGCCCGCCACCTCCATGTCGCCCCAGAAGGGGCCGACCGCCGCGCCCAAGTCCGCGGCGAAACCTTCGCCGCGCCGCGCTTCTATATATAGCGCCGCTCGTTGCCATGCAGCGGCGATCGCCTCGTCAGGCGCGGTGAAGCGCGAGGAGTCCAGCGGCGCGTCGAGTGCGAGTCGCGGCGAATGCGGCGCGGCGGCATCGATGGCCGGGGCGTCGGAGGGAGGCGGATCGGTCTGTGCGCATAGGGCCAATGAAATCAGGACCGAAACCAGCATAGTCGCTTTTCCCCCGAGAAGCGTGCCGCAATGGTAGCAGCGCACGCGCGCCTAAGGCCAATTGCGGGCCGCTAACTCCCGGTGTCATAGCGACTTAAACATTGTCCGCGAGCGCCGGGACTTGAGCCGGCGCCACGCGATCGCGTATCGTGGAGTTTCGCGGAAGTGGACTTGGGTCCGTGAAGGAAGCCAGACGTGGCGGACAAAGGACATCTGGCGCTCCTGCAGGCGGGGGTGACGGGATGGAACGCGTGGCGCGCAAACACGCCGGGCGTCGTCCCCGACCTTCGTGAAGCGAATCTGCAAGGGGCGAATTTGGTCGAGGCCGATTTGCGCGGCTGCATCTTGCAGCGCGCGAATTTGCAGAAGGCCGAACTGTCGCGCGCCGACTTCAGCGGCGCAGACCTCTACGAAGCCAAAGTCCAACGCGCGAACCTCGAAGGCGCCAAGCTCTCGAAGGCCATCCTCCAGCGCGCCATTCTAAAGAAGACCATCCTGCGCGACGTGCAACTCGACGGCGCGGACCTCAAGGAAGCGCAGCTCGGCACCGCAGACCTCACGCGCGCCAACCTCAACGGCGCGGACCTCTCGCACGCCAATCTCGAAGACGCGCGGCTGAATGAGACGCAAATCATCGGCGCGCACCTCAAGGAAATCAAAGCGCAGCGCGCCACCTTCGGCGGCGCGAAGATCGATCGCTCGGACTTCACCGGGGCCGACCTTCAAGACGCGGATTTCCGCGACGCTACCGTGACCAACTGCGACTTTTCCATCGCCGACCTCAAGCACTCCGGCCTGCAACGCGCCACCTTCGACGGCTGCCTATTCAGGGGCGCCTACTTGCGCTCCATCGACGCGCAAGGCGCGAGTTTCGCCAATGCCAACCTGCATGCCGCGGACCTCCAGCACGCCAACCTGCAAGGCGCCTCGCTCGACGGCGCCGACCTCAGCGAGGCGGACTTGCGCGAGGCGACCTGCACGCGCAGCCAGCTCGACCGCGCGAAGAACGCGAACGCCCAGGGCATCCGCGAACTCTCGCCGACGGATTCTGCTCCCGCAGAATAGGGTCAAGAGCGGGCTCACGCGGAGCCTCGGAACACGCGGAGAAAAACCACCCCCTTATTAGCCACGGATTTTACGGATGGGACGGATCTGTTTGGATGATCATGGGGGGTGTGGGTTGAGGATGTGGTGAAGGCTGCTGCCGGGAGGGGAACTGGTCTTGAGGGGTTTGAAGAGTTCGGGGACTACGGAGTTGATTAGGTTGTGGATGCGGTCCCGGGTGGCCTCCAAGGTGAGGTCTTCGGTTGAAGGTGAATCGTCTGCGGTGTGGGTGGAGTCCGCCTTTGCCGGCGGGACGCCAGCGCTACGGTTCTCAGGATCGGCGCATCGCGTCGGTCACGACGGCGGTGTATTCGGCTTGCTCGAAGGGACAGGCCGGGCGGTCGGGGTAGGCGCGCGAGAGGAGTTCCTTGCCGTTGTCGGCACCGCCGCCTCCGAGGGGGCAGGACTTCCAGGCGGTGCAGTGGTTTCCGCAGGGCACTTACTTTCTTTTTGACAAAAAGAAAGTAAGCAAAGAAAAACCACAGTTGAAGAGGGCCAAATTTCACATCGATTTCTTTTGCCTCCACCTTTTCTTTTTCCAAAGAAAAGGTGGAGGCGTTGCGGTTGCCGTCGGGTGCGCCAGTGAGGGCGAAGCCGCCGTGGTGTCCGCAGCGGCCGGTCGGGTGGGCGGAGGGCGCGGGGCAGGGGGCGTGGCCGATGGTGCGCGCGCCGCAGCATTAACCGTCCGGCAGGACCGGCGGTCGAGTTCGTCTTCGCGTTGTTCGACGCGGGCGATCCACTCGGGGTCCCAGGAACGGGCGCAGGGGGTGCCGCGGCGGGTAGTGGTCGTGGGTGGCGCTTCTGTGCACATGGTGACTCCGGCTGATGAATGGGGCCTGTGGGACTCATTGGTCCTATATAGATAGCCGGAGTTGTTGCACTGGGTTGGGTGTGGGGCGACGGGGGCGGCGGTGCGGATCGGTGCTGGGGGCAAGCGCGGGACAAGGGGTAAATTGTTGACAGGATGGTGGCGAAGTAAAAGCTCTTCGCGTATACTGTGTGCATGAGCGACGAGACGTTGTTATCCCGGCTGACCGTTGATCCGGAGGTGTGCCACGGGAAGCCGTGCGTGCGGGGATTGCGGTATCCGGTGGAAACCATCATGGAATACCTCGCCGGAGGGGATTCCGTCGAGGATTTGCTCGCGGAGTTTCCCGATTTGGTGCGCGAGGATATTTTGGCCTGCCTTGAGTTCTCGCGGCGGATGCTTGCGGCGCGGAGCGTGCATCTCGCGCTGACATGAAATTCCTCGTCGACGCTCAACTGCCTCGGCGGTTATGCGCTGTTCTTGCCGGGCGCGGACACGACGCGATTCATACCTTAGACCTTCCCGACGGCAACGCAACGAAGGATGGTGAGATCAATCGGATTTCCGTTGATGATGAACGTGTCGTTATTACCAAAGACACCGACTTTTTCTATTCACATTCGTTGCATGGGCGCCCGCGGAAACTGTTGCTCGTGAAGACAGGAAACATTTCGACTCGTGGTTTGTGCGAATTGATTGAGCGGAATCTGCCAACGATTGAAACTGCATTGTTGAACTATTCGCTCGTGGAAATTGACCGTACTTCGGTTACACCCATCGGCTAGAGTCATTCCATCATCGTTTTCCCGCAATACCGACGGTTCCCGTATATTCATCGCATGGATGACGTGGTCTTGTGCCGCTGGTCAGGCGGCGGGAAACGAAGAGAGCGGAACCCATAATAGCCGGGCCGCAACTCTAAAAACTTGTATGCGCATAGAATCTAATGAATGCCGGGAGTAACTCTCAATGGATTTCAGAGCAAAAGATAAATTCTACAGTATGAAGCGATCGTATGAACGATTTATGAAGATTTGTACGGACAACGGAACCCATATTAACGATACAGAAGCAAAGGATGCTGCTGAAGATTTCTTCAATCAGTGCTATCACCTTAAAGATTGGCTAAAGAAGGATACCGAGATAAAGCTAATTGAGGATGTAGAAGCATTCGTTCATAAAGGAAGCCAATCCCTTGTTCTTGCGGGGGTGTATTGCAATTCTCTAAAGCATGGTGGGTTGAGAATCTGCGCACCCGGACCGAAACTCGATCAAGTCCTGACTCACGTCTATTTATTGCAACCATCGCCAAAGGGATACATAAACTACTCAAGAGTTGAGATTAGGTTCGGCGGAAAGAAATACGATGCCCTCACTCTAGCGACACAATGCATGAAAGAGTGGGAGGCATTCTTAGGGCGCAACGGGATCGAGTTTCCGCCTCCGTGATTTACGATTTCCTGCGGCGCTTCCTCGTCACGAGATGGGAGCCGATCTAGGCAAAAATAATCGCGGAATAGTAGAATTTTACTTGATTAGACAATTCGTTGCTGGCGGAAAATCGGCTTTATCCAATCAAAATTAACGGAATCGGTTAGTGGTTTCGCTGTTTGCTAAACTTGGCGTCAAATGCCTGCTTCGACGCACCGAGTGCTGCTCGCTTTAGGAAGTAATCTCAGTGATCGGGAGCGTGCATTGCGTGAGGCGGTGGAGGCAATTGGGGCGGTGCCGGGTGTGCGGGTGTGTGCGGTGTCGTCGGTGTATGAGAGTGAGCCGTGGGGTGTGGTGGAGCAGCCGCGGTTTTTGAATATGGCGGTGGAGATCGAGACGGGGCTGGAGCCGCTTGAACTGCTGAATGCGGTGAAGGCCATCGAGTTGCGTCTGGGCCGGGTGGCGGGTGGACTGAAATGGGGTCCGCGATCGATCGATATCGATCTGATCTTGTGCGGGGACTTGGTGATGCAAAGTCCGGAGTTGGTGTTGCCGCATCCGGAGTTTCGGCGTCGGGCGTTTGTGTTGGCGCCGTTGGCGGAGATCGCTGGGGACGCGGTGGATCCGGTGTCGGGGCTGACGGTGGCGGAGTTGTTGCGGCGGCCGGAGGTGGAGGGGACGGCTACCAAGGTCAAACCCAATTTGCCCACAGATTTGCACAGATGAATGCCGATTAAGGTCAAGAACATTTGGGCCACGGATTTGACGGATGGTGCGGATTTAAGGTCAAGGGCTAGGGATGGGTAAGGTCAAAGGATTGGGTCAAGGACTTTCAACACAGAGGCACAGAGAAGGTCAAGGGCAGGACGTGATAATGATGAGGTCATACGAATACAGACGGTGTTATAATAGCCGTTGCTCTGTTGAAAACCCCGCCTAAACCGTCATTGCGAGGAGCGCGTTTGCGACGAAGCAATCTCGTTAACCGGAAACTCCCATGATTCGAAAGAGGCATCGGACTCGAGTCCGTGTGAGTGGGGGACCATTTCAACAGAGCAAATAGCCGTTTGACGATGGGCAGAGTAGAGCGCAGAAATCCAGGGTCTATCCGGGTTATCTGTGCAAATCTGTGTCCATCTGTGGGCAAGCAATTGCAGTTGCTGTAAGTAACTCCTGAGCCGCTCCGCTTGGAGCCCATCAGGGACCGGGACGCTTTGTACCGGTTCAGGAGGACGTTGTATGAGCCGGGTGACTGTCCCTATTTTCCGGGACGCGAAGGCGCGGGGCGATAGGCTCGCCGTTCTGACCGCGTACGATTTTCCTTCCGCGCAATTGATTGATGCCGCCGGTGTCGATGCGATCCTCGTGGGCGATTCGGCGGGGACGACCGTCATGGGCCGTGCGAATACTCTGGGCGTGACGATGGACGAGATGGTGCATCACACGCGGTGTGTGTCGGCGGCAGTGCAGCGCGCGCTCGTGATTGCCGATATGCCTTTCCTGAGTTACCAGATTTCGCCGCAGGAAGCCGTGCGCAATGCCGGGCGGCTGGTGGCGGAGGGCGGTGCTCAGGCGGTGAAGCTGGAGGGGCCGCCGGATGTTTTTGGCGATACCATCCGCGCGATTCTGAATGCGAGCATCCCGGTAATGGGGCATCTCGGGCTGACGCCGCAGTCGATCCATCAGATGGGTGGCTACAAAGTGCAGGGGCGCGATGCGGCGGGCCGGAAGAAGATATTGCAGGCGGCGAAGGGGCTGGACCGGATCGGCTGCTTCGCGATGGTGCTCGAGTGCGTGCCGGAGGACCTGGCGGCGGAGGTGACGGCGGCGGTGTCGTGTCCGGTGATCGGGATTGGCGCGGGCGGGGGCTGCGACGGGCAGGTGCTGGTGATGTACGACATTCTCGGGTGGGGCTTCACGCGGTTTACGAAAACCTTTGCCGATGTGAAAGGCGTGATGGCGGGGGCGTTTTCGGATTACGTGCGCGAGGTGAAGTCCGGCGCGTTCCCCGGGAAGGAGCAGAGCTTCCAATGAAGATCATCCGTGAGCCGGGCGAGATGCAGCGCTGGAGTTTCGAGCAGCGCGCCGCGGGCAAGAGCGTGGGCCTTGTGCCGACGATGGGCGCGCTACACGCGGGACACAAGGCACTGGTCGAGGCGTCGGCTGCGCGGGATGACTTTAGCGTCGTGAGCATTTTCGTGAATCCGGCGCAATTCGCGCCGCACGAGGATTTTGATAAGTATCCCCGCGCGTTTGAGGGCGATTGCCGTTTGATTGAGGAGGCTGGCGGGCAGGTCGTGTATGCGCCGGTTGCGGCGACGATGTATCCGGCGGGGTATGCGACGTATATCGAGGTCAAGGAATTGCAGGACGGGCTGTGCGGGAAGATGCGGCCGCACTTTTTTTGCGGCGTGGCGACGGTGGTGACGAAGCTGTTCAATGCGGTGATGCCGGACCGCGCGTATTTCGGGCTGAAGGATGGGCAGCAGGCGGTGATCATTCAGCGGATGGTGAAGGACCTGGATTTTGGGATTGAGATTGTGACGATTCCGACCGTGCGCGAGGCGGACGGACTGGCGATGAGTTCGCGGAACGCATATTTGAACCAGGATGAGCGGGAGCGGGGATTGAGTCTTTCGCGGGCGTTGATTCATGGACGAGCGATGATGGAGGAGGGCGAGACCAATGCGGCGCGGATTGTTGAGGAGACGACGGCGCTGCTACGAAACGTCAACGTGGAATATGTGGAGTTGGTGGATGCGGCGGATTTGAAGCCGATCGAGCGGGTGGAGGGGCCGGTGATGTTGGCGGTGGCGGCGTTCGTGGGGATAACGCGGTTGATCGATAATGTCCGATTTTTGCCATAGAAGAGATCAACACAGAGGCACAGAGAACACGGAGAAGTTCAAGGGCAAAAGGCAGGGTCAAGGTTAGGGTGGAGAGCAAGATCAGGAATACTGCGAAGACAAACGGGACCCGCTAGGCGGGCCTGTATTGGAGGTGCGGGATGTTGATTACGATGTTCAAGAGCAAGATTCACCGGGCGGTGGTGACGCAGGCGGAGTTGAATTACGTTGGGAGTGTGACGATTGACAAGGACTTGATTGAGGCGGCTGGCTTGCGGGCGTATGAGCAGGTGGACGTGCTCAATATCAACAATGGGGCGCGCTTCACTACGTATGTGATCGAGGGCGAGCGGGGGAGCGGGGTGATTTGCTTGAACGGCGCGTGCGTGCGGCTGGCGGCGGTCGGGGATTTGGTGATTGTCGTGAGCTACGCGCAGATGACGCCCGAGGAGGCGGATCGGCATCGGCCGCGGTCTGTGCATGTCGATGCGCGAAACCGGATTGTGGATGTCATGAATGAAGTTGTTTCGGGTGTGGAGAGGGCGATGCCGGTGTGAGGGATTGAATGGGAGTCATGGGAGGAATGGGATATATGCTCAAACCTTCCGGGTCGGGACGGAACTGCGAATATGCCCGTAAAATAAGGCGATTTCTGCTATATGATAGACTGTGTATAGTGGGGGAAGTCCGATGTCTGTTCGCGAGGCCGAGCCGGAGTTGGCGCATTGCGCGCGCTGCAAGCGCTTGTATATCCGCATGCGGTGGAACGTGTGCGAGAGCTGCCGCGTCATGGAAGAGGTGGACTTTTCCCGCATCCGCGAAGAATTGGAGCGCACGCCGGAATTGACGGCCGATGAATTGGCCGAGCGCGCGAACTTGCCGGTGGCGTGTGTGCTGCGGATGCTCGACGAAGGGCTGCTCGTGAGCACGGGCGACGACGAGACCTGCGGGCGATGCGGCGAGCCGGCGATCAGTCCGAGGCTGCGGCTTTGCACCTGGTGCTTGATGGATCTCAACCGGCGGATCACGCACGAACTGAAGGAAGCGCAGATGCGCAAGCGCGAGCAGGTGATGAAAGGCAAGGCGCAGGGGGTGTTGTCGCTGCTGCGAGCGAGGCGCCGAGAGTACTAAGAGCATCTAATGCTCTGTTGAAATGGTCCTCCACTTGGACGGATTCGAGTCCGATGCCTCTCTTGAACAATGGAAGTTTCCGGTTAACGAGATTGCTTCGTCGCAACCACGCTCCTCGCAATGACGTGGGGGCAACCACGCTCCTCGCAATGACGTGGGGGCAACCGCGCTTCTTGCAATGACGGTTTAGGCGGGGTTTTCAACGGAGCAAGCTTCTAACGGTACGCGACTCCGGCTGCCATGAACCCGCATGGGCGAGCCGCCCATGCTACGAGTATTGGGTTATCTTAGAGGCTTTAAGAACAGTTAACGGAAGGAAACGAAGAGAACAAAGAACTGATCGCTTCTGTTCCGTGGGGTCGAAGCGTACCGGCGGTAACAGTCGCCGGCACGGGTCCCACGCAGGCCCTGAACGGGCGATATACGGGTTTCGCTGGACGCCCACGCGCTTGGGTACTTTCGAGCCGAAATGGAAACCGCGGCGGGCCGAGTCATCGGCCCGCCGCGGTGGTGTTTTCCGGGACTTATTGCTTCGCGCGGCGCAGTGCGAGTGAGAATGCCGCCACTCCGAGCATCGCTGCCATCAGCGCGTAGGCTGCGGCGGGTATTGATTTGGCTTCGACCGCCTGAGCGATCGGCGCGATGACGGTGCGCGCGGCGGCGCGCAGGGCGGGGCGCGTGGCGATGAAGTCTGCCGCGGGCGGGCTCACGCGGTAGTACGCATCGGTGAACGCTGCGCCAAGCGCGCCTGTCAGAAGCCGCGAGTCACGCCAATCGCGCAACGCACCGATCTGGCCGGCCAGGGGAGTACCGTACGCGGCTGTGGCGATGAAGCACCCACCGCCGCCACCACCTCCTCCACCCGGAGCGATGTTCGGGTCCGTTCCGGCCAACACCTCATCGCCGTCGTTCACTCCGTCGTTGTCTGAATCGGGATCGTTCGGGTCTGTACCCGTATCGGTTGCACTGACGAAAACGCCCGTGTCGGTCTCTACACTGTCGACGAGTCCGTCGCCGTCGGTGTCCGGCGGATTGTTCGGATCGGTTCCGGCCAAGACCTCGTCGCCGTCGTTTACGCCGTCA
>JBCLBO010000002.1:0-94969 GCA_038916785.1 Candidatus Hydrogenedentales bacterium | reverse complement strand
GGGGTTCACGTCTCGCGCCGCGGTGTCCATCACTTCCTCCGCAACATAGATCGGGCAGCGCGTGCGCACAGCGATTGCAATGCCGTCGCTGGGGCGCGAATCGACACGAACCAACTGCTCGATTTCTCCGGCGGAATTTTTCTGGCTCAGGTTGAGATGCGCGTAGAAGGTGTCGTTCTCCAGCTTATATATCGTCACGGATTCCATTTGCGCGCGCAGTCCCGCGAAGATATTGCATACGAGATCGTGGGTCATGGGCCGGCCGAGTTTTTCTTCGAGCAGCCCGACTTGGATGGCCTGCGCTTCGGGCAGCCCCACCACAATCGGCAGCACGCGATCCTCGTGGCGCAGCAGCACCACCGGATGGCTCTGCCCATCGTGGACACCTAGAATTTCGACTTCGAGCATGACGGCCCCGTCCTTAGGTTGCTGGACTGCATCATACGCCAATGGCCCGCGCGACGCGACCTGCCCCCGTCCAGACCGGCCAGCGAGAAGTGCGGCACTTCGCCCGCCTATAATAGGCCGCAGGATTGGAACCGACAATGATGCGTGGACGCTGCGGCGCGTGACTCTGCTGGATCGCTACTTGACGCGGGCCATTTTGGCCCCAACGGCCGTGGCCTTTCTTGTGGTGTCGTTTATCATCGTGGCCAATGAACTCAAAGAACAGATGTCCAGCGCGCTGATCCAGTTTTTGACGGCGAAGGACATCATGGTCCTCGGCGGCGCGCTGCTACCTTCGCTGTTGCCGATTATACTTCCGGCGGCCCTGTTCTTCGGCGTGCTCATGGGCTACGGCCGGCTCGCCGAGCATGGCGAGATCACCGCAATGCGCGCGGCAGGCGTCTCGCTGTCACGCGTCGTCGCGCCGGCCTTCTGCGTGGGCCTGGCCGCCACCCTGGGCACCTTCGCCGCGCAGGATTTGCTCCTCCCGCGCACCATGGACTATGCAAAACAAATGCTACGCGTCGAACTCCCGCGCCGCGCCACCTTGGACAAAATCAGCCCCGGCGTGATGCATCCCTTCGCGGATTGGAGCGTGTATTTCAAGAGTCGCGACCCAAACGCCCGTGTACTGCGGGACGTCGTCGTCGTGCGCCAGGAGCCCGGTCAGGGAGCCGTCGTCTACCACGCGGAGTCCGCTACCGCCTCGACGGACGAATCGGGCGGGGCGACGCTGCTCTTGGGCCCCGGATACTGGGTGTCGCCGGATGGCATGCGCGCCTCCTGCGAGTCGGTCTTGTTGCACCTTCCAGCGGCCGTGTCCGACCGCGGCAACAATCCTACGCTCGCAGCCAGCACACTGAGTCAACTCGCGGCAACCGAACGCAAGCTCTCGGGCGATCTCTCGAACTCGAACTCGCTGTCGATTCAGAAGGGATTGCGCCGGACGCGATCGACTCTTGCCGAGCGGCTCAGCTTGCCTTTCGGCGCCGTGTTGTTCGCGTGCATGGGCGCTCCGCTCGCCGTCGAGAGCGTCCGCTATCGCCGCCGTGGCCGCCACCGCCTGCTGGCCACCGGGCTTGTTCCGGTGTTCGGGTATTACTTCTTGCACGTCGCACTGCAATCGGATTCTCTGCTCCCGCTGGGCACGACTCTGCTGTTGGCCTGGACCCCCAATTTAGTGCTGGCCGCCGCCGCGGCCGCGCTCTTCGCGCGCGCAGTGCGCGTGCATTAGCCCCTCCGATGAAAATCCTCGATCGATACCTGGCCGGGAAACTGTTACGCAGTTTCTCCTTCGCACTCGCCGCCTTTGCCGGTTTGTTCGTGTTCGTCGATCTGCTGACCCACCGCAGGGTCGCCGTACTGGAGAGCGAGATGCCCTGGAGCGCCGTCGCCCAGTACTACGCGGCCCTCCTCCCGCGGATTCTCTCGGAGTATCACCTCGCCGGCTGCGCGTCCATGTTGGCAACGCTCTTCGTCGTCGGCGGTTGCGCCCAGCGAAATGAACTGACCGCCGTACTCGCGGGCGGAGTGCCGCTGTCCCGCTTCGTGCGCGTGCCGCTCCTTTTCGGGCTCGCCGCCTCGCTCGCACTCGTCGCCCTTTCGCAGTTCGTGGGACCTAGCGCCGCGCGCCAGGCGCAGGCCATCGATCGGGAGTACTTCGCGGGTGTCGGTTCGGCGGACTTGCGCCGCGAACCCGTGAGCTGGGCGAATTTGACCGGGGGCTGGTCCTGCCACGTGACCAAATTCAACCGGCTCGCACTCACGGGCGAAGAGGTGCTCATGCTTAACGTGCGCAGCGGCGCCGAGGAGCAGATTCGGGCCGCGAGGATGTATTGGGATCCGAAAGGCCGCGCGTGGATTTTGGAGGACGGCCTTTGGGCCATTTTCTACCCGGAGCAGGGTATGGCGGTGAGCAAGCGCCGGATTACGATGGAACGGGCCCCCATCGCCGAGACGCCCGAGGAGCTCTTCGCACCCCTGGAGGATCCCGCCTTGCGGACGCCGGAGAGTCTGCGCAGCATGATCCAGTCCGCGGAGGCCCGCGCCATTCCGACTGCGCCCCTCGCCGTCGAGTGGCACGGCCGGATGGCCCGAGGGGCGATGCCTTTGGCGATGGTCTGGATCGCCATTCCGCTGGCGGCGAGGATTCGCAAGGCGAGCCGGGCGATCGCTTTGGCGCTAGCCATCGGATTGTGGCTTTCCTACTTTATTTTGTACGGAACAACACAAAGTCTTGGCCTTCACGGTCGCCTAGAACCATGGGTAGCGGTATGGACAGCGAACTCGGTGTTCGCCGCGGTTGGCGCAGTTCTCTTCCGATTGACGCCGCAGTAGTCAGTAGTAACTCGTTACACCACAATAAGTTACGCCACTATCCCGGGTCGACGAAATCGAGATATTCCGATCTCGCAACTCCTGTCGTGCTAAGCGTTTGCAGCGAAGTTGAGGGTCTGGTACACTTTCCTTTGCAGGGGGATTTCCGGGTTTACGCTTCAGGGGGGCCTTTGGATGAAACCCATCTCCGTGGGGGTAGTGTTCTGTCTTCTCGCGTGTACCGCATTCGCCGATGAGGACTCGTCCCTAGAACGGACGCCCAAAGGCTGGACGGTACCGCTCGAACAACTGGGCTTCAACGGCTCGTTGAAGCGCCTTCCTGAACCGAAGGCCTGGACGGTCAAGCAGATCTCCAGCTTCGACCGCAGCGGCGGCAACGACGACGACAAGGGCGGCACGCCCATGGAGGGCGGCGGGTTCATCCTGGCCGACCTCACCGGCCCGGGCGTGGTCACGCGGCTGTGGACGCGCGACCCCAGCGGCACGATCTGTATTTTTGTCGATGACGTCGAGCATCCGCTCATCACCACCGACTTCAAAGACTTCTTCTCGGGCTCGCTCGAATTGCGGAGCCCCGCCTTCAACCTGATGGGGCCGCCCTTCGTCGGGCAGTCCTCCGGCGGCTACTATTCCTATATCCCGATCCCCTTTGAGAAGCGTTGCCGGATCGCCGTGAAAACCAGCGAGCCGTCGCTGACTTACCAAGTCACCTATGCCGAATTACCCAAAGACACCCCGATTCAATCCTTCGGACTCTCGCTGACGCAGGACGATCACGACTTCTTCCGGCGCTGGCAGGACTCGTGGAAGTCCGTGGCCATGCGCTGGCCCTCCGAACACGAGCGCCTGCGCAAGTCCCGCCACAACTACGGTCCGGAATCCGATTCGTCGGCGGTGACTCTAGTCGGCCCCGGTACAATAACGGAGATCGAACTGCGGCTGGAGTCCGCCGACCCGGAGATCCTGGCGGGTACGTGGATTTCCGTGGCCTACGACGGCCACAAGGATCCCGCTATTCTCGCGCCCATCGGCGTGTTCTTTGGCGCCGCGGGCCAGGACACCGCCGACCACAGCAGCGTCGTGGTGGGACGGATTGACGGTCGCATGTGGTGCCGTTTCCCGATGCCGTTCCAAAAACAAATCGATATCCGTTTCGTGAACAAGACCAAGCAAATCGCCGACATCGCCTACTGGGTCACGTGGCGCGAACGCGCGGCCGCCGACGCAAAGTACTTTCACGCGCGCCACAGCGGCGGCCTGACCGTCGAAGGCAAACCCTTCGTCGTCGCCAATATCGCCGGGCAAGGTCACTACGTCGGGACGACGATCGCCGCCAAGAACGCGGACTCTCTCACGATTCTCGAAGGCGACGATGCATTCTTGGTCGACGGCGCCGCGGCGGACACCTTCCACGGCACGGGTACGGACGACTATTTCAACGCCGGATGGTACTTCGCGGACGGCGCGGCCTACGCCCCGACCCACGCGATCACCCTCAAAGACGCGGACGCCCCGGTGTCGTTCATGGCCTTCCGCAGCCATTTGACCGAGCCGATGCCCTTCACGCAGTCTTTGGTTTTCGAACTCGAACACGGCCCGCACAACGACCGCCCCGGCGTGGCCTATGAAAGCGTGGCGTACTGGTACCAGACGCCCGCGGCAACGACGCAGAAGTTGGCGGAAAGCCGATAAAAACCCGTGTCCTGTTCGACTTGCGAACAGACCCGCCGCACGGCCAGACCGGATCGCGCCGCCGCAAGGTTGGCCGGGCCGACGAGGAGGCAACGCACGTGAGCAGAGTAATTCGTGCAGTACTGGTCGGGGCCGGCGCCTTGGCCTTGGCCGGATGCGCCAGCGTGTCCGGCGGACCCGCGCGGCCGTCCGTGGCGGCGGTCGAAGAGACCTGGGAATCGGCTGTGCCCGCCGGCAAGGAGCGCTATCAGTTCGCGCCACTGCCGCCCGCGGAGACAGTGGCCCAGGACCTCGAACCCGCCGCGCCGCGATCCGCCCCCGAAATCCTCGCCGAGGCCGATACGGAATTCCAGGCCGCTAAAGAGGCGCAGGCCATCGGCGACGACGCCGGCGCCTACGACCATTACGCCCAAATGATGGACCGGCTCATTGAAGCCAAGCTGGAGCCCGGGACCTTCGCGCGCCTGCGCGAGCAGTATTCCGGCGAACTCGAAAACGCGGAGACCTTGGCCCGCATCTACGACCGCACGAGGCCCGACGTCTTCACGGGGCCAGCCCTCGACGAACAAGTCGAGGGCACCGCGGAGATCAATTCGCGCGTGCAGGCGGAAATTGACGCCATCCAGCGCGCCTATCCCAAGAATTTCCAGGCGGGCCTGGATCGCAGCTACAAGTATCTTCCCTACGTGCGCGCGAAGTTCGCCGAGGCCGGTCTACCGGAAGACCTCGTCTGGCTGGCGATGGTGGAGAGCCAGTTCACGCCGAAGATTGACTCGCACGCGAGCGCGTCCGGCATGTGGCAATTCATGAAAAGCACCGGCCACCGCTACGGCCTGCGCAGCGACTGGTACCTCGACGAGCGCTACGACTGGCGCAAGGCGACCGGCGCGGCGATCGAGTATCTCGCCGACTTGTACGAGATCTTCGACGGCAACTGGCCCCTCGCGGTCACCGCCTACAACATGGGCGAGGGCGGACTCGGGCGCGCCATCAAAAAGGCGGGCGGCGAGGACGACCTTTGGCAATTGCTCGAAGCCAAGAGCGCCTCGGGCCGAATCAAGCTCGAATCAAAACGGTTCTACGCAAAACTGCTCGCCACCGCGATCGTGGCAAACAATCCTGAACAGTACGGTTTCGAGGCGAGGCCCCAGCCGGCCGAGGAGACCGAACCAATCAAGGTGAACGGGTTCTACTCGCTGGCGGAAATCGAGAAGCAGTCGGGCATCGAAACGGGCGCCCTTGCCAAACTCAATCCCCAGTTCGTCCGGGGCTACACGCCGCCCGAGAGCGACGCCATTCTCGCCGTGCCTGCGGCGCACAACGGCCGCGTGATGACCGCGCTGGCCTCGATGCCGGAACTCCGCGCGGGCACCCACGTCGTCCAACGGGGCGAGACACCGTCGAAAATCGCCGCGGTCTACGGGGTTTCCGTCAGTGAACTGCAAACGGCCAACAAGATTTCGTCACCGAAGAATCTGCGTATCGGCCAGCAACTCATTATTCCGGGAGGCGTTGAAGTAGACACCGGCGACCGTGTGGGGACCGCCAGCGCCTCGGGCGCGCGCACCTACACCGTGCGCCGCGGCGACAGCCTCTCCGGCATCGCGGACAAGCAACGGGTATCGGTCAAAGACCTGCAACGCTGGAATGCGCTGGGTTCGTCGACCACGATTCGCGCGGGCCAAAAACTCGCCGTCGCACCGGCCCTGGAGAAACCGGCGGCGGAGCGCGTCGTCATTGCTGCTGCGCCGGGGGAGGCATCCGTCTCAAAGGAATCGTCGCCCCCGACCGCGTCGAGTTCGGCTGCGGCCTACCACACGGTGAAGAAAGGCGAGTACCCAGACAAAATCGCGAAGGCCTACGGCGTGCGCGTGGACGATGTGCTCGCATGGAACGGCTTGAGCAAACGCTCGACCATCCACATCGGCCAAAAACTCAAGGTCGGCGAAGCGGCGGCGTCACGCGCTGCCGATCAGGTATCCGCATCGGCGGCGCCGGCCGCGAAAGCGCAACACGACACGCATCTCGTGCGCCGCGGCGAGTCGGCAAGCTCGATCGCCAAGAAATATGGCGTATCGACCCGCGACCTGTTGGCCTGGAACGGGCTGAGCGCGAAATCGATCCTGCAGATCGGCGATACCCTCGTGATTCAGCCGCGCCAGACCGAAACGGCCGCAACGCCCGACGCCCCGGCGAACAGGAACACGCAGGTCGCCAAGGCCTCGCCCAGCGGCACGATCCGCCACATGCACGTCGTCGCCGCGGGCGAGCGCGCGAATTCGATCGCAGACCAGTACGACGTGCCCGTGACCACGCTCTACGAATGGAACGGCTGGACGCGGACTCCCGTCCTGGGTCAGGGCGACGAGGTCGTAGTCTTCCAGCCAATCCGCTCGCAGGACTGACAAGGTCAAGAACTTTTCAGACAGGATTTACACGATTGAGAATACTGATTCTAAAATCTTGTAAATCCCCCCTCGAATTTTTCACGTAGAAAGTATCAGGCGATCGGTCGCGCTGGGGGCCGTCCGTTCGCCCGCCGTCCCGCTCCGCGGGATTGAGCGCCACCCGAGCCGCGTTATACACTCTGCGGCGGAATCGCCGGCATTGGAACGGCCGCCCTGACGCCCGGATTTCGGCGGCCCAGCACGTCCGGAAAATTTGCGGTGAACGGGCTTGGACAGGAGTGAATTCGCCCATGGCGAAGGTCGTGTTTGAAGGGCAGTCGCGCGAAGTGCCGGACGGCACGCGCGTGCTCCATCCCTGCGAAGACCTGGGCATGCCCTTTGGATGCACCGAGGGCGACTGCGGGACCTGCCGTTGTACGGTGGTCTCCGGCATGGAAAACCTTGGCCCCGTGAATGTCAAGGAAGAGGACATGGCCCTGGAGGCGGGCGAACGGCTCGCGTGCCAGTGCACGATTAAGTCCGGCACGGTCGAATTTGCGATCGGCTGACGCGCCACAGGAGTCCTTCGTGAAAGCGCTCGCAGGAGTAATCGCCGCCGCGGCGCTCCTTCTGTCCTCACTCGCCTCCGCGGAATCCTACGACGTGCTGCTCGTCGGCGGACAGGTGCTCGATGGTTCGGGCTCCGCCGCGTACCGCGCCGATGTCGCGCTCAAAGGCGGGCGCATCGCGGCCGTGGGCGATCTCGGCCGGTCCAAAGCCGCCCGCGTGATCCACGCCGAGGGGCTCACCATCATCGCCGGCGTGATCGACCTCCACAGCCACGCCGACGGCGGCGGCGAGAGCGGCGGGCTGCGATCGCCCGACCCGAACCGCCGGGCCGCGCCCAACCTCGTGGCGCAGGGCGTCACGACGGTGGTGGTCGATCAAGATGGCCGCAGCTTCATCGACATCTCGCGCCAGCGCGCCCAGTTGGAGGACCGCAATTTCGCGCTCAATACCATCCTCATGGTCGGCCACAACACGGTCCGGCGCGCCGCCATGGCCGGCCCCGAGGAACGCGACGCGACACCCGAAGAACTTGAAACGATGAAGCGGATGGTCCGCGAAGGCATGGAGGCGGGCGCCTGGGGACTCACCGCGGGCCTTGAATACGAGCCGGGCATCTGGAGCAGCACCGCCGAACTGATCGCGCTCGTGCGCGAATTGAAGCCCTATCGCGGCCTGTACATCGTCCACGAGCGCTCGTCCGGAATCGACCCGATGTGGTTCGTGCCCAGCCGCGATTCGGCCACCGTAAAACCGACGACGATGCTCGATTCGATTCTCGAAACGATCCAAATTGCGGAGACGACCGGCGTGACATCCGTCGCCACGCACATCAAAGCGCGCGGCCGCGACTATTGGGGCAAGTCCGGCGAGATAATCGCCGCGATCCAGGCGGCCCGCGAACGCGGCGTGCCCATCTGGGCCGACCAGTATCCCTACGACACCTCGGGCAGCGATGGCACGATGACGCTGATCCCGCGGTGGGTGGCCGACGAATTCGCAGGAGACCAGACGAATTACGCGCTCGCGCTCGAAGCGGCGCTGCGCGACGACAAGAAGGCCAAGGCCCTCGCGCGCGACGTGATGCACGAGATCGTCCAGCGCGGCGGGCCGGGAAACATAGTGGTGTTGGACCACCCCGATCGCAGTCTGATCGGCAAAACGCTGGGTGAACTCGCCGCGGCGCGCGGCGTGACCGTCGTCGAAATGGCCTACGTGTTGCAGGCGGAAGGCTACCGCGATCAGTTCGGCGGCGCGACCGTCCGCGGATTCTCCTTGAGCGAGGACGACGTCCGGAATTTCGCCGTGCAGCCTTGGGTGGCGACCGCGTCCGACGCCGGCGTGGCGCTGCCCGGCGAGGCCTTCACCCATTCGCGCTACTACGGCACTTTCCCGCGGAAGATTCGCAAGTACGCGCTGGACGAAAAGCTCATCTCGGTGGAGCACGCGGTCCGCTCGATGACCGGCCTGCCGGCGGACATCCTCGAGCTCGACGATCGCGGCTACGTGCGCGAGGGCTACGTCGCCGATCTCGCCGTGATCGATCTCGCGGCCATCCGCGACCGCTCGACCTTCCTCGCGCCGCACCAGTATCCCGCCGGAATTCCCTTCGTGCTCATCAACGGAACCTTCGTGGTCGACGCCGGAGAACTCACGTGGGCCCTGCCCGGTAAAGTCCTCACCCGCGAAGAAGATCGCGCGCGGCCCGACACGGACGACTGAACGTAGATCACCGTCATCGCGAGGAGCGTGGTCGCGACACCCGTCATCGCGAGGAGCGTGGTCGCGACACCCGTCATCGCGAGGAGCGAGGTTGCCCCCCACGTCATTGCGAGGAGCGAGGTTGCGACGAAGCAATCTCGTCAACCAGAAACGCCGCCCTCTGCTCGCTCGTCTCCTATCGCGATTTCGCAAGCATCCAAGTGACCACTTCGGGAAGGATCTCGCCGACGACCAGCGTGTGACCATAGTTCGGGATCAGTTTGTACTCCACGGGAAATCCCGCGGCCTTGGCGGCTTCGGCCGCGGGGCCGACGGCCTTCGGGTTCGCGAGCGGATCGAGTTCCGCGGCGATCACCAGCATCGGCGGGATGTCCTTCGCGTCCGCCGGCAGTCCCCGGAAACCGCAGATCGGCACGGCCGCCGCGATGTTCACGCCGCGCGCTACGACCACTGCCGTAGTCACACCACCGCCCATCGAGTGGCCCATCACATAGATGCGCCGGGGATCGACGGCATAGTCCGTGCCGATAGACTTGAGGAGCGCGTCGAAGGAGTCGCCTACGGCCGCGCCGCTGAAGGCGTAGGTGAGCGGCGTGACCAGCAGAAACTTGTTCTGATCGGCAAGTTGTTTTAGCCGTCCCGACGCGTAGGCGTCCATGAAGGCGTTCTCGTCGACGCCCGCGCCGTGAAACGCGACGATGAGGGGCGCCTGTTTGTTCAGATCGAGCGATGGCGGCGCGTAGACGCGCATCGGGATTTCCTTGTCGCCGATCTTGAGCACGCGCCAGTAATCGCCGCTGCGCAAGGAGAAGGGGTCAGCGCCGGCCTCCAGCGCCCTGATTTCCAGATCGATTTCCTTCGACAAGTTGACCGGATCGAGCACGTATTGCGCGGTGTTTTCGGGGTCAGGCGTGTCGGTCAACAGCTCGTTCCGCGCCTTCACCGACGCGAGCGCCTGTTCGAGCGCGGGGCTAGTGGCCTGGATTTTGTCGAGGCGCGCGGCATTGTGGCCGCGCACGGCCAGCAGCAGTTTAGAGACCACCGCGTAATGGCCGCTGGGACCGGGCAGCGCGGACACGACACCGGTCTGCGCGCGCGTGAAGCTGTCGCTGACGATCCACAGCGTGTAGCGCCCCGGCTCGGCGAACCATTTATTGGCGACGCCGTGGCTCGCTTTGTCGCCGCGCACCGCCATCACGAGTTCAACCGGACGGTCCTTCTCGAAGCGGAGCTTGAAATCTTCGCTGGCCTTCACCTCGCCCAGGCGATCGCGCACCTCGACCCGCCCCTCGATCGCTTCGCCGGGTACTCCGGGCAGATACATCTGCTCGATGTGCAGCGCCGCGGGGGACGAGTCGCCCACGATGGCGACCGGCGGGTCGAGCCGCAGCCGCAGCGCGGCGGCCTTCCGCAGGAAGTCGGGATTGGCGTCCTTGCCGCAGATCGACGTGGTGACGCTGTCAATCTGCCGGATCGCGTCGCCAAATTTTTTCTGGAAAAAGGCGAGCGTGGCCTGATCGAAAGTGGTGTTCATTTGTGCAGTTTGCTCGGGGCCGAATTGCTTTCCTTCGAGTGCGCGCTCGACGCGCAGATAGGAGTTCGCGAAATCGGCGCGCGTGATCTGCGAGGTGCCAGGCGCAGGAGGCGTTTCCTGCGCGGAAGCGGCCGAGCCCAATGCAATGAGCGTCGGGATGACGGCAAAATGAAAACGGCGCATGGATGGGACCTCCCCGGACGGATTCGGACGCTCAGAATATCATGTAGGCCCCTAGCAACTTGCGCGTCCGCACAAACCGCTGACCGTCATTCCGAGAAGCGCGATCGCGACGAAGCAGTCTCGTCGCGTAACCCCCTTTCGCCACGGATTTAACGGATTGGACGGATCGGTTTTGCCGGTTGACGTTCGTGTGGTCCATTGGGCGGCGCGCTATCCGCCGCTAAATAGCCGGTGATCAATCTGAGACACTGGTGTGTTCTCCACGCCGGAACCTTCACTTTTGTCATTCTGAGCGGTAGCGAAGAATCTCCCCGCCGGTCCGCCGAAAGACATACCCTGATCTGGCCGCAACGGGCCCAGCGCGATCTATTTCTGCACAGTGAAGTGATCCAGGTATACCACCGGCTATTTAGAGCATTTGTCGAAAAACTGTAGCCACGCCGGCGCAACTCGACGAGTTGCCTGGGGTTTGGCCCTTTAAGCGGATCGCGAGGCATAGAACACGGCGGATTCGAGTGGTGTGCAACTCGAAGAGTTGCCAGAGAGTAGCCGGGGGTTGAGCGCAGCGACACCCCCGGATACCTGGCCAGTGCTACCGACCCTGGAGGGGTCGCAGAAAATGCATAAGGCTTCTGGCACCCCCCCCTCCAGGGTGCTTCGGCTTTTTTCGCTACCCGGTGGTCGCCGCGCTGCGGCGACCACTGGCTACTTTCTGTCAAGCCTTCGGCTTGGATAGGCCGCGAAGTACCGCTTCTAATCACGGAGTTGTTGCACGTAGACTTTGAATCCACCATTATCGCCGCGACTACAACAGACAAACGAGATCGGCTTTTTCACCGGCTCTGCCGATCCTATTTTAGGACCCGAATGACGACCCCATTGGTCACGCGACGGCGGCGGCTTCGTAGTCCGATTTTGGGCCGCCGCACACCGGGCAACCCCAGTCTTCGGACAGCAGACGGAAGGGGGTCCCTGGCGCGATCCGGCCCGCGGAATCTCCGTAGATCGCGTCATACTCATTGAGGCAGGATCGGCACCGGAGTGCGGATCCGGCGGAATCGGGCGCCACATTTTCCATGGGCATTGCCTCGTTGTTCGCTCTCAATTGCGGCGGGCCCGTGAGCATGTCGATCGCCTGCAAGACCACGCTACCCAGATCGCGCCGTCGAATGTCTGCCGCGACAAGGGTCCATGGAGCGTTTCGCGCATCGTACGAACTGCGGCGTTGCACGGAGTACCGCGTGGGGCGTAGGCGGCCCCATCGCGATGTGCGCGGCCCCTCACGCACGAGCACGTGTAGGTCCGGCGCCGGGGCGTCCGCCGGGACCACGCCAATCGATAGGCCGGCGTCCACTGGACACCGGGCTTCCACCGCACGGCACAGCCATTCGGCGCCGTCTTCGGACAGCGAATTCAAAAAATGCGGCCGCCACGGGCCGCAGGTTTCAGCCACGCAGCGGCGAATCAACAGGCCCCGGAGTTCGCGCGTTGCACTCTCGGAGAGCCCCCGAACCAGGAATGTGCGCCACGGGGTCAGGCCCACGGAAATCCCCGGCAGGCGCGCAGCCCACACGCACAGGTCGAGGCAGAAATCGCTGCGGATGCCCTCCTCCGGAATCGGAATGACCAGCGCGCCAGCAGGGCACCGGTAGCGGCTGACGCTGGGAAACGAGAAAGCCGGCGCCGGCAATCCAATAGGCTCAAGGGCCTCGGTGAGCGCGCGCGTGGACTCGGAGGGATCGCTGCCCGGCGCCGCGGCGTCGGCGTAGTTCTCGATGATCGCCACGGCATTGGGAATGTCGAGAGAGCGGATCGCTCCCGGCAGCAGCGACTCCTCACCAAACTCGCGCAGCGCCAGCCGGATTCTCCACTGGTCCCGCTGATCCGTCGCGAGAAAATTGATCTCGCCGAGAAATGCGGGAAGATACGCCTGCGACGGATCGGTCAACGCGATCGAACGCCTCGGCGCAAACCGAAAGCTTTCGAGGAGGTCCCGGAACGCTCCAGCGCTCAGCCAAGGATTCGTGCCGTCGAGACCGGCCACGGGGCCCGTCGTCATGATGTTCGCCGGCCGCGTTGGTGACC
The DNA here is from genome assembly GCA_038916785.1 of Candidatus Hydrogenedentales bacterium. GTDB lineage: Bacteria > Hydrogenedentota > Hydrogenedentia > Hydrogenedentales > VFKU01. The sequence goes on along the minus strand of JBCLBO010000002.1, from coordinate 82,015 downwards.
ACGGTTGCAGGATGTGGCCGCCCGGCTGACCCAGCAGCCGCATAGCCTGCGCGAAACCGAGCCCGCTCAGAGCAATCTCCTGCCGCCCGACGGCGAATAGCCGCGGGTCACCCTGGGCCGTGGCCGCCTCGGCCAGCAATCGCAATTCAGCCAGCGAGAGCAGGCCCCCGCGCGTCTGGTACGCGACGATCTCTGGACCGCTCTTCATACCGGTACCGCCGCGCATCGCCGCAGCAGTCCGCGGAGTTCGGGCAGGCAACTGCCGCACCCAGTCCCTGCGCCGGTGGATTCGCCCAGCGTGCCGAGATTCGCGCAGCCCCCGGCGATGGCGTCGCGCAGATTTTCCTCGCCCACCTGACAACACGCGCAGACCAGCCGCCCCCGGGGGGCCGCCGCCGGCGACTCCGCGCGCAACCGGAGCAGATTTCGCCGCTCGCCGTCGAGTTCGATGCCGCTTTCGATCCACGCCTTGAACTGCGGCAGCCGCGAGAGGTCTCCGGCCATGATCGCGCCGACCAGGCGGTTTCGATGCACCATGCATTTGAGATACAGCCGCTCCGCGCGATCGTCCATGACGATCTCTTCGTAGGTATCGGTCGAATTCGGCGGCGCGGCCGTGCTCCCGAGCGCCGCCAGCGCCAGCCCGGGCACTTTGACCACGTGGACCGGAACGCTGCCCGCGTAACGCGTCCACACCGCGCCGTTCAGTTGCGCCGCGGCGACATCCGCCTGCTGCTGCGCCGCCAGGGTCGTCCCGTGCCGCTGGCCCTTGTGTTCGGCCACCTCGCCAATGGCGAAGATGTCGGGATCGCTGGCGCGCATCGCGTCGTCCACGATCACGCCGTCGCCGCAGCGCAGGCCCGCCGCGCGCGCGAGTTCGTCGTTTGCCCGCGTGCCAATCGCGCACACCAGAAGGTCGCACGGCAGATACAACCCTCCCGTCGTCGTGACGCCGCGCACCTGGGCCGTTCCGTGCGCGCGGGCGATGGTGTCCTGTGTGACGACGTCGATGCCCCGATCGGCCAGGTCCGCGCGCAAAATCCCCGCGGCCGTCTCGTCCAGTTGCGCATTCATCAGGCGCGACGAGCGATGCAGCAACGTCACGCTCAGGCCAAGCCCGCGCAGCGCGGCGGCGACCTCAACACCGAGCAGGCCGCCGCCCAGCACCACCGCGCGCGCGCCCGGCGCGGCCGCGGCCCGAATCGCGTCGGCATCGGCGCGCGAACGAAGCGTGTAAATCCCCTGCATCCCGGCGGGCGTGCTCACGGCGGGGGCCGCGTGGCTTCCGGTGGCGACGAGGAGCGCGTCGTAGGCGTGCGCGATCCCGAAACTGTCGACGACCTGTTTGTTCTCTCGATCGATGCGCAGCGCCGAAACACCCGCCCGCACTTCCACACCGCCACCGGCCGGAGCGCCCGAGTCCCTAAGCATTTCGGGCCAACTTATCTTGAGCGCGAGATAGTCCGGCAGACGAATTCGATCGTAAAAACCCTCGGGCTCGTTGCCGAGGACCGTGATCCGATCGTCGCGATTTTTCTCGCAGTAGACCGAAATGAACTGAAGCGCCGCCGCGCCCGCGCCGATGACTACAATCCGGCGCGGCACGCGCGGCACCGGCGCCAACCTCACGGCGGCAAACTTGAAGTCCGGCTGGCGCGATCGCGGGTCCACCCGCGGATTGGTGACGAGGTTCGTCCGCGCACGGCCGCTCTGCAGTGCTTTGCCCCAGTGCATCGGCAGGAAGACGGTGCCCCGCTTGATCGTGTCCGTACACCGCACGCGGGCGAGCACTTCGCCGCGATCGTTTTCGATCCGCGCCGTGCTTCCGTCCGAGAGGCCCTGCTCCGCGGCGTCGTCCGGATGGACCTCTACAAACGGCTCAGGCTCATGGCTGCGCAGCTTGTTCACTTTGCCCGTGCGGGTCATCGTGTGCCACTGATCGCGCAGGCGCCCCGTCGTCAGCACATAGGGCAGGCGGTCCGTCACGGTCTCCAGCGGGGCCTCATACGAAACACTGTGCAGCCGCGCACGGCCATCCGCGGTGGCGAACTTGCCGTCGACGAAGAGGCGCGGCGTGCCCGGGTGGTCTTCCGACGGACAGGGCCACTGGAGCGGGCCCTCCGCGCGCAGCCGCCGATACGTGATGCCGCTCATATCGATGGGAGTGCCGCGGGTCAGCGCAGCGTGCTCGCGGAAAATCGCCTCCGGCGATGCGTAGGCAAACGAAGCGCCCCAACCCATCTTCTCCGCGAAGCGGCACAAAATCTCGGCGTCCGGAAGTGCCTCGCCGGGGGCGTCCACCAGTTTACGCACCAAGCCCACCCGGCGCTCGGAGTTGGTCATCGTCCCTTCCTTCTCGAGCCAGCCGGCGGCCGGCAATACCAGGTCGGCGAACGCGACCGTGTCCGAGAGCGACGAAATCTCCTGCACCACCACAAACCGCGAAGCGAGCAAGGCGCGCTCCACTCGATTCAGATCGGGCAAGGACACCGCGGGATTCGTGTTGACAATCCAGATGGCCCGCATCCGGCCGCTGTCCAGCGCGTCGAACATTTCGGTCGCGGTCAGGCCGGGTTTCTCGGAGACCCGCGGCACGCCCCAGTAGCGCGCGACTTCCGCCCGGTGGTCCGGGTTCGCCAGGTCGCGGTGCGCCGCCAGCGTGGTGGCCAGCCCGCCCACCTCGCGTCCGCCCATCGCGTTGGGCTGGCCCGTCAGCGAGAATGGCCCCGCGCCCGGCTTGCCGATCTGGCCGGTGAGCAAGGACAAATTTAGAAGTGCGACGTTCTTGTCCACGCCCACGGAGCTCTGATTGAGCCCCATGGCCCACCACGTCTGGAAGGCCTTCGCTTCGCCGATCCACGCGGCCGCGGTGCGGATGTCGTCCGCGCGGAGCCGGCAAATCGCCGCCGCCTCGGAGAGCGTGAGCGCCATCGCCGACTCGCGCAGCCGCTCGAAGCCGGCCGTGTGGGCGTCGATGAAACCTTTGTCGATGGCCTCGCGCTCGATCAACTCCCGGGCAATCGCGTTGAAGAGGGCGACGTCCGTGCCGGGCTGGAGCTGGAGATGCAAGTCGGCCAGTTCGCAGCTCTGCGTCCTGCGCGGGTCGGCGACGATAACGCGCGCGCCGGGCCGCGCCTGTTTATGGATCTCCAGACGGCGGAACAATATCGGATGGCAGAACGCCGGATTGGCCCCGGCGATCAGGAAGCAGTCGCCGTGCTCAATGTCGTCGTAACTCATCGGGCACAGGTCGTCTCCCAGCGCCAGCGTGTAACCCACCACCGCCGAACTCATGCACAAGCGCGAATTCGTGTCTATATTGTTGCAGCCGATGAATCCCTTCATCAGCTTGTTTGCGACGTAGTATTCCTCCGTGAGGCACTGTCCGGAGACGTAGAATCCCACGGCCTCCGGACCGTAGCGCGCGATGATTGACTTGAACGCGGCCGCCGCGCGCGTCAATGCCGAGTCCCAATCCACCCGTTCCAGCGGGTGCCCGCGGCTGCGCCGCATCTGCGGATACAGCAGCCGGTCGCGCGTGTCCTGCACGACGTGATGCAGCGCGCGCCCTTTCGAGCACAGCATCCCGTGGCTCGAGGGATGATCGGGATCCCCGTCGAGCTGGAGCCGCCCCGCGCCGTCACGCCGCACGCGCACGCCGCACCCCACGCCGCAATAGCTGCACGTGGTGCTCACGCTCTGAGTGAGGCCGGTGGTCATCGTCATAGGCGGCGAATCCTACCGCGAGGTAGCCAGGGCCGGCTGCGGCTGCGGCGTCGCGACCATCCGCTCTTCGATCTCCCGCTTCGCGCTGGCTTCGTCCTGCGGAGAAAAGCGGACGAACGCCGTGAATCCGGAGCACACCAACACGACGCCTCCAAGGATGAGGAAGGCCTGGGGCCAGTCCAGCGCCTCCATCCTGAATAGGAATCCCGAGAGTAGCGCGCCCACATTTCCGCCCGCGCCGACGATCCCGGCCACCGGCCCAATCGCGCGCTTGTTGATAAAGGGCGTCACGGCAAAGGTCGCGCCGCAGCCCATGCACACGAACAGCCCGAACACGAGCATCGCGGCGATGGCCAGCGGAAGCATCGTCATCCGCGAGAAAACCATGAGCGCCACGGCCTCCGCCACCAGCACCACCGCCAACCAGCGCACGCGGCCTTTCAGCCCCCACCGCCGGCCGCAGCGATCCCCGAATACTCCCCCCAAGGTCCGCGCGAAGAGGTTGAGCAGGCCGAAACTCGCCGCCACGGCGCCGGCGCTGTGAATGCCGAGGTCGAAATAGTCGACGAAATACAAAGCCGCCACGTTGTCCAGTGTGATTTCCACGCCGAAGCTCGCCCCGTACACGAGGAACAACGCCCACACGCGCGGGTCCCGGCAGGCCTCGAGAAACGCGCCCTTGTTCGCCTTCGCCTCGGACATCCGCCCCGAGGCGCGCAGATCGCGGAAGTCGCCATCGGGAGTGTCCCGCGTGAAGAGGTAGTAGACGATGCCCATCACGAAACAAATCAGCCCGCTCACGAACATCGCGGCGCGCCATCCGCCGTGCGCGCTCAGTCCCAAGGCGACGAAGCCGCTGAAAACAACAGGCATGATCATCTGCGTCACGCCGCCGCCCAGATTGCCCCAGCCCGCCGTGGTGGCGTTGGCAGTCCCCACGCAATTGGGCGCAAACATCATGGTGGTGTGGAACTGAGTAACCACGAACGATGCGCCGATCACACTGATGCCCAGTCGAAAAAGCAGAAAGGTCGGATAGTCATGCGCGAGTCCGATACCCATCACCGGAATCGCACCCAGCATCAACAGCCACGCATAGGTCCGCCGGGGTCCAAAGCGATCGCAGCACCACCCGCAGATCAAGCGCGCGAGAATCGTCGCCGCCACGGATGCGATGATCGTGTTGCCGATCTGCGCCTTGGTAAGGTGGAACTCCTCTCGAATGATCGGCATCAGCGGCGCAATCCCGAACCACGCGATGAAGCACAAGAAAAAAGCCAGCCAGGTCAGATGGAAGGTCCTCATCTGAATCGTGCCGAGCGAGAAAAGCTGTATTCGCGTCGCCTTGTTCCGGCTATACATTGTTCATGGCTCTCCGAACTTCTGTGAAAGTCACCGCGAGTGAATCCTCCGAAAGCAGAAAGCGTGCCAGACATATTCCTACTACGTATAAACAAGTGTTCCTGCGATTCGGCCGTCAGAAAATGGGAGGAGGAGGGTTCGAGCGAGTCGCGGAGACACCAAAACAGCATCGCACGACTGGAGCGATATACTACTAATCCGTAACTAAAATGTAGATATTCAACATTTCAGTATCAACTCAACTCCATATTTACGGCTATTTTAACAAATTGACCGGTCTTGGACTTGCGCTTTACGGGCGTATCGCTGAATTCCCGGATCCCGATCAGGCTCGTTCCCGCGGTGGTACGACGATTGCTCTTTGCGTAAGTAATCCCTGGAGCGTGGGTGATGCCACCGGTCTCGACACAGTCTGCGGAAACCGATGTGCTGGTCGTTGGCAATGGCATGGCCAGCCACCGTTTTTGCGCAGCGCTCCGCGACCTCGACGCCGCCCACCGTATCCGCATCACCGTGATCGGGGAGGAGCGCTGGCCGGCCTACGACCGCGTCCGGTTGACCAGCTATTTCCTCGAGCGCAGCGCCGAGCGGCTCCTGCTGGCCGCGCCGCAGTGGTATAGCGATCACGGCATCGATCTGTTGCTCGGAGAACGCGTGGCCCGCATCGATCGCGCCGCGAAGGAAGTCTTCACGGACTCCGGCCGCTCCCTCCGGTATGGTCGTCTCGTGCTTGCCACGGGCTCGCGGCCATTCGTCCCGCCCACAGAGGGAATCGACCGAAAAGGAGTTTTCCTTTACCGCACCCTCGACGATCTCGATGCGATCATCGCCTATGCGTCCCAGTGCCGATCCGCGGCCGTCATCGGCGGCGGCTTGCTCGGCCTGGAAGCGGCCAAGGCCGTGCAGGACCTGGGACTGGATACTCACGTGGTCGAGCGGGCCGAGCGGCTCATGCCTCGGCAGTTGGACGAAACGGGCGGCTCGTATCTCGCGCGCGAAATCGAACGCCGCGGCGTGAAGGTGCGTGTGAATCATTCCACAGAGGCCGTCACCGGAAATGGCGCGGTCACCGGCCTGCGCTTTGCCGGCGGCGAGATACTCCACGTAGACATGGTGGTGGTCTCGGCAGGCATTCAGCCGCGGGACGAACTCGCGCGCGCCTGCGGCCTCGAAATCGGCGCGCGCGGCGGCGTCGTGGTGAACGACGCGCTCGAATCGAGCGACCCGTCCATTCACGCGATCGGCGAGGTCGCGTGTCACCGCGGCATAGTGTACGGCCTGGTCGCGCCCGGCTACCAGATGGCCGAGACACTGGCCCGCCGCCTGGCGGGCGGCGAGGCGACGTTCAACGGTAGCGATCTGTCTACCAAACTCAAGCTGCTCGGGGTGGACGTCGCCAGCGTAGGCGATCCCTTCGCCAGTGGCGAGTCGCAGCAAGTCTTCGAACACAAGGACCCGGCGAAGGGCGTCTACTCCAAAGTCGTGCTCGGCGAGGACGGGCGCCGCGTGATCGGGGGAATTCTCGTCGGCGACGTGTCCGCGTTCGAGCTCCTCGCGCACCACGCCCGCACCGGCGATCCGCTCGGCGTCCCCGTGGCGAGTCTCTTCGACGCGAACGCGCCGGGGGCCGCGGCCGGCCTCCTGTCCGATGCGGCCCCCGTGTGCTCCTGTCACAACGTCGGCAAGGGGACGATCCGCGCACGCATCCGCGACGGCACGCACGAACTCGGTGCGCTCCAGGCATGCACCCAGGCGGGCACTGGATGCGGCGGCTGCCTGCCGCTCGTCAAAGAAATTCTCAAGACTGAGTTGAAGGCGCTAGGCATCTTGCAGAAAAACACGGTATGCGAACACTTCGCGATGTCGCGCAAGGACCTCCTGCACGCCGTGAAAATCCGCCGCGTGAAAACCTTCGACGAGGCGCTCGACGCCCTCGGCACGGGCGACGGCTGCGAAGTATGCAAACCCGTAGTCGCTTCCATCCTCGCGAGCCTGTGGAACGCGCCCATCATCGAGCAGACGGAGATTCAGGACACCAACGATCGCTTCCTGGCGAACATCCAGCGGGGCGGTTCCTATTCGATCGTCCCGCGAGTGCCCGGTGGCGAGATTACCCCCGAGAAACTCATCGCCCTGGGCACGATCGCCAAGAAATACGACCTCTACTGCAAAATCACCGGCGGCCAGCGAATCGACCTCCTCGGCGCGCGGGTCGGCCAGTTGCCCGAAATCTGGGAGGCGCTCATCGCCGCCGGATTCGAGAGCGGACATGCCTACGGTAAGGCCGTGCGCACGGTGAAAAGCTGCGTCGGGCAGACCTGGTGCCGCTACGGCGTCCAGGACTCTACCGCCTTCGCCATTCGCATCGAAGAGCGCTACCGGGGCATCCGCGCGCCGCACAAACTGAAGTTCGCCGTGTCGGGCTGCGTCCGTGAATGCGCCGAGGCGCAGAGCAAAGACGTCGGCCTCGTGGCCACGGAAAAAGGCTGGAACCTCTACGTCTGCGGAAACGGCGGCGCCAGGCCGCGCCACGCCGATCTGCTCGCCGCCGACGTAGACGAAGAGACTGCGATCCGGTTTATGGACCGCCTGCTCATGTACTACATCCTCACGGCCGATCCGCTCACGCGCACTTCGGTCTGGCTCGAGAAGCTCGAAGGAGGGATCGAGCACCTCAGACAGGTTGTCGTAAATGATTCGCTCCGAATTTGCGAAACGCTCGAAGCGGACATGGCCAAACTCGTCGCTACCTACGCCTGCGAATGGAAGGCCGTGGTCGAGAATCCCGTCAAACGCGCCCTCTTCAAACATTTCGCCGGCACCCCCGCCCCCGATCCCGATCTCCGCTTCGTGCGCGAGCGCGGACAGAAACGGCCGGCCGATCGGCCGCAGATGCCCGATCCGGCGATTGCAGACGCCACGAACGGCGGCGCCGCGTGGTGGAGGGCCGGCGAAATCGCCGACTTCCCCGAAGGCCGCGGTATCGCCGTGGAATACGGGAACGCGCAGATCGCCGTGTTCAACTTTTCCCGGCGCGGCGAGTGGTACGCCACGCAAAACCTCTGCCCCCACAAACGCGACATGGTCCTTGCCCGCGGCCTCCTCGGCGACAAGGCAGGCGAACCCAAAGTCGCCTGCCCGCAACACAAGAAGCAGTTCTCGCTCGAGTCCGGCCGGTGCCTTTCCGGAGGCGATCTGCGCATACAGGTCTTCAAAGTGAAACTCGAAGACGGCGCCGTCCATGTGCTTCTACCGCCAGTCGAGCGCCTCGGATCGGCCCTCGAGTGCGGGGCAGCATGTTCGACGGCGACCTGATCTCGTCCCCGCCGAAGACTTCCGCACGTCGCAACAAATCGATCGTGAACATTCACGAGGCCCCGTTTCATTCATAGCGGTGGAGGGCACCATCGACACGAGTCATCTCTAGTAACGTGGAGTCCGATCGATGCCTCCCCCGTGAAGGAGCCCATTGGTAAGGGTAGAGATTTGGCAGTCTCGGGTCTCCGGAAAAGGAGGCTAGAGCAAATTATCCACCGATAGATACAGATGGACACCGATAACCGCAATAAAAATGAAAGGAGTCTGGTCCCGATCGTATCGATAGATTTGTTAAAATGCTCTAGGGGATGAGGAAATCGCGGCCACGTGCGTTGCCCTCGATAGCACGCGGACTCACCCGTCAGCATGGACCGGGAAGCAAAGGGATCTAGGTCTTATGGAATTTATCGCTGCTAAAAACAATAAAACATCCTTCTCCCTTGTTTAGCAACTGCAGCTATAGTGGAAGCGGCGTCCCGCCGCTTCGCCGTCGCGCTACATGCTGAACCGCCAAGCCCCGTCCCGACTAAGAGTTCCGAAATCTCAACTCTGAAATCTCGAGAGTAGTGTTCGACCGCCCCTTGTTTCGCACCCGCACTTTCCCCGAGTGCAACAAGACGCGCATACATATAGAGGGAACCTGGAGAGACCACCGGGCGCGACTTCACCTCAAACACACGCGGGCGAGGACGCCCGCCGCGACCAGAGTCGACAGGGGTCCGCTGTGTCTATCGGTGTCATCTGCGGGCGCGCGGTTGGGAGGGTCGCCCCTACGGCATTGCGCGCGCGAATAGTTCGAGCATTCGATCCAGTTCGGATTCGGTGGTGCTCAGCGGCGGCCAGAGGTACAGCACACTTCCCAGCGGGCGGATGAAAAGGCCGCCATCGAGCGCGCGTCGCGCGATCTGCTGGGCGAGCGCGGGGCCGCCGGACTCCGCCGTGAGCGCGACCATGCCGATCATCCCGAGCGATTTATGAAAGTGCACGGCAGAATTTCGCGCGAGGCGGGCCATGCCCTCAGCCAGCTGCGGCGCGCGCGCGGCGACCTTGTCCATCACGCGCTCCTGCTCGAAGGCGTCGAGGAAGGCGAGCGCGGCCGCGCTCGTGATCGGGTTGCCGCAGAAGGTGTGGCCGTCGTAGAAGGTGCGGTCGCGGCCAGGCTCGCTGCGGAAGGTGTCGTAGATCGCGTCGGTGACGATCGCGGCGCTCATCGGCAGCGTGCCGCCCGTCAGCGCCTTGCCCATGCACAGGATATCGGGCGCGATGCCGGCGACGTCGCAGGCAAACACGCCGCCCGTGCGGCCGAAGCCGACCGCGATCTCGTCGGCAATCAGCAGCAGCCCGCGCGCGTCGCACAGTGCGCGCACGCGGCGCAGGTATTCGGGGTGATAGATGCGGATGCCCGCCGCGCCCTGGCAGAGCGGTTCGAGGATGATTCCCGCAATCGCCGATTCGTGCTCGTCGACGATCCGCTCCATCGCCGCGAAGGCTTCGAGCGCGTGCGCGCGGTCCGCGCCATCGTCGGGATTGCCCGCGCGGTGCGGCGTGGGCGCGACGAAGGACTTCACGACCGCACCGTCGAAGGGCGCATGAAAGCTCGGCACGAAGCCGACGCCGACCGCGCCGAGCGTGTCGCCGTGGTAGCCCTCGTCGAGCGCGACGAAGCGGGTTTTCCCGCGCACGCCTTTGTTGTGCCAATACTGGATCGCGATTTTCAGCGCGGCTTCGGTCGCGCTTGCGCCATCGGAGGCGAAATAGCAGCGCGTCAGGCCCGCCGGGGTCATCTGCGCGAGGCGCGCGGCGAGTTTCACCGCGAGCGGATGCGTCTGATTGCCGAGGATCGCGTGCTGCAGCACGCCCGCCTGCGCGCGGATCGCGGCGACGATCCGGGGATGACTGTGCCCCAGCGCGACCGCCCACCAGGACGCAATGCCGTCGAGCACCGCGCGGCCCTCGCGGTCGTACAAGTACACGCCTTCGCCCCGCTCGAAACAGGTCCACGGCGCCGCCTCGTAGGCGTTCGCGCCGGTGTAGGGATGCCACAAGTGGCGATAGTCCAGGTCTTGCAGCGTGTCCGTGTGAATCGCCATCGGCTTCATCCCAGTTCGGGAAAAATCGTCGCGAGCCCCGGGAAAAATCGTTCGGAACCGCGCAACGCCTTGCCCGGATCCGCGTCGAATCCGGGCAAGTGGTCCATGTTACCCAATATCGGGACCTTGCCGAAAGCCTCGATCGCGCGCGGGTTGTCCGCGCGGATGAAGTCCACGGGCACGTTCTCCGTTTCATTGAAAATGACGCCCGCCACGCTCAAGCCCGCGCGCCGCAAGACATCGAGCGACAGCAGCGTGTGGTTGATGGTGCCCAGCCCGCGCCGAGCCACGAGGATCACCGGCATCGCCAGCCGCCGCATGAGATCGAGCGTCGTTTCGGTCTCCGTGAGCGGCGCGTAAATGCCGCCCGCGCCCTCGAGCAACAGGATATCGTATAGATGGAGAAGTTGCCGCGCGTTCGCCTCGATCTGCGCGAGTTCGGGATAGTGTCCCGCCATGCGCCCGGCGAGATGTGGCGAACACGCGGGCTCGTAGCAATACGGCTGCATGAGCCGGATATGCTCGACCGGCGGCCGGAACCCCGCGCCGGCGTGGTGCAGCGCGAGGTCCGGCGCCATCCACATGCCGTCGCACAGGACCGCGCCGGTTTGCACCGGCTTCATCGTCGCCGCGTTCACCCCCCGCGCGCGCAGCAGGCGCAGGATCGCGGCGGTCACCGCCGTCTTGCCGACGCCGGTGTCCGTGCCGGTGATGAAGTAGCCGCGCGAAGTCATTGAGGGCAACAATCAGCCACAGGTGAATGAGGATGAATTGGGATCGGGACTATTGAACCACGAAGGACACGAAGAACGCGAAGGGGGCCTCAACATCGTCATTGCGAGGAGCGGAGCGACGAAGCAATCTTGCGGTCTGGCAACATCACGATCGCGCGGGCGCGGGCCGAAGAGATTGCTTCGTCGCAACCGCGCTCCTCGCATGACGATGCAGGGGGTGCTCCTCGTAACGACGGTGTTTGGTGGTTTCTTCGTGTCCTTCGTGTCCTTCGTGGTGAATCAGTTCTTGACCTTCGCGGCGTGCAGCACCTCCGCGATGGTCTGCGCCGCGCGCGCGAGGTCGTCGCGGGTGTGCGCGAGCGTGACCGAGAGGCGCAGGCGCGCGGTGCCGTAGGGGACCGAAGGCGGACGGATGGCGGTCTCGAGGATGCCGCGCTCGAAGAGTGCGTCGGAGAGTGCCAATGCCGTTTCGTTCGACCCGACGATGATCGGGATGATGGCGGAGCGGTGATCGGGCACGTCGACGCCCGCGCGCCGCAGCTCCGCGCGGAAGAACGCGGCGCGCGCGAGCAATTCCGCGCCGAGGCCCGGCTCGGTCATCACGATGCGCGCGGCCTCGATCCCCGCGCCCACGCAAGCCGGCGCGAGCCCAGTGGAGAAGATAAAGCTGCGCGCGCGGTTCACGAGCAGATCGATGAACTCCGCCGAACCGGCGACGAATCCGCCGCCGCCGCCGAGGGCCTTGGCGAGATTGGCCGAGATCGCGTCTGGCTTCACGCCGAATTCGGCGCTGAGTCCCGCGCCTGCGCCGTAGATGCCGAAGCCGTGCGCTTCGTCGACATAGAGGAACGCGTCGTGCGCATGCGCGGCCTCCGCTACTTCGCGCAGCGGGGCGAGGTCGCCGTCCATGCTAAAGACCGCGTCCGTGATCACGATGCGGCGGCCCGGCGTGTCACAGGTGCGGAGCAGCGCTGCGAGGTGGGCAACATCCGCGTGCCTATATATATGGACCTGCGCGCGCGATAGGCGGCAGCCGTCCACCAGGCTCGCGTGGTTGAGCGCGTCGGAAAAAATCGCGTCGCCGGGGCCTGCGAGCGCCTGCAACGCGCCTACGTTCGCCTGGTATCCGCTGGGAAACACGAGCGCGGCCTCGTGATGCGTGAGCGCCGCGAGTTGCGCCTCGAGCGTCTCGTGCAGGTCCAGGTGGCCGGTCATCAGCCGCGAGGCCGTCGCGCCGGAGCCGAAGCGCTCGATGGCCTCTTGTCCCGCGCGCTTGAGACGCGGGTCGTTCGCGAGATCCAGGTAGTCGTTCGACGAGAAATTGATCACGGGCCGGCCGTCGATCTCGAGCAGTCCGCCCGCTTCGGGCAAGGCGTGCAACCGGCGCCGCAGTCCCTCGGCGTCGAGCCGGTCGAGTTCGTTATGAAAATCGTCGCGCATACGATTGAACAGAGTACGCAAGGAACGCCGAGACACGCAAGCCGAAGCCATCTCAGATCATGCTTCTCATCTAAATAGCCGGTGGTATACCTGGATCACTTCACTGTGCAGAAATAGATCGCGCTGGGCCCGTTGCGGCCAGATCAGGGTATGTCTTTCGGCGGACCGGCGGGGAGATTCTTCGCTACCGCTCAGAATGACAAAAGTGAAGGTTCCGGCGTGGAGAACACACCAGTGTCTCAGATTGATCACCGGCTATTTAGAGCGAAAGGCCGAACGCGACGTTGCAGTTCCGCGACGGGGAACTGACTCAGGTCGACCGATAGATGTAAGCGTCCTCGATTAAAGTGCCATTCACTACGTTGCCGGTAAATCGAATCCCGCTGATTCCGGAGCCAGTTCGCACCCCATTGCGAAGAGTCACAACCAACGGCTCCGAAGGCTTCATCAAAGCCACGTCATCCCTCATTATCGCCGGACACCCCGATTTTCACAAGGGCGCCGCACCGGTCCCGCAGGTTGAGCGAGCACTCGCGCCTCGTGCATCCTGATCGCATGAACGAGATCGTCGAAGTCACTCGAAGGCTGGCGTCGGGACGGCTGATCGCGATTGTGCGCACGAAAGCAGCGGCGGACCTGCCTGCCCTCGCGGCGGCGATCGCCGCGGGCGGGATCACGTCGATCGAATTCACGCTGAACTCGCCCGGCGCGCTCGCGGGGATTCAGCGCGCGTCCGCGGAACTCGGCGGCAGGGCGCTGATCGGCGCGGGCACGGTGCTCACGGCGGAGGAGGCACGGCGCGCGGCGGACGCGGGCGCGGCGTTTCTCGTGTCGCCGATTTGCTCGAAGGAACTGGTCGATGCGGGGCACGCAAGTGGCTGCGCGGTGGTGCCCGGCGCGTACACGCCGACGGAGATTCACGCAGCGGACCTGCTCGGCGCGGACTTGATTAAACTATTTCCGGCGGGCGGACTGGGCCCGGCTTATGTGCGCGAGGTGCTCGCGCCGCTCGGGCGGGTGAAGCTGGTCCCGACGGGGGGAGTGACGGCGCAAACAGTGGGCGCCTTTCTCGACGCGGGTGCCGCCGCGCTTGCGGTGGGCACGAGTGTATGCAAGCCGGAATGGGTCGTGGCGAAGGATTACCGCGCGATCGAAGGCGCGGCGCGCGCGTTGCGCGAGGCGGTGTCGGCGTGGGAACGGGAGGCGCGCGCATGAACTTGCCGAAGATGCACTACATCGCGGACCCGATGTGTTCGTGGTGTTGGGGCTTCGCGCCGGTGATGGAGGCGATCCGCGCGGACTTCGGCGAGCGGTTGGATATTCAACTGATCTGCGGCGGATTGCGTCCGGGAACGTCGGAGGAATTCACCGAGGGCTGGCGACAGATTGTGTTGCACCATTGGCACGAAGTGAACCGAGCGACGGGCCAGCCCTTCAATTTTGAGTTGGCGATGCCCGCGGGCTGGCGCTACGACACGGAGCCTTCGGCGCGCGCGGCGGTAGCGGTGCGCCAGCTTTCGCCCGGCGCGGCGATCGACTTTCTCGAGGCGGCGCAGCGCGCGTTTTACGCGGAGAACCGCGACGTGACGGACGAGGCCGTGCTCGCGGACATCGCGGAGGAGGTCGGCGTTGCGCGTTACGAGTTCCTCGAAAAGTTCAACGATCGCAATACGAAATGGTGCGCGAAGTCCGACTTCGCCCGCGCACGCAGCTACGGCATCACCGGATTTCCCAGCATCGTTCTCGAAGATGCGCGCGAACCCATCCTGCTCACCTTTGGCTACCAGCCCTACGAAGTGCTCCAGCCGCGGATCGAGCAGTGGCTGGGGGAGGCGGTGACGGGCGCCGAATCGGGGTCTGAATAGAGTCCAGCGTGCCGTTTTCCCCGCGTGGTATAATCGATGCATGGTACACATCTCGCCAGAACTGGAATCGGAAATTCGCCGTCGCGCGGCGGAGTCCGACAACATGCCGGTCGAAGCGTTCCTCCGGGATGCGCTTGATGCGCTCAACCGCGAACGCGCGTTTGAAGCGGCGGTGCTTGAAGGGATGGACGGCGAGGAAATTCCGGTGACGCCCGAGACGCTGGCCGAAATTCGCGAAGAAGGATTCGCACGCCTTCGAGAAATGCGCGGGCATTGAGGCTCCGCGTTGTCCAATCCAGGCGGACGAGCCGAGACTTAGTCGAACATTTCGCTTTCATCGCGCATGACAATGTAGACGCGGCCTTACGATTTCTTGAGTCCTACGACAAAGCGACGCGAACCCTATCCGGCTTTCCAGAAATCGGCTCAAGCCGAATACTCTTCTCCCTGCGAGCAAGAATCGTGCGGTTGTGGACGCTTGAAGGGTTCGAGAGATACACGATCGTCTATCAAGTTCGCGACGATTCAATCTACATATTGCGAGTCTTACATGGAGCGCAGGACTACACAAGGCTTTGAAGTCGGCTGGCTAGAAACCTATCTTCTTTTGCGGCAGGGTCTCTTCGAGAATTTTCTCCGCGCGTTTCTTGCGGTACTCGGTGATTTTCTTGAGCAGCTCCGGCCGGCTCGTGCCGAGGATCGCGATCGCGAGGAGGGCGGCGTTGGTGGCGCCGGCCTTGCCGATGGCGAGCGTGCCCACGGGGATGCCGCCGGGCATCTGCACGGTGGAGAGCAGCGAATCGAGGCCGTTGAGCACGCTGGGGATCGGCACGCCGAGCACGGGGAGCACGGTCTTCGAGGCGATCACTCCGGCCAGGTGGGCTGCGCCGCCCGCGCCCGCGATGAACACGCGGCAGCCGCGCGCTAGGGCGTCCTTCATGAAGGCTTCGAGCTCGTCGGGCGTGCGGTGCGCGGAGAGCACACGGCACTCGTGGGGAATTTGGAATTCCCCCAGTGTCTCGGAGACCGCGCCCATCGTGTCCCAGTCCGACTTGCTGCCCATGAGTACCGCGACGAGAATTTCGTTCGAATCCGCCATGAAAAAAGCCTTTCCGTGAAGTTTCCGGGGAAGCCCAAGGGTAGCAAGCAAGACGGCGGCAGTCAACCGACCGTGATCCCGCGATCCGCGGAGTGCGCGCGCGGCGCCCGGCGGTTATACTGGCCGGCAACACGTCTTGAGGTCTGGGAGGACACAGTCTGATGCGTACCGCAGTGGTGTTTTTTTGTCTCGTGTTCGCGGCGATCGTTGCCGCGGCGGACACCGTGCCCTATGAACAAAAACAGGACCTGCTGTACGGCGAGGTCGACGGCGTCGGCCTGCTCATGGACGTGTTCACGCCGACGGGCGCGAAGAACGGGCTGGGCATTGTGGACATCGCCAGCGGCGCATGGCGCTCCGATCGCGGCAAGATTCGCGATCACCAGATGGCGCAGATATACACCATCTTCTGCGGCAAGGGCTACACGGTGTTCGCCGTGCGGCCGGGTTCGCGCGGCCGATTCACCGCGGAGGACATGGTGAAAAATGTCAAGACGGGTATCCGCTGGGCGAAGGCGCACGCCACGGACTATGGTATCGACCCGGACAAACTCGGTCTCACCGGCGCCTCGGCCGGCGGCCACCTGGCGGCGCTCACGGTGGTGACGCGCGAGGACGGCGATCCGAACTCGAAGGACCCGCTGGCGAAATTGAGCACGGATGTGGCCGCAGTCGGGATTTTTTTTCCGCCGACGAATTTCCTCCAGTGGGGCGACACCGGCCAGCCGGATTTCAAACTGATCGGCGAGATTCTTTTTCCGGGCGGCATCGCGGGACGCTCCCCGGAGGAACTCGAAGCGAAGGCGCGCGCGATCTCGCCCGCGTTGCTGGTGAAGGACAAGACGCCGCCCTTCCTCATCTGGCACGGCGACGCGGACCCGCTGGTGCCGCTGCAGCAGTCGGAGTTCCTGGTGGAGAAGCTCAAAGCGGCGGGCACCGACGTTGAGTTTCACATCAAGGCCGGCGGCGCGCATCCGTGGATGACGATTCCCGAAGAGGTCGCCAAAATGGGCGACTGGTTCGACACGAAGCTCGCGGGCAAATAAGTAGCCGCGACAGCTCTAGTTTTTCGGAAAATGTGGAAGTGTTTAGTGTCTCGAACCGTCTTCGATCGGTTGCGTTTCCGGTCGTAGAAATTGAGTCCCTACTGGGCTCTGCGGTGTTATATTATGACCGTAATCCAAATCTGTGGCCGCGGCTGCGCGCCACGCCAAGGGAGGAGTAGGCCATGAGGAAGCAGACTTTATTCATTGGGGCGATCTTGGGGTGCCTGGCACTCGGCCGGGCCTTCGCGGAGGACGCGCCGAAGCCGTATGTGACGGACGCCGAATACGGCGAACTCGTGAAGCTGATCGATGACGCGCAGAACACCGTGATGGGTCTCATCACCGGGCTGTCGGACGAGCAGTGGAATTTCAAGCAGAACCCGGACCGCTGGTCGGTGGGCGAATGCGTCGAGCACATCGCGCGCTCGGAGAAGGCGCTCCTCGAACTGGCCAAACAGGTCATCGCCAGCCCGCGCGACCCGGAGTGGTTCACGCGCACGAACGGCAAAATAGACCTCTTGCGCCAAGTGGTGCCCAGCCGCGGGCCGCAGGGCCAGGGCGGCGTGCAGGCGCCGGCGGAAATCCGGCCGACGGAGAACTGGGACCGCGCGCACGCGATCCAGGAGTTCTACAAGGCGCATGGCGAAGTGCGCGCTTTCGTGGAGACGATGAACCGCGACATCAAAGACCACACCTCGCAGCATCCCGCGCCGCAGATCGGCTGGATCAACGGCTACGATTGGCTGAACCTGCTCACGCTGCATGTCGTGCGGCACAGCAAGCAAATCGTTGAAGTGCAACAAGACGCGAAGTATCCGAAGAAGGCCGCGGCGGCCGGCGCCGCCGCCGAATAACGCGACAAGAGACTCGAGGAAAAATCCCGCATGATTCGGAAGACTGTGTTTCTAGTGGCAATGGTTCTGGCGCTGGTTCCCGGCGCGATGGCCGCCGCGGAGGACGCGCCCAGCCCCTACTTGACCGACCCGGAATTCGCCGATCTGGTCAAGCAGATGGACGACGCCCAGCACATGCTGCTGGGGCTCATCTCGGGACTGTCGGACGAGCAGTGGGCCTTCAAGCAAAACGCGGACCGCTGGTCGGTGGGCGAATGCGCCGAGCACATTGTGCGCTCGGAGCGCGCGCTGTTCGACTACGCGCTGAACGCGATGAAGGGCGCGCCGGACCCCGAGTGGTACACGCGCACGAAGAACAAGGCGGCTTTCCTCCGGCAAGTCATGCCGAACCGCAACCCCGGCGGCGTGGGCGGGGCGCAGGCGCCGATGGAAATCCGCCCGACGGAACACTGGGACCGCGCGCGGACGATTCAGGAGTTCTACACAATCCATGGCGAGGTGCGCGCGTATATCGAGACGATGCCGCGCGAAATGAAGAACCACACCTTCGAGCATCCCTTCCCGATTTTCAACTGGCTGAGCGCCTACGATTGGCTGCTGTATGTGCCGCTGCACACCGTGCGCCACAGCAAACAGATCATCGAAGTCCAGGAAGACGCGAAGTATCCGAAGAAGACCGCAGAGTGAAGAACAAGCAGCCACGGATTTGACGGATTGAGCGGATCGACCGCGACGTAGCATGGGCGGCCCGCCCATGCGTTGACATCGCCGACGATCTATAGAGTGAGGACTAGGCGCCACCTCTAGGCGAAAGCTTAGGGGTGGCTTTTTGTGTCGGAGGCGTCGGTCACGATCAAGTCCGATCTTCGGGATGCCGCAGGAAGAAACGCTGTCTACGCGGTCTGGTCTGGCGCCGAGTGCGCATTCTTGATTGTCCCGGAGGGACAATTGACAATAGCCCGGCGATTCATCGCCGGGTCAGGGCCACTTCAAAATCTGGAGTCCTGTAGGGACGGCTGAGCCGGAGGAATCGCGGGTTCAGCCGTCCCTACGGGACTGGAAATTGTCTCGGTCCTTACCCGCCGTTGAAACGGCGGGCTACTGTCGGATGCCCCTCCGGGGCAAAGGATCATGGTGGTGTGGACGACGTGCGCGCCGCCCGTGAATCGCGTGATCGAAATTGGAGTGATCGAGACATGAAGATTTGCATGGCGGGCGCGCTCGGGCGCATGGGGCGGCGGATTTTGGAGTTGTCCGCGGCCGCGCCGGATCTCGGCGTGGGCGGGGCCTTCGACCTGCCGCAGCACGCGGGCGCCGAAATCCAATTCGGCGCGGAAGCGGGCAAAGCGCGATCCCTTCGACTGGCGAAGGACGCCACGGCGGCGCTCGCGGATGCCGACGTGCTCATCGACTTCACGGCGCCCGCCGCCACGTTGATCAACGTCGCGGCGGCGGCGCAAGCGGGCAAGCCTGTCGTCGTCGGGACGACCGGCCTGAGCGAGAGCGAGCGCGCTCAGCTCGCGGAGTTCGCCAAGAAAATTCCGATCGTCTTCGCGCCGAACACGAGCGTTGGGGTGAACTTGTTGTTCAAACTCACGCAGCAGGTCGCACAGACACTCGGGCTCGATTACAACGTCGAGATTGTCGAGACACATCACAACCAGAAAGCGGACGCGCCCAGCGGCACCGCGGTGCGGCTCGCCGAGCGCGCCGCGGAGGGCCTCGGCCTCTCGTATCCCGGCGACGCGGTGTTCGGCCGCGAGGGCATGACCGGCAAACGGCCCGCGCGGCAGATCGGCGTGCACGCACTGCGTGGCGGTGACGTGATCGGCGACCACACCGTGTCGTTCATTGGAAACGGGGAACGCCTCGAACTCACGCACAAGGCCCACAGCCGCGACACCTTCGCGCGCGGCGCGATCGTGGCTGCGCGCTTCGTGGTCAAAGCCAAGCCAGGTTTGTATGACATGCAGGACGTTCTTGGGCTCAAGTAGCGCGGCGCTACGGATTTAGGGCTTTTTCGGCTTGGGGTTTGTGTCGAAAGTGGCGACCGTGCGGACGAACACGTACAGCTTGCCTTTTGAGGGCACGTTCAGGCGCAGACACGACCACTCGCCCACGCGAAACTGCCATTTTCCGCTGGAAGTGAGAGACTCGATGACGGGCTTGCCCACATCTAGAGTCTCCACGCCGGGCAGACTCGCCCTCTCCTTGATATACGAAAAATCCAAACGGTAATCATTCACGAAGAGGTCTTCGGAGACTCCTGGCTCATGCGTCAGGCGGAACTCCATTCGCAGACCAAGCTCGGAGCCCGTCCTACGGACCACATAATGGCCGTCCTCCATATCGAAGTACTCTGTCGCGGAGGTCGCCCCAATCGATCCTGCCGGGTCTTCACGAGGAAGCATGATATGAAACACGCCCACTCTGTGAATGAGTGGGTGGTCCGGTTCCTTAGCGCCATTCCACGTCAGGTCCCGACCTTTCATGGTCAGTGCCACATCATCCAACTGCTCTTCGAGATGATACCTGATATCACAGGCGTCACACGGACTCCCTCCTCGCGAGGAATCCCAGGTAATTTTCGTGAGCACGTGGTAGATCTTAATCTCAGATTCAAAAGCCCCTTGAGCCCGTGCCATAGACGAATGGAATCCCGCCAGTGCGACTCCAACCCATGCAACCATCATTCGCCGATTCATAATTCGTCTCCCCTTTTGCTGCCGTTTGGCCACGTGGACTTCCATCAGTCCAACTCAAATATTGGAATCGTCCAGGGTTTGCTCACTCACCAGTTCCTGAAGACGATTCGGATAGGTGACTACTACTTCCTCCGGCGAGCCCCAGACGGCCAGGTTGGGGCTTGAAGATCGGCTAAAGTCGAAGGGATCGGTGCGCGCTGGCAATGTCGGTCGTTCTATGTAGTCGTATCGGATGGGCTTCGGCACCGAATCCCTCATTGCTACTACCGCCACGGCCGCCCCGGCCGCGGCGGAGAATGCCGAGGCGGCGAACACGTAACCGAGTCCCACCTTTTGGCGCTTCGCTCCACCAACGGCCGCAGTAGCGAGGAGCCGATCGATCCGCGCATCCAACTCCGCCCTTGGCTTCGCGAGGGGCAATGCTCTCAACTTCTCTTCGTCGTCATTCATGTCGCGTTTTCCTCTCGGGTCCAGGCGATCCGAAGTTTACTCATGCCGCGGCGATACCACGATGCCGCAGTCTGCAGCGGTACGCCGCGTACTCCGCCGATTTCCTCGAAGGTCATCCCGGAATAGACCTTCAGGACAACCGCCTCCCGTTCGTCTGCGGTCAGCGTAGCGAACAGTTCCTCAACTTCGAGCCGGAGCCGCGAGTCTCCCTGGGCCGCATGCACGCCGTTAAATATGGAATCGTTTCGGCTGGCTCGTTGCCGCGCCCGGCCCTCATCCATCGCCGCATTTCGGACGCAGCGAAACAGGTAAGGCCGCAATTCACTCGGCGCGCGGCCCCGCTGTAAGACGCGGCTGAACGCCGTCTGCACGGCGTCTTCGGCGCCCATTGGGCAACCCGTCAACGATAGCGCATAGGTGAATAGCTCTTGACGATGCGATACGTAAAACATACGAAGTGTTTCCGCGAGATCCGTTTGCATTCACCACGTTCCTGCCGGGCGCTACGCTTCCACCTTACCACGCGCGAGGCGGGCCTATTTATTCAAGTTCCCGCGATAAAAACGAGAGCGGCCCGCGCCTGGGCGCGGGCCGCTGGAAACTCGGCAAAGAATGAGCTGCTACTTCCTGCTGACGCGAATGCCGCCGCTGAAGGCCTCGGCGTCCACGGTGCCGTCGCCGCTGCCGACCGTGAAGGTAAGCTGCCTCTTGCCGGAGGTCGGCGCACCCGGCAGATCGACTTCGATGCCGCCGGAGAAGCTGTGTAGATCGAACTCGGCGGAGACGTCTTCGGTGAACTGGAGGCGGATGCCGCCGCTCAGGGTGTTGAGATCGAAATGCGCGCCGGAGGCCATGCCGCCTTCGTACTCGATGCCGCCGGAGATGCTCTCGGCGTTGAAGCGTTTGAGTTTGCCGCCGGTGACCTTTACGCGGCCGCTGACAGAATCCGCCCTCACTTCCTCTTGCGCGCCTTCGACGACGACTCCGCCGCTGATTGTTTCGGCCGAGACGACCGTGGGGGATCCGTAGACTTCAATGCCGCCGCTGACGCACCCGGCGTCGACGGCCTTCTTCGCGTCGTGGATTTCGATGCCGCCGCTGATGGTTTTGGCCTGGATGTCGCCGCTGCACGCGCTCACGGTCACGCCGCCGCTGACGCTTTCGAGGCTGACGCGCGCGCCTTCGATGCCGCTCGCCTCGATGCCGCCGGAAACGGTGTGCGCGTCGACGCGCAGGCGCTTGGGCACGCTGATCGTCAGGTCGGAGCGAATCTTCAAATTGCGGTGCCGTTCGGGCACCTTCACCCGCACTACGGACGAGCCGTCTTCCACCGTGAAAATGAGCTCCTGGACGTCTTCGCCCAGCGATCCCTTCACATTGATGGAGTCCTGGTCCCATCCGACGATGACGGTCTTGCCGGAGACGTTATGGATTTCGATGTCGTTCACTCCAGCGGCGGGCTTGGTTTCGTCCACCGGCTTCGCGTTGCCCGGGCCCGAATCCGCCAGCATCATCGGGGGAACCAGCATCGGCCCGGCGGAATTGTGAAACGCCGGCAGGTTCTGCGCGAAGAGGTCGTGGATGGCGTCTCCCGCCTCGCGCAGCGCGTCCTGCGAGTCGCGCATGGCTTCGCGGATATCGTCGCGCCGGCGCGGCGGACCACGTCCCCCGGCCCGCGCAGGGGGGCGGGGGGTTCCGCCCTCTATCACCGGCGGCACGATTTGTCCGGGTAACCGCTCGGCCATCAGCATTCGCTATTCATACGACGCCGGCCACCCTTCGATGGTTTACACGAAACGCCGGGAAATCCAGCCCTTTAACTCATTATAGGGCAAGGATTTGCATCAATTTCGTGTAATCCGGATTGAAGCGTGACGGTACTTCCCAGGCGTCCGAAAACGGCCGGAGCACCACATCGCGGCCATCCACGCCTGTCATTAGACCACTCTGGCCCTCTGCCAGTGCTTGCACCGCGCGCACGCCGAGTCGGCCAGCCAGAATTCGGTCGAAGGCGGTCGGCGATCCGCCGCGCTGGAGATGGCCGATGACCGTGACCCGGTACTCCTTGAAGGCCGAGCGCTCGGCGACCTTCTTGGCGATCGTGGCGGCGTCGCCGGCGTCGCCGCCCTCGGCGACGACGATGACGCTCGATCGCTTGCCGCGCAAATGCGCCCGGTCCAGGCCGCGGACCAGTTCATCGATGTCCGTGGGGACTTCGGGAACGAGCACCCACTCCGCGCCGCCGGCGATGGCGCTGAACATGGCGATGAACCCGTTGCGCCGGCCCATCACCTCGACGTAGAAAATGCGATCGTGCGACTCCGCCGTGTCTCGCAGGCGGTCGATGGCCTCGAGCGCCGTGTTGAGCGCGGTGTCGAATCCGATGGTGAAGTCCGTGCCGCCGATGTCGTTGTCGATGGTGCCGGGCATCCCGATGCACCGGATCCCGTGCTCCTGTTCGAGCGCTAGCGCTCCGCGATAGGAGCCATCTCCACCGATAACGACGAGGCCTTCGATGCCGAAGGCCTCGAGCGCGGCGGCGGCGCGCTTGCGGCCTTCGGGCTCGAAAAAATCCTTGCAGCGCGCAGTACGCAGGATGGTTCCGCCACGGTTGATGATCCCGCCGACATCGCGCGGGCCCATGGGGACGATGTCGCCGTCGATCAGGCCCTGGTAGCCGTGGCGAATGCCGTGCACGCTCATACCGTAGTGGCCGGCCGCGCGGACCACCGCGCGGATGCCCGCGTTCATGCCGGGCGAGTCGCCCCCGCTGGTCAGTACGCCGATTCGTTTCATTCGTCCACCTCCGCTTCCGTTTCCAATTCCGGTTCCGCGTCTGGCGATTGCCCGTCCTCGCTCGATTCATCCGGCGCCGCCGGTTCGTCAATCGCGGAGTCTTCCGCATTTTCCGGCCAGGGAATCGTCGCCGCGGCCTCCAGACTCCGCGCGCGCCACTCGGCAATCGCCGCGACGGATTTTGCCTCCGTCATCCGCCCGGCCGATGCCCAGGCCCGCGCGCGGTCCGCCAGGCGAAGGACCTCGCCGCGTAGAAATGCTATCCGATTGGCATCCCGCGGATCGTCCCCAGAGGCGCTCGGATACCGTGCGATCCACTCAGCGCAAGTGTCGAGGGTGTTGTCCAGCGGCTCGAGCAGGGATTCGTCGAGTTCCTGTTCGAGAATGGCCAGCGCCTCGGCGATCGCCGCGAGATCGCGCGTCATGGGAATCGCGTCGCGCGTCTCCAGAAGGCCGCGCCGCCAGCTCTCCTCGATTGCCGGTAGCGCCCGGAGCAACGCGAAGAATTGCAGGCGGGAGGGCGCGGGCAACTCGTAGCGCGCGAGCACCTCGAGCGCGCCGGCCGTCTCCGAGGCCGCGGTGGCCAGCTCGCCTTCATAGCTCATTGCGGCGCTGGCCAGCGCACGCACCCGCGCCGCGAGCGCTTCCCTCAGCAGGGTGCCGCCGTGTCCGCGCGCGTACCACGCGCCGGCACCGGCGGGAAACGCGACGCGGCCGCCGGGTCGGCCAAAGTCGCCCAGCGAATTGCCGTAGGCATCGAGCACGTCCCACTCCGCGCCGTCGCCCGGCAGGATCGCGGGCAGGGTCGCGGTTGGATCGGGCACTGCGGCGACCAGCGCCCAGGTGTCCGGCGCGGCTGAAGGACCGAGCCGCAGGATCCACACGGTGTTTTCTCCGGCGCCGGCGAACACGCCGAGACTCTGGGCATCGGCAAGCTGCCGGCGCGTGGCCGCGAGCACCGCCAGCGCACCGGAAAACCCCTCCGGTGTCTCGAGTAGACCCTGGGGAACCAATGCCACACGGCCAGGGCCGAGTCCCCCGGTCATCAGACGAGTGAGCAATCCCGGCAGCGAGACCGAGGTGGGGTCATCCGCCAGATCGAGAATGAGCGGCATCCGCTCGAACCCGGCGCGCGCCGCTGCGCCGGCGATCGCTGCTGCGGCCTCCGGCGCGGCGATGA
This sequence comes from Candidatus Hydrogenedentales bacterium, assembly GCA_038916785.1. Taxonomy (GTDB): domain Bacteria; phylum Hydrogenedentota; class Hydrogenedentia; order Hydrogenedentales; genus VFKU01. Next base: position 57,350 of record JBCLBO010000002.1, on the reverse strand, counting down.
GGGCGTCTGGAATGCGCGCGCCGCCACGCTCGACCAACCCGGCCACCTCGCGCGCCTCAGCGACGCGTGGGGCCCATGCGGCGCCGGGATCGGCGCCCTGGGCGGCGGTGCTTTCGCGGATCGATTCGCGCGGGCTGATCGCGCCCTTCACCGTCCAAATATCCACGCGCCCAGCCAGCGCCGCGACGGTCGCCGCGACGCTACGCGGATGCCGGCCTCCGGATGCAGTGATCTGAACATAAATTGGGCCGCGATCCGGATGCGCGAACGCGGTGACTTCCGCGTCGAGTGCCGGCCATTCGAGCGGAAACTGGATGCCCGCGCCGATACATTGCGCGGCGTAGCGGGCCGCGGGCGAGGGCGACGCGATCGCGAGTACGATCGACGCCTCTCCTCCCGGCGCGGGCCGATCGATGCGTGCGAGCGTGCGCTCCACGGGATCGGCGTCCGGCGCGGTGTGGATGTGAAACACGTGCGGGCCGCGCAGCGCGGGCAGGCCATCCATCGTGAGCCACTGCGCACGGCCCGGCGAGAGCGCCAGCGGCCCCGGCTTCCATGTGGCGCGGCGCCCGTCCGGCAGATCGACTTCGATGTCCAGCGCGACAGAGGTCGCCGCGTCGGCGCGCACCTGGACCACGAGCGGCTCGTCGATGAAAAAGAGCGGCGCAGGCTGGTCGGGCGCCAGGCGCACTTCGACGGTCTGCCCCAGCGTGAACGCGAGCGTGTAAATGGCCAGCGCAAACATGCGGCGCTAGTGCGTCGACAGAATAAACGGATTCGTGTTTCGCTCGGCGCCGATGGTCGTCGCTGGGCCGTGGCCGCTGAGCACCACGGTGTCATCGGGAAGAACGAGCAGCCGCGTGCGGATGGAGTCCATGAGTTGCTCGAAATCGCCGCCGGGAATGTCGGTGCGGCCAATCGAGCCGGCGAACAGCACGTCGCCGCTGATCACGAAACCTTCACCCACCAGCGCGATGTGCCCCGGCGCGTGGCCCGGCACGTCCACAATCTTCAGCTCGACCGCCCCGACCTTGAGCGTGTCGCCCTCGGCAATCAGGCGATCCGGCGCAGGCGACGGCGTCACAGACACGCCGAACATGCGCCCCTGCGCGGGGACGGACGGCAGCATGGCCGCCGCGTGCGCGTGGCAGACGAACTCCGCGCCTGTGCGCTCTTTCACGGCGGCGTTGCCGCCGACGTGGTCGATGTGGGCGTGGGTATTGACCAGTGTAGTGACTTTGTGGCCCTTGAGCGCCTCAAACAATTCCTCGGCGGGCTCTCCGGGATCGATCACCATCGCCTCGCCGCCATCCAAAATAACGTAGCAGTTTTCCGAAAATGGCGTCATGACGAACGAGAGAATTTCCACTCCGGCGGCCTCCCCGAATAACGATCGGCAAATGATAACACAGGGTCCGTGGTGCCCGTTCCCCTACTGGCGGTCCGAAGTGTGAACGTGATTGCGCGCAAGCGCGTCCGAGATCGCGCTTTCGATAAAGGCGTTGATACTCACCCCTCTGCTCGACGCGGCAATGTCTACCTCACGGTGCAGTGCGGGTTCGATTCTCAAACTAAGCTTGCCTTGATAAGGCTTATTCGGTTCCACCCCATCTTCCGCGCACCACTTCAGGTACTCATCCACGACCTCGTGAAACGCTTTGTTGAGCCCGTCGACCGTATTGCCGGTGAAGACCAGCATGTCTCTCATGTTCACCGTCGACCCGACAAACTCGTTCACCGAGTCGTCGTACTCGATGCGAGCCACGTAACCCCTATATTCCATAGTAGACATCGCTCACTCTCCTTGTTCGGGGGCCGGATGAATTCCCGCGCCTTCCAAAAAAGATCGAAGGTGACGCACTAGTCCCCGTCCCATTTCACCGCCGGGGTGCGGACGATGAAAGAGTACTCGTGCATCGTCCAGTTTAACAGCGACCATGGAGCCGCCTCGATTGGTCAATGTCGCACCCAACGCTTGCAGCATGGTCGCTGCGTCGTCCCAATGAAGATTTGCCGGCGCCGGCTCTTGAAAAACCAATTCGAGCGTTTTCCGATGCCGACTGTTCACGTCGAAATGATACCATAAAGTGCTAGCATACTCAATTGCTCCCTGGACGCCAAATGGAAAAAACCGCGGCGGGATCGAAGCCCCGCCGCGGCTGGAATTCCCTGTGTGCGGAACTCAGCCCACGGGCTTGATCTCGACCGTCGCGCCGGAGGCCTCGACCTTCTTCTTGATTTCTTCGGCCTCCGCCTTGGACACGCCGGTCTTCAGCGCCTTGGGCGCGCCGTCGACCAGGTCCTTGGCTTCCTTGAGGCCCAGGCCCGTCACCGCGCGCACTTCCTTGATCGCGGCAATCTTCTGCGGGCCCGCTTCCTTCAGGATCACGTCGAACTCGGTCGGCTCGGCCGCCGCTTCCGCCGCGCCGCCGCCGCCCGCCGGCATCGCGCCCATCATCATCGGGGCCGCCGCCTTCACGCCAAACTTCTCTTCCGCCGCCTTGATGAACTCGCTCAATTCGAGCACGGTCCAGCCGGCGATTGTGTCCAAGGTCGCTTGAATATTCGCTGCCATTGCCTGTCTCCTGTGACCGCAGTGCGGCCGAATGGGTCTTCGTACTGTATGTGAAACGCGCGGAACTCAGGCCGCGGCGCCGTCTTCTTCTTTCTTCGCCTTGATTGCTTCGAGCACTCCGAGCAGGTTCCTCGGCACCGCCGACATGACACCCACGAAGTTTTGCAGCGGGGCGGCCAACACTCCGACCAACTGACCGAGCAACGCGTGGCGCGAGGGCAAATCGGCCAAGGCATCGAGCATCTTGGCGTCGACGAGCTTGCTGTCGAGAATGCCGCCCTGCATCTTGACCTTCTCGACCGTCTTGCCGAATTCCTTGAGAATGCGCGCGGGCGCGGCGGGGTCCTTGCTGAAGGCCCAGATCGTCGGGCCATCCATAAACTTGACGGCCGCTTCGAGGTCTAGTTCCTTGAGTGCGCGCGTCGCGAGCGTGTTCTTGTACACCTTGAACTTCACGTTCTCCGAGCGCATCTTCGAGCGAAGCCGCGTCACCTCTTCCACCGTGATGCCCTGGTATTGGCTGGCAATCGCGATCGAGCAATCCTTGAGGCGTTCCTTCATTTCCTCCACGGACGCTTCTTTTTCCGGTCGTGCCATCTGTACACCTCCTCTCGCTGGGATTCGATAAATCGCGCGCGCCAAAAACAAAAATGCCGCGCCGGGGCAGAGCCGGCGCGGGCAAGAGAATCACCCTTCATCGGGCGCACAAGGCACCCTATGGCCGCTGTCTCTGCAGGCGATTTTTAAGGCCCCAAACTGGGGGCCGCCGGCGGTCTACGACGCGCGGGTCGTTTAACACGTAACTCGGGGAGCTTACCAAACGGCGGAGGGGCGAGTCAATCCGCCAGTCGATGGTGTGTACTTCTATGTGCCGGCGGGACCGTCGGGGATGTTTAGAGATTGCTGATCGTCGTTCTCTCGTGGCTGTCCCAACCGCCGTGACAAACACGCCGGGCACAAGCAATTCGGATCGACCAACTGCTTGTGCGCGAGACCATGTATAACTCCGTTCATCGCGTCGAAACGTTGGGCGAAAATGTCAAAATACTGAGTGTCTGAGGCATTGTATCGACGAAAAACCGCATACGCGATATGATCGGCGACCTGCACTAAGCGAGACGCCCTAGAATCTACGAACAGCGGTGTTTCGGCGAGATTTCGAATGCTGCCCCATCGCGTGCCCAGCGCACGAAAGTCTCTGGCCATTTGCTGAATCGCTGTCTCGTGCGTGCTCTCGTCAAAGATTATGATTCCGCGTTCGCGGTGGCCTTCGTTTCGCACACGACTCAGAAAACGATCAAATCGACTACAAATGTCTTCAAAAGCCATCTCGACCGGATCTCGTCCAGGGTACGATGTCTTATGAACAGCGCAAGCGAATGTTCGTGCGGTTTCGTAAGATTCATTTACTACACGGAGGACGGATTTTATTACACCGCGTCGATCTTCCTTCGACATGGCGTCCCAAGGCGCGTCTCGCCCGGAGTAAATCTCGGAAGCGTGGAACTCGATGCTTTGGGGGTTCGAGCTATTGACGTCTGAAGCACGTCGATCCATCTCGCGCGCAAACCAATCGGTTTGCGTTTCATAAACCGCGATGCCACCCAAAACGAAGTATGCCTCGTTGGGATTGGGGGCGGATCCTGCGTCGTCGAGATAGAGCAGGTACATGGGGAATTCAATGCAGCCGAGTGGACTTGCGTCCAGCGAACCGTTAGGAGGCCCTCTCAACCGCGATCTAACTGTACATTACTGTGCCCTGTATGTCAATCCGTACGCTTGTGCGGGGGGCTTCGAGCAAAACTGTTAACAAACGCTACTACGTTCACCCGACTTCCTTCAGTTTTCATTTGGATCGCACTTCTACGCGGCTCCACCTATACTGTTTCAAATCCGTTGGAGGAACGAACGTGTATGATCGGGCCATGACTTCGCTGACGCTAGTTGCTACAACCTGCGCGATTGTTTTTTGTGGCTGCAGCGGCCAACGCGGCGGTGGAAGCGCCGGCCCGGATCGCAGCGTGCCGGGCGGCGACATCCTGCGCGTGGGGAATGGCGCGGAGCCGGAGGGGCTGGACCCGCATGTGGTGACCGGCGTGCCGGAGCACCACATCCTGCTGACGCTCTTCGAGGGGCTGGTGCGGATGGACCCGAAGACGCTGGAGCCGACTCCCGGCGTGGCGGAGACGTGGGAGGTCTCGGCGGACGGACTGGTCTACACCTTCCACCTGCGCAAGGGCGGCAAGTGGAGCAACGGCGATCCGCTGACCTCGAAGGACTTCGCGTATGCGTGGCGGCGCTGCCTGACGCCCTCGCTGGCGGCCGAATACGCGTACATGCTCTTCCCAATGAAAAACGCGAAGGCATATAACGACGGCACGATCACCGACTTTGCGCAGGTGGGCTGCGAATTCCCTGACGACTACACCGTCCAGGTGACGCTGGAAAATCCGACGCCCTACTTCTATTCGCTCCAGTGCCACTACACGTGGTTCCCCGTGCACCAGAAATCCATCGAGGCCTCCGGGCCGATGGATGATCGCGGCTCGAAGTGGACGCGGCCGGGCAACCTCGTCGGCAATGGGCCCTACCTCCTCACGCGCTGGGCGCCGAACTCCGTCATCGAGGTGCGGCCGAACCCGAATTACTGGGACGCGGCGGGCGTGAAGAATTCCGGCGTGGATTTTCATCCCGTGAACGAAGAGCAGACCGAGGAGCGGATGTTCCGCGCGGGCGAACTCGACGTAACCGAAAACCTGTCGCCGGCAAAGGTGCCGGACTACCGAAAGAACCACCCGGAGCTGCTGCGCACCGACGATTGGATTGGCGCGTACTTCTACCGCGTGAACACGAAACGCCCGCCGCTGAACGACAAACGCGTGCGCCAGGCGCTCGCGATGGCGATCGACCGCGAGACGATCTGCTCGAAGATTATGACCGCGGGCGAGAAGCCGGCGTATTTCCTGACGCCGCCGGGCACCGCGGGCTATACCTCGACCGCAAAGCTGCCCTTCGACCCGGCGAAGGCAAAGCAGTTGCTTGCCGAAGCGGGTTTCCCGGATGGCAAGGGTTTCCCGAAGCTCGACATCCTCTACAACACGGCTGAGCGGCACCAGACCATCGCCGAAGCCGTGCAGCAGATGTGGAAGACGAACCTGGGAGTCGACATTACGCTGCGCAACGAGGAGTGGAAGGTCTATCTAAATTCGACCTCGAACGAACAGATGGACTTTGACCTCGCGCGCGCGGGGTGGATCGGCGACGTGGTCGATCCGATGAATTTCCTCGAATGCTTCATCACGGGCAACGGCAACAACCGCACCGGCTGGGGCAACGCGGAGTACGACCGGCTGCTGGCGGAAGCGATCAAACAGAATGACACGGCCAAGCGCTACGCGCTCTACGACCAGGCCGAGCACATCCTCATGGACGAGGTGCCGATCCTGCCCATCTTCCATTACGTCCGGCCATATCTCATCCAGCCCGACGTGCGCGGCTACGAACCCAACATCCTGGCGTACTACGCGTATCACAAGGTGTGGTTTGAGAAAACGACAAAATAGTCCTGCGCTCGCTCAAGACGGCGAACATCATAGCGAGTTCCACACCGGCTACCGCGGGAGTCAAGAAAAAGTGAACCCGGTCTTTGGTGGCATCGGCTTCCAGCCGATGAAGAATGAGCCGGAATCTCCGCCTCCTGCCGGATACCGATCCTCGTGCTTCAAGGGTTGAGGCGCGCCCCGCATGGGCTGGAAGCCCATGCCACCAAAACCCTCCGCGCCTTATCTTCTCCGCGTGAGCCGGTTTCGTTTTCTTAACAGGAGCGTAGCGACGAAGTAATCTCTTCGACCGGCCGCCTCGCCCTTCCCCGTCCATCTGTGTTTTAATCTCGCATTCCCCGAAGGAGACCTCCCCATGTCCTCGATCCAATGGGCCGATTGCGGCCAGAAGTACAAGGATATCCACTACCACAAGGCGGAAGGCATCGCGAAGATCACGATTAACCGTCCGCATCGGCGCAACGCGTTCACGCCGCTGACGGTGGACGAGATGCGCGGCGCGCTCGACGAGGCGCGGATGGACACCACCATCGGCGTGGTCATCCTGTGCGGCGAAGGACCGGAGGCCTTCTGCTCGGGCGGGGACCAGGGCGTCCGCGGCGACGCGGGCTACCTGCACGGGGACGCGCCGCCGCGGCTGAACGTGCTCGATTTCCAGCGCGAGATTCGGGCGTGTCCGAAACCGGTCGTCGCGATGGTCGCCGGCTACGCGATCGGCGGCGGGCATGTGTTGCACCTGGTGTGCGACCTCACGATCGCGGCGGACAACGCGCGCTTCGGACAGACGGGCCCGCGCGTGGGCAGCTTCGACGCGGGCTATGGCTCGGCGCACCTGGCGCGGATCGTCGGCCAGAAGAAGGCGCGCGAAATTTGGTTCCTCTGCCGTCAATACGACGCGCAGCAGGCGCTCGACATGGGCCTCATCAACACCGTCGTGCCGCTCGCGCGGCTCGAAGAAGAGACCGTACACTGGTGTCGCGAGATGCTGGGCCACTCGCCGATCGCGCTGGCGTGCATCAAGGCCGCGATGAACGCCGACGAGGACGGCGCCGCGGGTTTGCAGCAGCTCGCGGGGCACGCGACGCGGCTGTTCTACATGAGCCAGGAGGGACAAGAGGGCCGGAACGCGTACAACGAGAAGCGCAAGCCGAACTTCGGGAAGTTCCCTAAACTACCGTAAGATCGGCGACGGATTAGACGGATAGAACGGATCAGTCCCATGGCGAATGAGACGTCCACGGCGTTAGAACATGAAGAGCTGACCGGCAGGATCATCAAGTGCTTTTATGACGTTTACAATGCCTTGGGCTATGGATTCTTGGAATCGGTGTACGAAAATGCACTCGCGCTGGAACTTAGGCAATCCGGTCTGAACGTCAGTCAACAAGCACCGATCAAGGTATTGTTTAAGGGCCAAATCGTGGGCGAATTTCGAGCAGATATCTTGGTCGAGGACAAAGTCATCCTTGAACTAAAATCGGTGAAGGAATTCGATAAGGTACATTTTTCGCAGACCCGGAATTACTTGAAAGCCACAGGAATTCACGTTGCCCTACTCATGAATTTCGGCCCTTCACCCCACTTCGAGAGGCTCTACCTTAACCCATGACTGATCCGCCCTATCCGATATATCCGTCGCTAAAATCTTTCGCCCTTCGCCACACTCCGAGAGGCTCGATCTCAACCAGTAATTGATCCGACTTATCCGTCTAATCCGTGGCTAATCCCTCCTCCCAAAATCGCTGGCTGCTCGCCCTTCGGCCCAAAACCCTCCCCGCAGGCGCATGCCCGGTGATCCTCGCGGCGGCGATGGCAGCGGAAGCCGGCTTCTTTCACGCGCCTTCATTCGTCGCGTGTCTGCTCGGCGCGCTGCTTATCCAAATCGGGACGAACTTCGCCAACGACTACTCCGACGGCGTGCGCGGCACCGACGCCAATCGCATGGGCCCGCCGCGCGCGGTGGCCTCGAGCCTCATCAAGCCGCAGGTGATGAAGGGCGCGATCATTCTCACGTTTGCCGCGGTCTTCATTCCCGGGCTCTACATCATGTCGCGCGGCGGGCTGCTGTACCTGCTGATCGGCGTCGCCTCGATCGCCAGTGGGCTCGCCTACACCGGCGGGCCCTATCCGCTCGGCTACCACGGCTGGGGCGAGGCCTTTGTGCTGGCGTTCTTCGGCCCGGTCGCCGTCTGCGGCAGCTACTACCTTATGGCCTTCGAGGTGCCGCCGCAGGTGATCGCGGCCTCCTTCGCGCCGGGATTGTTTTCGGTCGCGATCCTCACCGTCAACAACCTGCGCGACATCGACGGCGATCGCGCCGCCGGAAAACACACCCTAGCCGCGCGCTACGGCAAGAACTTCGCGCGCGCGGAGTACGTCCTGTGCCTGGTCGCCGCGGCCATCGGTGTGCCGGCCTACCTCGCCTCGCAAACGAAGGATCACCAGTGGGTCCTGCTCGCCGCCGCATCGTTCCTCTTCGCGATTCCCAACATCCTCGCCATCTTCCGCTACACCGACCCGCGCGAACTCAACGCCGTCCTCGCGCGCACCGGCGCTGCGCTCGTGCTCTACACCGTGCTATTCTCGATCGGTTGGATGTTTTGAACGTCTTTGCGAAGAGGGCGCACCCTTCAGCGCCCGACGCGGCAATCTCATCACACCGGAAGTGGAGCGCGGTGCAAACTGGAGCTACGCTCATTGACTCTAATCAAGATTGAAAACGAACCGCTCCGGCCCGCGCTCGTCCATACCAGCGAGCGCGTAAATTACGCCGACATGTGGGACCGGGTGGACGGGTTTACCGAAGACGTCCTCGACCCCAATTGCGGCCCGGGCCGATACGAAGTCGTCTTTGTCGAAGACGACGAGTGCGCCCTTCTCCACATGCTTTCGGCGCTGGCCTCCTGGGGCGCGGCGGGGATGGTCAACTCCGAGTGGCCCACGCCGCGTTTTGTTCACGCGCTTCAGCTTCTGCACGCGGCCCGCCGCACGGCTGCCAAGCGGAAAACCGGAGGCAAGGGCTCTCTCGCGCGAGTCACGCCCCCGCGGCTCCCGGTCGTGGACCGCGACGAGAGCTCAGATGAGCGGGCCCTTTCCAGCCTGACGCTTCATCGCGACATCCCTGCGCTCGTGGTGTTTAGCTCGGGAAGCAGCGGCGATCCGAAGGCCGCCGTGTTGTCGGCGGGAAACATGCTCTCGGGTGCGAGAGCCGCAAATCGGCTTCTCGAACTCGATGCGCGCAGCCGCTGGCTACTCTCACTTCCCCTCTACCACGTCAGCGGCTTGAGCATCGTGTTCCGGTGCCTGCTGGCCAGCGCGGCGATCGTCTTGCCGGAGGAAGGCGAAGAATTGGGGGACGTGCTCATTCGCCACGCCCCCACCCACGTCTCGCTCGTCGCCACGCAACTCTACCGGCTCCTGCGCGACGACGCATCCGCCGCCGCGCTCGCGCGGTGCAAGGCCGTCGTGATGGGCGGCGGGCCCACGCCGGAGCCGCTCGTGCGCGAGGCTGTGGCACGCGGGATCAAACTCGTGATGAGCTACGGCATGACGGAGACCGCCGCGATGATCTGCTGCACGCGGCCGGGCGACGCGATGGAGCGGCTGTTGTCGTCCGGAAAACCGCTGGTGGACGGCACGGTCTCGATCTCCTCCGAGGGCGAGATTCTCGTGCGCGGGGATCAACTTTTTCTCGGCTACCTCCAGCCGGACGGCTCGCTGCATCGCCCGCTCACGGACGAGGGCTGGTTCCGCACGGGCGACCTCGGCCGCTTCGACGACGCGGGCTACCTCCACGTGACCGGCCGGCGCGACAACATGTTTATCAGCGGCGGCGAGAATATTCAGCCCGAAGAGATCGAGCAGGCGCTGCGCAACATCGAAGGCGTCGAAGAGGCGATCGTCGTGCCGGTCGACGACGCGGAATGGGGCCGCCGGCCCGTGGCCTTCGTTCGTATGGAAGAAGGCCGCGCGCTGGATGCGGCGGCGGTAGAAAAAGATATGCGCGTAACGCTCCCCGGCCATAAAATCCCGCGCGCGATTCGCCCCTGGCCCGCCGATCTCGCCCAGCCGGGACTCAAGCCGGCCCGGCGAGATTTCGAGAAAAGAGCAAAGGAATTAGCCACGGATTAGACGGATTGAACGGATTAACTTCACCCGAATATGCAGGGCTTTTGACCACCAATGGACACTGATAAACCCCGACATTCGCAAGCCCAGGGACACGATTGCTGTTCGGATTTATCAATCATTCCTTAGAGCATCTGACAAAATACCCGACACGGCTGGCATGCACCCGCATGGGCGAGCCGCCCATGCTACGAACGCTGGGGTTTGTTAGACGCCCTTAAAATAAAGTAGCCGAAAATTGGAGCCGTTTTTTACAAGGGAATGACACGGCAACCCGAACCCGGGATTAGACTGATCCGTTCAATCCGTCTAATCCGTGGCTCAATTCGTTTCACTTCACCGCGCCGGCGGCCTTCTCGCGTTCCTGTTCGTCGAGGTTCTCGCGCAGCTTGCTGAATCCGCCGGTAAACATCACGACGAAATCCTCGACTTCCTTGCCGGGATAGTCCTGCGCGTTGAAAAAATCGACCAGTTCGACGTAGTCCTCGCCGTTGATACTGTCCTGCACATACAGATCGTGCAAGGGCTTCATCGGGACGACCCCATCGACGTGCTTCGGACAGCCCACGCCCTCGTGCAGTGTGAATCCCCGATACGTGCCGTCCTCATCTTCCACCACCTTGAAGGGATACAAGCGGCAGAGCAGGGGCCGCGCCTCGTAGATCGAGCACAGGCGCGTCTCGCGGTTCAGGAAATGGCAGCCGAGCACCTCGTCGCGCTTGAGCGCCATCACGTACTTCACGCCGTTGAGCACGAGCCAGGTCGGGTCGTCATCATCGACGTCCTCGATCTCCTCCGGCGTCAGGAACTCCAAAAAATCGAAGGGGTCCTGCCCCGTCATCCGCATGATCCGCCGCACGTCCCACGGACTCGGCAGGCAAATCACATCGATGCAGCAATGATTGCAGTGGTGGCATTTGAACGACAGTGAATCGGATTGGGCGGGCACGACGACACTCCTCGACAAGAAGCGCGTATTCTCCCGTCCGCGCGCGCCGAAAGCAAGTTGCCGCGCGGCGATCGGCGCCGTGTTGACCGCGTCGCCGCACGCACCTATCATCCTATGGGATCGCCGTGAGTACCTTCGGCGAGACGGACAGACCGGACCACGACAGATGACTTCACGGATGAAGACCTTCATCGGCAACGTGCTGCTTGCGATCGGTTCCCTCGCAGGCATATTCACCCTTGTGCTTGTGGCCGATCGCGCCCTCGGACATTTTCGTCCCGCGGACGAGCTCCCGGCCGGCCTCTTGTTCACGCCGCACTCCGCGGCCTACTACGACACGATCGAGTTTAAGTGTACGGTGTACGCGAACAATCTCGGATTTCGGGGCGATGACACCACACGTGTGAAGACCCGGAAACTGCGCGTTCTAGCGCTCGGCGACTCCTACACCTACGGTTGGGGGGTGGATCTGGCCGACACCTGGGTCAAGCGGCTGGAAGAAGCGCTCCGCGCCGAAGGGCACGACCTCGAACTCTTGAACTTGGGTTCTCCGGGGCACGGACCCGGCGAATACGCGGACACGGCGGCGAAGGTCATCCCCATCTTGAAGCCCGACCTCGTCTTGGTGGGGCTGCTCCAAGGCAACGATCTGGAGCAGGTTAAAAATTGGCGTCCTAAGGAAGTTGGGCTCGACCCCGCCCCCGCGCGCGCTGTACCGATCGAAAAACCGGCATTCACGAAATCCCTCGCGCACCGTTTGGTTCCAAATCTCACGCGACTCTCAACCGATGGACTGCGTTCGCTGTCTCGCCGGCCCGGACTGGAATTCGTCGGCCAACGGACCTTGATTAAGGACGAATGGAAGAAGAAAACCCAGAAATACCTTGCAAGCATGGATGAAACCCGGCTGAAAAACTTCCATGCAATGGCCGAGCCGATCCATCGCGCCTTCGTCGAGGGTGAGCTAAACCCCGCCTCACTCACTTGGCTTTTTCCGAGACCGGTGAGTCCGCCGAAAGCGCCTCACGCTACGGCGACGCCCCCGCCCCCGGCGGACAGGGCAGCCGTAGTCGCCGAAGACCCGCCCACGCCGGAGACCACGCCGGAGCTGAACGTGGACTCAGTTCTCATGCGGCGCCGCATCGAATTGTGCGCGCGGCAGTTGGAACACATCCGGAAAGTGGCCGAGGCCCACGGGGCACGCGTGGTGACCGTGTCCATACCCGAATGCTCCTATGTCGGGATCTCCGGCTGGCAGAAACTCTTTGAATCGATAAATACCGAGCAACAGCTCCGGATACGGGACGCCAATTTCGCCACAACGGTGCCCGACGAGGCCCACCAGCGTGCGAGTGATCGCGCGGGTGTCCCCATGCTGCAAGTGACGGCGGCGTTCCGTACGGGTTCCAAAGCTATGAAGGCCTTCTACGATTACGACGGCCATCTCACGCCAGAGGGCAACCGCCTCTTCGCCGATCTGCTCCTGCCCCTGCTCAGACCACACCTCGACCCGGCCCCGGCAAACCGCTGACGGCGCACACCTGCCCCGGCCTCGCACCGCTTGGACAAAACGGTGTCCAATTCGTAGTAGAAGACAAGGGGCCGGTGACGGACGACACGATGGCAGACGGAAACCCGGCGCGCGCGGAATGGGTGCGGCAGGCGCTCGAAACCTACGAGCGCCCGCTGATCCGGTATGCCGCGCGCTTCACGGGCGAACTCGAGTCCGCGCGAGACGTCGTGCAAGACACCTTCGTCAAGCTTTGCCGCGAAGACCCGGCGAAGCTGAACGGCCGGCTGGCCCCCTGGTTGTACACCGTATGCCGGAACCGCGCGCTCGACGTGCGGAAGAAGGAGGGCCGAATGCAAGCACTACGGCAAACCGAGGCTGAGGCGCGGCCCGACGCTGCGCCGGGGCCGGGCCGCCGCGCCATCGCGCGCGAGGAGCACGCACTCGTGCTCGAGGCCGTCGCCGCGCTGCCCGCCAACCAACAAGAGGCCTTCCGCCTCAAGTTCGAGCACGGGCTGACCTACCGCGACATCAGCCGCGTGATGAACATGCCGCTGTCCACCGTGAACTACACCATCGCGCAGGCGCTGACCGCCGTGCGCACACGCCTGCGCGGCACGCTCGACTGGCCGCCCACGAATGAAAGGACCTGACGCCATGAAACACGAACTCAACGACGAAACATTGACCGCCTACGCGCTCGGCGAGTTGGATCCCGCCGAAACGAAGGCGATCGAAAAACTGCTCGGCGATGCCGCGCACGCGGGGAATGAAGCACCGCGCAAGACGCTCGACGAAATCCGTGCCGCGGTGAAATTGTCGGAAGAAGCCTTTGCAGACTCCGCGGAAAGTGTTGCGCTCTCGGGCGAGCAGCGCAGCAAGCTTGAGTCACTGGTTACGCGGCCCCGCAGGCGAGTCGTGGGCCGAGCCATCGCGCTCGCCGCCGCGCTGGCGCTCATAGCCTCCGTATATCAGATTGTTGACCGCTTCGAGTCCCCGAGGGAGAAGTTGGCCCTATTTCCATCCTACGCTGAGACTGCCGAAGCCAGGGCGCAACGGGAGTGGGAAACCCTCAAGGTACTCAAGCCCGGCGTCGAGCGTGCCTTCATGGGAGATATCAACGGACCCGGCTCAAGCGCCAACTTCCGCCCGGATTTCAACAAGCCCGAAGTTCAAGAGCAGATTCCCAAGCTGCATGAAGAAACGGCGGGCACCGCGTACGCCCGCGCAGGGGTCGAGTATGAGCGTTCCGCGGCAATGCCCGCGGAGAAAGTCGATGAACTCGAAGGCATCGGTTACTCGGACAGCAAGAAGTCCAAACCCGCTCTCGGCGACAAGGCGCAAAATAGTCCCGCACTCCTTTCGGCTGTGGCTGCCGCGCCTGTGGCGGTCGCGACCCCGGACTCCAGCACCCTTTCCCGCGAACATCAGGCTCAACTGCAATCGATCGGCTATGGCCGCCAAAACGAGGTCCAAGTCGCACGGATTGACCACCTCGCGTGGCGGGATCCGCGCCAAGTCGCGCCGGAATCCCCCGGCTCCGAAGCCTACAAGCAAATCATCGACAACGGCTTCCTGCGCGTCAGCGACCAGCCGCTCTCGACCTTCTCAATCGACGTCGACACGGCGTCCTACGCGAATGTGCGGCGCTTCCTCGACTCGGGCCAGTTGCCGCCGCCGGACGCCGTGCGCGTTGAGGAACTGATCAACTACTTCGATTACGCGTACCCCGCGCCGACGGACGGCACGCCCTTCGCCGCGCACTTCGAGGCGGCCGCGTGCCCCTGGGCGCCGGCGCACACGCTCGTGCGCATCGGGCTCAAGGGCCGCGAGGTGCCGCGCGCGCAACGCCCCGCGACGAACCTCGTCTTCCTCATCGACGTGTCCGGCTCGATGCAGCCGGAGAACAAGCTGCCGCTGGTCAAACGCGCGATGGCGATGCTCACGCGCCAGCTTGACGAGCGCGACCGGGTCAGCATTGTCACCTATGCCAGCGGCGTGAATCTTGCCTTGCCGGTCACCAACGCCTCGCGGCAGGACGTGATCCTTAGCGCGATCGATCAACTCGGCGCGGGCGGCTCGACGAATGGCGCCGGCGGTATCCAGCTCGCCTATCAGTCCGCGCGGGAGAACTTTCTGCCGGGCGGCGTGAACCGAGTCATCCTGGCGACCGACGGCGACTTCAACGTAGGCATCAGCGACAACGACTCGCTCCTCTCGATGATTCAGAACGAAGCCAAAAGCAACGTGTTCCTCAGCGTGTTCGGTTTCGGCATGGGCAACCTGAAGGACGACAAGCTGGAGATGCTCGCCGACAAGGGCAACGGCGTCTACGGGTACATCGACTCCGAATCCGAAGCGCGCAAAGTCTTCGTCGAAGAATTCTCCGGCACGCTCGTGACCATCGCGAAGGACGTGAAGATTCAGGTCGAGTTCAACCCCGCCCGCGTCGCGGCCTACCGCCTCATCGGCTACGAAAACCGCGCACTCGCCGCGCAGGACTTCAACGACGACCGCAAAGACGCCGGCGAAATCGGCGCGGGTCACACCGTCACCGCGCTGTACGAAATCGTCCCCGCCGACCAGGCGATTCCCGCAGGTACGGAGGACACGCTGCGGTATCAGACCGGCGGCGCGGCCCCGGAAGCGGCTCCCCAGGCCGCCGCGCCAGCCGCATCGCCCGCGCACGCCGACGAACTGATGCTCGTGAAGCTGCGCTACAAAGAACCCGAAGGCGCGGAGAGCAAGCTGCTTGAGTTCCCGCTGAAGGATCAGGTTTCCGAATCGCCCTCGGCCGATCTCAAGTTCGCCAGCGCCGTCGCGGCCTTCGGCAAACTACTGCGCGGCAATCCACTGGGCTCGGGTCTGAGCTACGACACCATGATGCAACTCGCCCAGGCCGGCCTCGCCGCCAGCGACGATCCCCGCCGCGCGGAAATGATCCACCTGATGCTCCAGGCCCGGCCGCTGATTGAAGGACGCTAATATATCAGAGAGAATGAGCCACGGATTTGATGGATAAAACGGATCGATCTCCAAACATTTTCAAGAGATGATCATCGGGCGACTCACAGATCAAAAGAAGCCTGATCCGTGTAATCCGTTAAATCCGTGGCAGAGTTTTTTCAGACGAACTTCAGCAGGTGGTAGTTCTTCTTCCCCGTGCGCACCACGGCGATCCGCTCGGTCGTCAGGCACTGGTTCGTAAGTTTGGCGTCCTCGGCGTCCACGCGCGCGTTGTTCACATACAACCCGCCGTTTTGCACCAGCCGCTTCGCCTCGCCCTTGCTCTTGAACACTCCCGACTCAACCAGCACGTCGATCAACGCCCGCCCCGCCGACAGCGCCGCGCGCGGCAGCTCCGCGCTCGGCATGCCCGTGAAGATGTCTTCCAACGTCGCATCGCTCAGTCCCTCTAACGACCCGCCGAACATCGCGGCGCTCGCCTTGATCGCGTCCGCCAGCGCCGCCTCGCCGTGCACCAGCTTCGTCATCTCGGTAGCCAACGCCTTCTGCGCGGCGCGTTCCTGCGGCGCCGACGTCACGGCCTCGCCGAGCGTGTCAATCTCCTCGTGCGGAAGAAACGTGAAATATTTCAGAAACTTCACCGCGTCCGCATCGGCGGTATTAATCCAAAACTGGTAGAACTTGTACGGCGAAGTCTTCGTCGGATCGAGCCAGACGTTTCCGCTCTCCGACTTGCCGAATTTTCCGCCGTCCGCCTTCATCACCAACGGGAACGTCAGCCCGTAGGTCTCCACGCCGGGCCGCAGCCGCCGCGTGAGGTCCATCCCCGCGACGATATTGCCCCACTGATCGCTACCGCCGATTTGCAGCCGGCACTTGTGCTCGTCGTAGAGCTGCAAGAAATCGTAGGCCTGCAAGAGCTGGTACGAGAATTCCGTGTAGCTGATCCCGTGCTCCCGATCCTCAAGCCGCGCGCGGACCGACTCGCGCGCCATCATCGCGTTCACCGAAAAGTGCTTGCCGATGTCGCGCAGGAAAGTGACCAGCCGGAGCTGCCCGAGCCAGTCGAGGTTGTTCGTCACGATCGCCGCGGTCGCCCCTTTGAAGTCGAGGAACTTGCGCAACTGCGCCTCGACTCCCGCGACATTGCGCTCGACCATCTCGCGCGTCTGGAGTTGGCGCTCCTCGGACTTCCCGCTCGGGTCGCCGATCATCCCCGTCGCGCCGCCGATCAGCGCGATCGGCGTGTGCCCCGCGCGTTGGAACCGCGCCAGCCCCAGCAGCGGAATCAACGAGCCGATATGCAGACTATCCGCCGTCGGATCAAACCCCGCGTAGACGGTAAACCGCTCCTTCTCGAGCAGCCCGCCCAACTCCGGATGCGTCGCCTGGCTAATCAGCCCGCGCCACGCCAAGTCTTCGTACAGCGTCATGTGTTCTCGAAATCCTCACGCCGTTTTCCTAATTCTGTGACAATCTCCGGCTCGCCCTTCGCCTCCGCGAGCACGTCGATCTCTTGGAATATGGTGTCCCAATCGAGCTTTCCGCTTTGACGGACAATTACATTTTCAACGTCCACCCAATCTTTTCCTCTTCCGGCGAAGGCTTTCATCACGATCAAGTCGTCCGCCGAACATGTTCGCAGCGAAACGCCCTGTTGAAATTCGTATAACGTGGAGCGGTTGACCACGCGCTCTTCGAAGGGTATCCAAGCGAGGGCTACGTCGATACCGACACCGGACGCCGCACGCAGCAAGAGTACCCGGTTGCGCAGCGCAAAATCGCGCGCGTCCGCCAGCCGTGGTTCAAAGCACTCTGTCAATTCCTCAATGAACGCCGTCTCGTTGCCGAGGCCCGTAAGCAAGGTCAGGTCTACGTCGACGGTCTCGCGCGGCTCGCCCCACCGGAGTAGCGCGAGGCCCCTGATAAAACAGAACCGCCAACGGTTCCGCTCGCAGACCCGCTGCACTTCGGCCGCGGCGCGAATGACCTCAATCACGCCGGCCGACTTTCATGAACCAGTGCTGCTGTTCGACCAATCCCGACGTCGGCTTTGGCGCCCGGGGAGGAACCGTGTAATCGGCGGGTCCGCATAACAACTCGATGGCCCGATACCCGTCAAGCGCGCGCAACTCTTCGCGGCGGATATGCTCCAACTCAACACCCGCCACTCGCCACGTTTGCACCCAGCGCTTCAATTGCTCGTGTTGATCGGCTAGCGTACTGGCCCGGTCCGTGTCAGATCGTTCCGTCATTCGAGCGCCACACCTATGTTGTCCCACCCAAGGATATCACGCGCGACGGCAGAGACGGCCATTCATTGACTGGTCGCTGCTCGATTGCTAGCGTGGCGTGACCGCACTCACGATGAGGTCCCGATGCGCTCGCCACTCCTTGCGCTCCTGCGTTGCCCAGTTTGTCTGGCCGAGGCGACGCTATCGCTGAATGAAGGGCGGGCGAATGCCATCGAAGTGGAGTCCGGTACGCTCGAGTGCGCAAGCTGCACGAGCCGATTTCCGTTGGTGCAGGGTACCTGCAATCTCTGTCCGGCCCCGTCCGCGATCGTGGAAAAGGAACTCGCGGCGCAGCAATCCGTCGAGGATCGCACGCTCACCGGGTCGCAGGATTACGCCTCGCTTGTCCACGACGACGCGCGCCTGGGTGCCTTCATCCGCAGCCTCCCCGAAGGTTTCGCGACGACCGCCGAACAGGCGCCCGTCGTGCGCTACGCGCTGGAAGCGCTCCGGCCCCGCGCGGGCGACGTCGCGCTCGACGTCGGCGCGGGCATGGCCTGGACGACCGCGATGCTCGCTGATCGCGGGTGCCGGGCGATCGCCGTCGACATTTCGCGGCTATATCTCCCGCGCAGCCGCTTCCTCCAGAGCGACTCCCGCTACTTCGATCGCGTCCTTGGCGACATGACCGCGCTGCCTGTCGCCTCGGGGCGCTTCGACATCGTCTTCGCTAACGCCGCGCTCCACCACAGCCCCGACCTCGGGCGCACCTTCGCAGAGATCGCCCGCGCGCTCAAGCCCGGCGGCCGCGCCGTGTTCGTCAACGAACCTGTCGCCGGCCGCTTCGAGCGCAAACGCATCGAAGCTTTCGGAAAAGAAGATATCTCCGACGGTTTCAACGAACACATATATAGGCTCCACGAGTGGCGCTCGTTCGCCACCGCCGCCGGACTCGATCTCCACTTCGAGATCAGCCCGGCCGGCATCGCCGAAAAGATCGCGGCGAGAAGAACGCAGTCCGCGAATCTCACGTTGGGCCGCCGCGTCGCCTACGCGGCGCTCGATCAGCCGGCCCTGCGCGCCACCCTGCTCGCGGCAATCGGCCCGCTCGCGCTGCGGCTCTACCCCTTCAACGTGGTCATGTGGGCGCGCCGGCCGTAGCATGGGCGACCCGCCTGCACGGACGCGCATGCTGACTTGCCGCCGGCGATACCGAACGGATGGGTATCGGCATTGTGGCGCACTGGGAAATGGGCGCCGCAAATAAACCACGCTGTGAATCGTCGATTAACGAGTCCGCTTCGAGGCTGGGAGTCTCCAGGATGCGTATCAGAGCGACTGCGCGAGCAGCCACTGGATCGCTTCGGGATCGGCGTAGGCATTGTCCCAACTGTTGTGGCCCACGCCTTCGTACTCGGTGAGTTGCGCCGAGCCGCCTGCCGCTTTCACGGCGTCCACCATCCGGCGTGAGAGTTCCGGCTTCACGGTCGTGTCCGCGAGGCCGTGAAAGGCCCAGAGCGGCCGGCGCGCGAGTTCCTTGGCGTCCGACACGTTGCCGCCGCCGCAGACCGGCATGAAGGCGCTGAACTGGTCCGCGCGCATCGCGCCGTAGCGGAAGGTGCCGAAGCCGCCCATCGAGAGGCCGGTGAGGGCGACGTGTTTTTCGTCTACGCGGTAGTGCTGTTTCACGTACTCGATCGCGGAATCGATGTGCTTCCAAGAGGGCGCGCCGCTGGGATTGTCCGCCGAACTCCAGGTGGTGCTGGTCGCGCACTGCGGCATCACGACGAGCGCGGGGAAGCGATCCGGGCTGAGGCGAATCGCGCGGCCGATGCCGACTTCGGCCTGCTTCCAGCCGTCGGCGCCGCGCTCTCCTATGCCGTGCAGGAAGACGACCAGCGGCCATTCCTTGTCCGGCGTGTAGCCCGCGGGCACGTAGACCACGGCGGGCCAGGAGTCACCGTCCACGTTGGTGCGGAAGGCGTAGAAGCCGTTGTCGGCGTGGGTCATGTCTTTTTCGACGCTGACTTCGTTGTCATGTACCCGCACATTGAGGCACCCGGCAAGCAGCACCGCCGAGATGCAAACCACGATGAGTTGAATGATCCGTCCAGCCATTGTCGTGCTCCTATTCGAGGGAAACCATCCCCCGCGTTGGACTACCTGGGCGCTCAATTGGTTGAAACCGTCAGGAACGCGCTCACGGCCTCATTCCAAGCTATCGGCGTCTCAAAATACGGGGAATGCCCCGCGGCCGGCAACTCGACGACGCGCGCGCCCTTCACCTCGGCGGCCACCGACCGTATGGAAGCCGGGGAGAAGATCAGGTCGTGCTCACCGACGACGAAGAGCACCGGCACATTCAATTTACGAACCTGGTCCATCGGGTAGGCCGTCTGCCGCAGTTTCAGGCCCATGCCCGTCGGCGCCGGCGGTGCGACGCTGGCGATTTCGCGGTAGAGGAAGGCTTGCGCCGGGTTCGCAGCGCCGAGCTGGTTACCGAGCGCCGGGTGGCGCGTGTACTCCATTTGGTCCGGCGTCGGCGAGGTGGCGGCCTCGCGGATGTAGGCGTCGAAGTGTGCAGCCGCCTCGGGCGTGTAGATGCCGGCGATCGTGTCCGCGAGGACGAGCCGGTCGACGCGCTCGGGATACTTCAGCGCGAAGCCCATCACGGCCCAGCCGCCCATGGATTGGCCAACGAGGTGCGCGCGCGTGATCTTTAGATGGTCGAGCACAGCCTTGAGATCTTCGACGGCAGCAACGGGCCCCGATTGCTTCTGCGCATCGGTCGAACGTCCAAATCCGCGCTGGTCCCAGGTGATGACCTGGAATTGCGTGGCGAGGACGGGGACTTGCTGAAACCAGATGGCATGGTTCCCGCCGAGGCCGTGCGAGAGTACGACGGGATCGCCGGTGCCGAGGGTTTCGTAATAGATTTGCTCGCCGCCGCTTTCGACAAAGCCAGAGGTCAGTTTCATGTCATTCGCGTGAGCGGCGGCGGGACGCAGTATGAGCGCGGCCAGCGCGGCTGTTGCGGCGGCGGCGGCCCGCCACGAAAAACGGAGTCTCGAGATGGGCGGCCACGGGGGGCCGCCCCTACGGAGGTCGTCACTACGAAGGGCGATCGCGATTATTTGGGGGAACTCCCGTAGACGATGGTGATCCAGGATTTTGTGCTTACGAAGGCCTTTCCCCAGGAGTCATACTTCGCGGGGAGGCCGGCGGTCTGCACGTCTTCCAGCGATTTTCCGGCGGCGGCGGCTTTGCGGATGCTGCCGATGGTGTCGGTCAGCGTTGCTTGGAAGGTCAGCAGATCCTTCTTCGTGGCGAGCGGTCCGTGACCCGGGATGATTTTGGCGTCGTCGGGAATCATGGCGATCATCTTGGCGACGTTTTCGAGGTAGCCGTCTACCGACCCGCCGCCCTTGGTGTCGATGAAGGGGTACATACCGTTGGTGAATTGGTCGCCGGTGTGGACCACGTTCGACTGGGTGAAGAAGATTAACGTGTCGCCGTCGGTGTGCCCTTTGGGCAGGTGGACCAGTTTGAGTGCCTCGCCGTTGAAATGAACGGAGGCCGTCTCGGCGTAGGTCACGGTGGGCAGGCTGTTTCGGATTTTGGCGTCAGTGAGGTCCTTAGTGCCGATCATCCGGGTGCGCACGTTTTCCTGCGCGACGACCGGCGCTTTCTGTCCGAAGTGGATGTTTCCGCTGGTGTGGTCGTCGTGGAAGTGGGTGCTGAGGATGAATTTCAGCGGTCCGGGCCCGATTTTATTCATGGCATCCTCGATGGGCCCGGAGATGTTCGCGTATTGCGTGTCGATCATCAGCATGCCGTCTTCGCCGCTGGAGATGCCGATGTTGCCGCCGCGGCCTTCGATCATGGAGACGGGGCCCGCGACCGGAGTGACGACGATTTTCAGTTCCTGGCCGAAGGCCGGCGCGGCAACGAGCACGAGGGCCAAGAGTGTCATACGCATGGAACCTATCCTCCCAATGGATTTGAGGGCTGTTGCCCCGGAAACAAGTAGCCTATCGTACAGCGGGGCGCGGCGCAACGCGGACAGGGCGACTTACAGAAGGCAACGAAGGGAACAAAGAACCGCTTAATTCCACGCGCGGTTCGATTGAGACAAAACACTGATAGATCAATTCTACTTGGCATTTTTTTGCCCTACCGCCAAGCAATCGCAATGAATCAGTTCTTCGTTCTCTTCGTTTCCTTCTGTAAAACGCTCTTAGGTCAGAATCTGCACGTAGGTAAGTGGATCGATGTATCCCGCTTCTGCGAAGGCTTTGAGGCGCTCGACGCAGGTGGGGCAGGCGCCACAGGCTTTGTCGCCGCCGCGGTAGCAGCTCCAGGTGCGCGCGAAGTCGACCCCGAGCGCGCGGCCCATGCGGACGAGTTCCGATTTGCGCTTGTCGATGAGCGGCGCGTGGACTGTGACGGCGTCGCGACGGTTCAGCGCGAGGGTCGCGTTGATGCGCGAGAGGAATTCCGGGGTGCAGTCCCAGTATCCGTATTCGTCGTGCGCCTGCGCGCCGTAGAAGATGTCGCGGACGCCGTGGGCCTCGGCATAGGCCGCGGCGAGCGCGAGCAGGATCATGTTTCGGTTGGGGACGTAGGTCGGCGGCTGGTCGAGCGAGGCGGGGGAGAGCGCCGCGAGATCGGGGACGTCTGCGCCGCCGGTGACGAGCGAGGTGCCGCCTTTGATCAAGCCGCCGAGAAAGGACATGTCGATGATTTGGTGTACCTCCACGCCGGCGTGCTTTGCCTGCCATGCCGCCGCGTCAAGTTCGCGCCGGTGGCGTTGGCCGTAGTCGAAGCTGATCGCGTGCACGGGCGAGCGCCGCAATTCGCGCACGACGTGATGCAGGAGAACGGAGGAGTCCATCCCGCCGCTGAGTAGCACGACCGCGGGGGATTTTTTCGCGCCATTTTCCATTCGATCTCCGTCTAGCCCGTCCGCTTTGCTTTACGCATTCTGACTGATCGGCGGCGGCCCGCCAAGGGCGGGTTTTTCGGCCGCCGGGGATGCAGCACGACCCTGCTCGCGATGCACGCGCACCCGCGCCGCCGGGCGGGCCCGCCGCCGAGTCGGCCCTTATAGGTCTGGGAATTTTGTTGCCATTGGAGGCTGGGATGGCGGTGCGAAACAAGGGGTACGCGATGCAATTTGGTTATAACACGTTGCAGTTCATAGGGTTATGATGCGGCTTCGCATAGGGTTGACCAGTTTGAACTCCTGTTAGGGCGACGCTTTAGATTCGGGATTGTGCGGATGGCCGCGCGGCGAGGGGCGGGGCGATCGGTTGATGAGATTGCTTCGTCGGCCGCGAACGGAGTATCGAGTATTTGATGGGAGATTCCGGCGCGACCTCCTCGCAATGACGAACGTTGAGATCAATCCGTCGGCTATGTTCGGGTGAAGCGCGAAGGGCATAGACAGGATTTACGGGGTAAAATTTAGGTGGCCCGTGCGTTGACCACGTGCGGGCCATCTGCTATTTTTCAGGGGCTTGGGCCTGTATTTATTGCTCGATACCGAGGTGAGGAGATCGCATGGACGGCTTGATGATGGATTTCGAGTTGACGCTGGACGCGGTGTTGCGGCGGGCGGAGCAGCATTTTTACAAGAAGGAGATCGTCACGCGGCTGCCGGACAAGTCGTTTCACCGGTACACCTATGGGGACATGGTGAAGCGGACGAAGAAGCTGGCGCTGGCGCTGCGGCGCTTGGGCATCAAGCCGGACGAGGCGGTGGGGACGCTGTGCTGGAACCACTACCAACACTTCGAGGCGTACTTTGCGATTCCGATCATCGGCAGCATTTTGCACACGCTGAACCTTCGTCTGCATCCGGACGATCTGGAGTACATCGCGAACGACGGGAGCGACCGCGCGATCATTTTCGATGAATCGTTGCTGCCGCTGCTCAAGCAATTCAAAGAGAAGATCAAGGCGCAGCATTACATCATGATCCGGTCGAGCGGCTCGGAGCTGCCGAAGGGGATGCTGGATTACGAGCAGTTGCTCGCCGCGGAGGACGAGAAAAAGTTCGACTACTCCACGCTGAAGTTGCGCGAGAGGCAGGCCGCGGCGATGTGCTACACCTCCGGCACGACGGGGCGGCCCAAGGGTGTGCTGTATTCGCACCGATCGATGGTGCTGCATTCGCTGGCGGCGATGATGTCCGACGTGCACGATTTGCGCGAGGCGGACTGTCTGCTGCCGGTGGTGCCGATGTTCCACGCGAACGCGTGGGGCCTGCCCTACGCCGCGGCAATGGCGGGGCCGAAGATTGTGTTTCCGGGCCCATTCCTCGACGTGGCGAGTTTGTTGGAGGACTTCGAGAAAGAGAACGTGACGATTACGGCCGGCGTACCGACCATTTGGCAAGGGTTGCTGGCGGCGCTGGATGCAGATCCCGGCAAGTATAACCTGAAGAAATTGCGGACGATGATCGTCGGCGGGTCGGCGGTGCCGGTGAGCCTGATGAAGAACATGCAGGAGCGCCACGGACTGACGATTATCCAGGCCTGGGGCATGACGGAACTCTCGCCGATGGGGACGGTGTCGAACTTGAACAGCGAACTGCGCACGAAGAGCGGGGAGTTGCAGTACGAGTATCGCGCGATGCAGGGCACGCCCGTGCCGCTGGTGGAGATTCGCGGCCGGTCGGACGCGGGGATCATCCCTTGGGACGGCAAGACGATGGGCGAACTCGAAGTGCGCGGGCCGTGGGTTTCGAGCGCGTACTACAACCGGCCGGATGCGACCGACCGATTCACGGACGACGGCTGGTTCAAGACGGGCGACATTGTGAGCATTGACGAGATCGGCTACATCAAGATTCAGGACCGCGCGAAGGACCTCGTGAAGTCCGGCGGCGAGTGGATCAGTTCGGTGGACCTCGAGAACGCGATCATGGGTCACCCGGCGGTGGCGGAGGCGGCGGTGATCGCGATTCCGCACCCGAAGTGGGACGAGCGCCCGCTGGCGTGCGTGGTGCTGAAGAAGGGGCACACGTGCAGCGAAGAGGACATCAAGAAGTACCTGTCCGATAAAGTGGCGAAGTGGTGGATCCCGGACGGCGTGGTGTTTATTGACGAAGTGCCGAAGACGAGCGTGGGCAAGTTCAAGAAGACGGAACTGCGCGAGCGGTTTTCCGGCTACGCGGCCAAGACGGTGAAGTAGGGACAGGGGCTTTTACAGAAGACAACGAAGGAAACGAAGAGGAGATTGATAGGAAGTATGGGAGTAATGGGAGAAATGGGATCCCGTGGAGCTGTTGAAAAAAGCCCAGTTCTCCATCCAAATGGCACCTACATGACGAACTCGCTTGATGAAAACACCAACGAAAACAGACTTCTCAACGGTCGAGCGAACGTGACAAACTTGTAAATTCGGCTTTCTCAACAGCTCCCCCGTCCCATAGTTCCCATTCCTCCCATTCCTCCCATACTTCCCATAGGTCTTATTTGCCGGCCACTTCCTTCAAGACCGGGCCGGTCGCGCCGGTGGGCGCGGGAATTCCGATGAGGGCGGCCAGGGTGGCGGCGATGCTTTCGGGGCCGACGGCGCGATCCAGCCGCTGCGCAGCGATGCCGGGACCGGCGAAGAGGACTGGCACGAAGGTGTCGTAGGGATAGGGCGAGCCGTGGGTGGCGGTGTAGCGGAGTTTTTCTGAGAATACCCGGTAGTACTGTTTTTGAATCACGAAGACATCGCCGGAGAGTTCTTCGCGGTAGGAGCGCTTGATCATCTCCATGATCGGATCGGAGGGGTCGAGTTTGCCCTCTTTCACGAGGTGGGCAGGGATCGCGTACGCCACGCCCTCCATGTTGCGCAGGGTTTCGGCGGCGGCGTCTTCCATGGCGTCGAGTTCGCCCGCACGGCGCTCGGTCACGTCCGGCGTGAAATAGAGACACGGCTCCTTGTAGCCCAGCACGTATTTGTCCTGGTCGCCGAATTTTTCTTTGAGCGCGGCTTCGACGGTGTTGACCATGCCGGTGAGGTCGAGCTGGCCGGAGGGATTGCCGCCGGGATTTCCGTCCACGCCGTGATCGGCGCTGAGCGCGAGCAGGACCTTGTCCTTGCCCAATCGCTGGTCGAGGAACGCGAAGAAGTTCGCCAGGAGCGCATCGAGACGCATTAAATTGTCTTCCTGCTCGCGGCTTTCCGGGCCGAATTGATGGCCGATGATGTCCGTCGCGGAAAGGCCGACCATGAGCAAGTCTGTGTCGGCGCGCTGACCCAGTTGTTCGTTTTCGATCAGGGCCTTGCTGAAATCGATCACGAGCTCGTCGGAGAATGGTGTCACGGAGAGCGTCGCGTAGAGCGTCTTCGGATCGAGTCCGGCGAGCGAATGCGGGAAGACGCCGCCGATGATCGGGTTCGGCAATTCGATCTTGCGCAGGTCGGGATTGACGTATTCGCTCTCCGGCCGGACGAGGTCCCAGACTTTGCCGGCGTATCGATCGCCGGGGCCAGCGCCGTTGAATGAATCGACCCACGGCGGGTAGGCGTCGTAGTAGTAGCTGCTGGTCACGAAGGTGCCTGTGCCGGCGTAGTACCAGAAGGCCTTGCCTTTGTGGCCGCCCATGAGCACGCCGGCGCGGTCCTTGCCGGAGACGCTGAAGGCGCGGGATCGTCCGCCCGAGGCCGCGATGAGCGCGTCGCCGAGGGTGGGCGCGAGGAGGAACTTTGGCGAGGCGCCTCCCGAGGGGCTCGAGACGCCCAACAGCTTGTGGTCGTCGTCGGCCACGCAATAGACCTGTTTGCCGGTTTTCCGGTCGAACCATTCATTGCCGATGATGCCGTGCTCGCGCGGATTGCCTCCGGTGGAGAGCGTGGCGTGGCCGCAGCCGGTGTAGGTGGTGACGTGTCCGTAGTGCGCGTTGGTGTAGGCCGTGCCGTGGTCGTAGAAGCGGCGGAATCCGTCCGGCCCGAAGCGATCCAGAAACTGCAAGGGGAGATCGCCGCGTAATTGATCGACCGAAATGAAGACGACCAAGGCGGGTTTGTCCGCCCAGAGCGCGGGGCCAGCGATGAGGGAGATGAACACGAATGCGCAGATGCGTTTGAGCATTGAGAGGTCCCTTAAATTCGGTATCGAAATCCGTGAGCTGATCGGTCGAATGTTGCCGGGTGATGTGACAACTGTGAGCATATTCTAACAAATGCAGAGACGGTTTGTAGCGTGCGGGGAGGGTCCGCTGGAGCGCGACCGCAGGCTGCGACAGGTACCGGTCGCGCGGGAGCGCGACCCTCCCCGCCGGGCCCGCGACCTTCCCCGCTGGGCGCGTTGGCGGGTTTGGTAGACTGTGGGCTGTATGACGCTTCGTGGGCATCGGACTTTTTTCCTTGCGACCTGTGCATTTGCAGGGCTTGTTGTGTTTTCCGCGGGCGCGCAACTGGTGGGGGACCCTGCGGGGCCTCGGCGCGGGCCGGTGTATGAATTGTCGCTGCGCGCGCCGGATGCGGCGACGCTCGTGCGCTTGAACGAGCTGGGCTTTAACCTGGACCACGTAACGCCGGAGGCGGCGTCGATTTTTGCTACGCGCGGCGAGTACGACTACCTCGTGTCGCGCGGTTACCCGGTGACGATCGTGGCGTCGCAACCGTCTCCGCCGCGGTATCCGCGCGGCGAGCCTCGCGGCGGGCTGGGGACGTACCACAGCTATGCGGATGTGACGGGCGCGTTGCAGACCTTCGCAACGGGGTATCCCGCGATTACGCATCTCATTTCCCTGGGGCAGTCTGTCCAGGGGCGCGAACTCTGGGCAATTCTGATCAGCGACAACCCGCTGGCGCAGGAGAACGAGCCGGAGTTCAAATATGTGTCGACGATGCACGGTGACGAGCCGGTGGGCGTAGAGATGTGTTTGTATTTCATCGACCACTTGCTTGCGAATTACGGGACCGATTCGACTATCACCGCGCTGGTGAACGGGACGGAGATCTGGATTGTGCCGTTGATGAACCCGGACGGTCTGGAAAACGGATCGCGGTTCAACGCGAATGGATACGATCTGAATCGTTCCTTTCCCGATTACCCGGCGGACTACTCCGGGACCCTATGGAATGGGCCCGCGGACCTAGGCGGCCTCCAGCCGGAAGTGCAGCATCTGATGGCCTGGTCGGCGGCGCACAGCTTTGTGCTGTCGGCGAATTTTCATGGCGGGGCGGTCGTCGCGAGTTATCCCTACGACGCGGACCCGCCGATCCCGACGACGCTACCCGCGTTGACACCTGACCATCCTCTCTTCCTCGGGCTGGCGACGACGTATGCGTCGAACAATCCGCCTATGAACGCGAACAATGCTGGGCCGTTTGTGAATGGCACGGTGAACGGAAACGACTGGTACATCGTCAGCGGCGGCATGCAGGATTGGATGTATCGGTATCTGGGCGACGACGAGATCACGATCGAGTTGTCGATACCGAAGCGGCCCTCGCAAAGTCTGCTGCCGGATTATTGGGACGACAACCGCGACGCGATGATGGCGTATCTGGCATGGGTGCACCGGGGCGTGCGCGGTACGGTGACCGACGCGGCCACGAGCGATCCGGTGTTCGCGATGGTGACTGTTATAGGGAACACCCAGCCGGTGTTTTCTGATCCGGACTTGGGCGATTACTCGCGGCTGTTGCCGCCGGGGACCTACGATCTCCAGTTTTCCGCGTGGTACTACGAGCCGGTCCTGGTGCAGAACGTGGTGGTCACGTCCGGCGCGGCGACGCCGCTCGACGTGCAGATGACGCGATTGACGGACCTTCCTGGGCCGGGCGCCGCGGCCACGGCCTTGCTCGGCGCGTGGCTGGTGTGCGCCGGAGCCGCGGCGCTGCACCGGCGGCGCACGACACGCCATTGACCGGCGCGGCTCGCGCGCACTCGCGCGCCGGGCTGGTATGATTGGGGACGGACGGCGGACGCGATCTGGGGGCGGGCGATGAGGCGGGTGCGCGGTATCCTCGCGGCGGGGGTATACATCTGGGGCGCGAATGCCCTTGCGCAGACTCCACCTGCTGCCGGGCGTCCGCTGGACGTGCTGGAAAGCGAGATTGGGCGGCTGGCCAAACCGGGGTCTGTGGCTGCTCCGGACGCCGCTGCGGCATCGCAGAAAGAGGCCGTCCAATTGCAAGATACGCTCGAGCGAATGCAGGAGGAACTCGTCCAGAAGTCCGACGCGATTCGTGCGCTGGAGGACGAAAACGAGAAACTCCGGCAGGCGCTTCGCTTGCGCTTCGGCGGGGGAAATGCCGGGCTGCCGCCGGTGCCGATCCCCAATCGCGAACTCCTTGAGTCCGTGTTGCGCGAGCCCGCGCCGTTTCAGGAACGCCGGGAAGTCGCGAACGATTCTTCGGAAGCAGAGGCGTATACGGTCGTGAGCGAGTGGGGCCGCAGCCCGGAGGTCGCCAAGAGCCTGCCCGGCGCGGTCGCCTCGCTGATCGGGCTGGCGATCGCGGTGGAACCGGGCACGCCCGAAGCGGAATTGAAACGGCTCGGCGAGGAACTTCGCCAGAACTACGAGGCCTACGACAACATCAACATCGAGATTTTTGACGAGGTCGGCGCGGCGCGGAGGTTCGCCGACCAGGGCAAGAGCGATCCGGGCCATCGCGTGATGAGCATTTCGAAGTTTAAACATTCGGGCCGGGATTCGGTGGTGGTGTATCGCGACGGCCGTCCGGTGGCGTCACCGTGAAGAGTCTGCGCGCGGTCCTGATGCTGATTGGGGCGGCGGTATTTCTGCCCGCCTGCGAGCGGTCGTATATTCAGGGGCGGGTCACCGATGTGCGCGGCGAGGCGCTGCCGGGCGTGATCGTTCGTGCGGTAGATTCCACTTCGTCCGATCTCACGGACGGGCTCGGGCGCTATCGGGTGTCGGCGCCCCGCGGGGCTGTGCGGCTCGCATTTTCGAAGACGGGGTACGGCACGGCCGAGCTGATGGTGGATGACTCCACGCGTGCGCAGGCGGACGCGGCGTTGTGGCCGATGCCGCTCAATCCGGGCATCTATATCGTCACGGATTTGCGTTTCACGACGGCCACGCGGGTGGTCCCGAAGGAATACGATCTCAAGGACGGTACGCAGGCCTTTGGCGCGGCGCTGCCGGAGGAGATGCACGACGCGGCGAGCGAGCCCTTCATCGTCGCGTATCGCACGACGCGCTATAACGCGCGGCTCTCGCGGCTCGTGCCGGCGGAGGCGCAAAGCGGGGGCGAGTCGACGCCCGTGACGGTGTGGGTGGAAGCGGGGACGATGGCCGCGGCGCTCGAGCCGGTGGATATTCCCGATGGCCAACTGCTGCGGCTGCAAGTCGGGCGGCCTCTGGAGCCCGGGATCTACGGCGTGCACTGGGGGGCGATGAGCGGCTACACGACGCTGGACACCCGCGTGTTTCTGTTCCGTGTTCCCGAGCCGAGCGCGGTGGAGCCGCTGGAGGCGGAGAATCCGCCTGCGCCGATTGGGCCTTCGGATGAGACCGCTCCGCTGTGAAGAGAATTAAGCCCGGCCCACGCGGAGGGAATGAGGCGCGGGGTCTTGGTAGCATGGACTTCCGGCCCATGCGGGGCGGGCCTTCGCTCTTAGAGCTTCTAACGATACCCGACTCCGGCTGCCATGAACCCGCATGGGCGGGCCGCCCATGCTACGAGTATTGGGTTAGGTTAAGATGCTTTTAGATACGAGGACCAGTATTCGGCGGGAAGCGAAGATTCCGGCGCATTCTCCATCGGCTGGACGCCGATGCCGCCAAAGGACGGAACTCACAATGACTGTTCAATCGATTCGTTGTTTTTCTTTGTTACCTGATGTGAAATGCGCTTCACCAGGGGAGTTGAACCGGAATGGTTAAACGGCTACCGTGCCCCTGTTTTGCGCGGATCGAGGCGATTGACCGATGAAGAAGCAGTTCGTGAACATTCTGCAAGAGGGCGACGTGGTGAACGATTACTACGTGGCCGTGCGCAAGGACCTGCGCAACACGCAGAGCGGCGGGAAATTTCTTGGCCTTGTGTTTCGCGACAAGACGGGCGAAGTCGGCGGCGTGGTGTGGAACAACGCGGAGTCTCTGGCGGGCCGCTTCGAGTTGGGCGATGTGGTGAACGTGCGCGGGACGGTGAGCAACTATCAGGGCCGGTTGCAGGTCCGGGTCGATCAGGTCCTGCCGCTTAAGGCGGGGGACTTCGACTCGGCCGACCTGATGTATGTGCCCGACGCGGCCGGCGCGGGCGTGCAAAATTTCATCGGCGTGCTGGGTACGATTCGGGATCCGTGGCTGCGGCAGTTGGCGGACGCGTTCCTTCACGACGTGTCTTTCATGGACAAGTTTGCGCACGCCGCGGCGGGCAAGAAGTGGCACCACGCGTATCCGGGCGGGCTGGCGCAACATTGCTACGAGATGACGCGGCTGGCCGAGGTCATGTGCGAGCTGTTCCCGGCGCTTCAGCGCGACTTGCTCCTGATGGGCATCTTCGTGCACGACTTGGGAAAGACGGAGGAGCTCTCGCAGGGGTTGTACATCGACTACACGACGGTCGGCAAGCTGGTGGGGCATCTTGCGATCGGGCTCGACATGGCGAACGAGAAGATGCGCGCGATCGAGGACTTCCCCGAGGGGATGCGCGCCGAGATTCAGCATATGATCGTCTCGCACCACGCCACGCAGGAACAGGGATCGCCCGTGGTGCCCAAGACGCTGGAGGCGATCGTGCTTGCGCTGATCGATGATCTCGACGCGCAGACCGACGCGTTCAACCGCGTGATCGAAGAGACCCAGGCCAAGGGCCAGGCGTGGTCGGAGTATCTGACCATGATCGAGCGCCAGATCTGGGCGCGCAGACCCGGCTGAGATCGTAGTCCGCGCGCTCCGCGTGAGGCGCCATCACGCGGGGCGTGCGGACTACGATCCAGCCACTACGCGTGCTGTCCCTCGTGTCATGTCCTGGGGGAGCTTCTACAGACAGAACGCAGCCCGGAGCGTATTCGCGCTCCGGGCTGCCGTGTGTATCGATTCGGGTTAGGTCTGCTGGTCGAAGATCAGCCCCGTCACTTCGCGTGACTTGGCGATCGCGCGCAAGAGTTCCTCGGGTGGAATCTGCTTGATCACCTCCCCGTTCGCATTCAGAATCTGGACAACGATGCGATCGGTCGCTTCATCCACGCGAATCTTCGAGCCGCCGCCGCGCGTGTTCTCGGCGGCTTTTCTGGCCAGCGCCTCGACGAGCCTGCGAGACACCGCTTCGGCACGGGCCGACGCGGTCGCCGCTGGAGGCGGCGGCGCACTAGCGGCTTCGGGCGGGTTCGCCGACTGCCGTATTGCGCCGCCGATTTCCATAGTGGTTTACCTCGCGTGTCCCCGGATTACCGCAGGAGCTGAAGGGCAGTCTGCGGCACGATGTTGGCTTGCGCCAGGATCGAGGTGCCCGCGCTGACCAGAATCTGGTTGCGCGTGAACGCGATCGTTTCCTTTGCGATGTCCGCATCGCGGATACGGCTCTCGGCGGCCGCGGCGTTTTCTTCGCGGATGCCGAGCTGGTTGATGGTGAATTCGAGGCGGTTCTGCGCGGCACCGAGGTTGGCGCGGCGGGTGTTCACGGCCGCCATCGCGGTGTCCAGTGTAGTCAGGGCGGTGGCGGCGCTGGCTTGCGTGTTGATCACGAGGGCGTTGATGCCCAGCGTGGTGGTGCTGATGATCGAGCCCGTGCCGGCCAGAACGGTCGTCTGCGTGTTGAGCACGCCGGTCTGGATAGTCACGGCCGCCGCGCCGAAGGGGTTGATGCCGTTGAACGTCGTCCGGACGAGGATTTCGTTTATGGTGGCGATCAACTCAATCGACTCTGCGTTGATGTCGGTCCGGTTGGGGGTGTCCTGCAGCGTGCCGCTGGCCGACTGCACCGCGAGTTCGCGGATGCGCTGTAGGACTGCGGTAACGTCGCTGAGCGCGCCTTCGGCGGTCTGCAGGAGGCTGATGCCGTCCTGCGCGTTTCGCTGGACGACCTGAAAGCCCTTGACCTGCGAGCGCAGACCTTCCGCGATCGTGAGCCCTGCGGCGTCATCGGCCGCTCGGTTGATTCGCAAGCCGCTGGACAGGCGCTCCAGTGACTTGTTCAAGTCCAACATGGACCGACGCAAAATGCGGCTCGTGTTGATCGCCGCGACATTCGTATTGACAACTAATCCCATGACACATCCTCCTTAGAATTACGTTCCGGTTCCGTAGCGCAATCCGTGCGCCACGGTCATCGCCCCAGTCCCGTCCCGGGGCACATATACAACTTCGCGGCGACCCGGAACATCAGTCCCGAGCCACCGAATACAGCGTGGATCCCCCTGCGCGATATGTTCGTGGCGGCAGCGGTCTTCATCCGTCCGGCCGATGCCCGGTTTCCCCGGTTCGGCCACGCGCGCGGACTGCCCGCGCGCTCCTCATGTCGCATCGCGCCGGTTTCCACCGCGCGCGATGCTGGACAGACGATGACCCGCCTCGCCGATGCCGGCCGGGCGTGCCCCCGTTTACTACAGTCTTGCCTCCATCCGCCCCGGCGAGCCTCCAGTTCACCGTCTTGCGCTTGCGGTTGGTTCTTCCCGGGCATCCGTGCCCGGTCCCCTTCAACTGTTTCCCCGTAGACGGCTTCCCGCCTAACTGGGTTCTTTATCGGCAACTTTAGTGAAAACTTTAGTCAGGACGTGAATTTTATTATAATACTGCTAAGTTATTGGGATTATTAGACTTACGGAGACAAGATCATGACCAACCCCGGATCACCATACCCGGAACTGCGAATAAAGAGCTGGGAAGAGCTTCGAAATGCGTTCGACCGATTTGGATACTTGTGGGTCTTTCGTGGCCAAACGCAGGCCGAATGGGGATTGAGGACTACTCTCGAACGGGCATTCGATGAGCCCGATGCGAATTTGAGAAACTTCGAACCGATAATCGAGAATCAATCGCTAGACGTATTCAAACTCTACCTACACCACTATCTGTCGACTAGCGAATCGCCGCGAAACGACTTTGAGGCGCTCGCGCTGCTTCAACACTTCGGTGGGCCGACACGCCTGCTGGACTTCACCGAGTCTCCTTATGTAGCGACCTACTTCGCCGTACGTGATGCGCGATCCGACTCCGTAGTGTGGGCTGTCAATCGGTTTACTCTTCAATCGCATTTTGTGAACGATGTGTTTATTCCTCAGTACAATGAAGGAGAGTCAATCCACGTTGACAAAGTAGGATCTCTTGTCGGTACAAAATTCAGGGAGATTTTCTACCAAAATCGCCACGAATGTGTTTGGTGGATGAATTCCGGCCGACCACACGCCCGCGAGCGCGCACAACAGGCGCTGTACCTCGTGCCTGGGAGAATCGACCGAACTTTTGACACGAATCTACGAGCATCTCTAACTGAAGTTTCGGAAGCGCAGATTCTGAAGATAGTGATACCGCGAAAGCTTCACTACGACATAATGACCGATCTGAGGAGAATGGCGATTTTCCCCTCGAGTCTCTTTCCGGGACTCGAGGGCCATGCACGGGGAGTCAATGATTGGATAAAATATCATTACAGGTTTGGATTGGAGGTATTGGATAATACAGATCAAAATCGCCGCACCCATTGAAGGCTGGCCGGAGCAGAAATAGTTACACGCCCTGCTCGATCTGCGCGCGCTCCATCTGGACCAGGCGGTCGCGGTAGATGGCGGCTTCTTCGAATTCCATGCGCTCGGCGGCGGCCTTCATTTTTTTTCGAAGGTCGGCGATGGTGGCTTCGAGGTTGCCGTAGTCGATGGTGTCTTCGGCGGCGCGCTCGACGGCTCGGTATCGGGCCTGTTTGCTGTTGGGCATGACGCGCTCGATCTCGCGGATGGCCTTTTGGATGGACTTCGGCGTGATCTCGTGTTCCTCGTTGTAGGTGACCTGTTTGGCGCGGCGGCGGTCGGTCTCGCCGATGGCGCGGGTCATCGAGCCGGTCATCACGTTGGCGTACATAATTACCTTGCCGTCGAGGTGGCGCGAAGCGCGGCCGATGGTCTGCACGAGGCTGGTTTCCGAGCGCAAGAATCCTTCCTTGTCGGCGTCGAGGATGGCGACGAGCGAGACCTCCGGCAGGTCGAGGCCTTCGCGCAGGAGGTTGATGCCGACCAGCACGTCGTAGTCGCCGGCGCGGAGCGCGCGGATGAGCTCGATACGCTCGAGGGTCTCGACGTCGGAGTGCATGTAGCGCACGCGGATGCCGATGTCGGTGTAGTACTCGGTGAGGTCCTCGGCCATGCGCTTGGTGAGCGTGGTGACCAGGACGCGCTCGCTTTTCTCCGCGCGCTTGCGGATTTCTTCGAGCAGATCGTCCACTTGGTTGTCCGCGCGGCGCACTTCGATTTCGGGATCGATCAGGCCGGTCGGGCGCACGACCTGCTCGACGATCAGCCCCTGGCTCTTTTCGAGTTCGTACTTCGCGGGGGTCGCGCTCACATAGATGCATTGGCCGATGTGGTTTTGCCACTCCTCGAAGGTGAGCGGGCGGTTGTCGCGCGCGCAGGGCAGGCGGAAGCCGTATTCGACGAGCATGTCCTTGCGCGCGCGATCGCCCTTGTACATCGCGCCGATCTGGGGCACGCTGATGTGCGATTCGTCGATGACGCAGAGGAAATCGTCCGGGAAATAATCGAGCAGCGTGTAGGGCGGCTCGCCCGGCTGGCGGCCGTCGAGGTGGCGCGAGTAGTTTTCAATGCCTGTGCAGAAGCCGATCTCCTGCAACATTTCGAGGTCGTAGCGCGTGCGCTGTTCGAGGCGCTGGGCGTAGAGTTCCTGGCCCGCCGCGCGCAGCTCCTGCAAACGCTCCTGGAGTTCGTGCTTGATTCCCTTGATCGCGTGCTCCAGCGTCGAGGACTCCGTGGCGTAATGCGTGCCGGGGTAGATGCTCGTGCGGCGCAGCTTGCGCAGCGTCACGCCGCGCAGCGGATCGATCTCGCCGACGGACTCGATCTCGTCGCCGAAGAACTCGATGCGGATCGCCTTGTCCGCCTCATAGGGCGGGAAGACATCGACGATGTCGCCGCGGACGCGGAAGGTGCCGCGGTGAAAGTCCATGTCCTTGCGCTGGTACTGCATGGCGACGAGCCCGGCGACGAGGTCGTCGCGCGGGACGACATCGCCCGGCACCAGGTCGATGCGCATGCGGTTGTACACCTCGGGCGAGCCGATGCCGTAGATGCACGAGACACTGGCGACGATGATCACGTCGCGGCGGCTGAGCAGGGCGCGCGTGGCCGAGTGGCGCATCTTGTCGATTTCGTCGTTGATGCTTGAATCTTTTTCGATGTACAGGTCTTTCGACGGGACGTAGGCTTCGGGCTGGTAGTAGTCGTAGTAGCTGACGAAGTATTCGACGGCGTTTTCGGGAAAAAGCGCCTTGAACTCGCTATAGAGCTGTGCCGCGAGGATTTTGTTCGGCGCCATCACCAGCGTGGGCCGGTCCACCTGCTCGATTGCGTTCGCAATGGTGAAGGTCTTGCCCGAGCCGGTCACGCCGAGCAGCACCTGGTGATCGATGCCGTCGCGCAGGTTCGCCACGAGCGCGGCGATGGCCTCGGGCTGGTCGCCGGCGGGCTCGAAGGGTTTGGCGAGAGTGAATCGATCCATGCGCGATCAGCCAGCGTGCGCCGGTTCCTCCACGGGCATTTCGTCGACGCTCCGCACGCCGTAAATCTGGCCGAGGGCCTTGACCACGCGCTCGAAGCGCACGCGATCGGAGCAGGCGAAGACGCACTCGAAGACGCTGTCGCCGTTTTCGCCGGGGCGGTATTCTGCCCGCGAGATGTCGAGGTTCATGGGCCGCAGCGAGGTGGTGATGTCCGCCAGGCCATTGGGCCGCGAGGCGATGACGACCCGCACGCGGACGACGGGCGGCTCGTCGCCCAGCCACGACGCGGCAATGAGCCGCTCGGACTTGCGCTCGGCGGCCTCGAGAAGTTTGCAGTCCGCGCGGTGAATCGTGATGAGGTGGTGGCGCGTGACGAAGCCGATGATGCCCTCGCCCGGCATCGCGTTGCAGCACTTGGCGAATTGCAGCGCCATGCCCTGACCGCCGGCGATGCGCACGAGCTTTTCGCGCGCCGCTTCGTCCACGGGCTCGGCTTTCGGGCGCGGCTTGGCAATCTGCGGCGGCGCGATCGAGCGCGATTCGCCGGGTCCCGCGGCGGCCCCGGCCGCCGGCGGTAGCTCATCGTACTCGCGCAGCTTCTGGCGGATGCGCGTGCGCGCGCGGCCGCTGACGACGAAATCGAGCCAATCGATCCGCGGCCGCTGGCTCTTGGAAGTTTGGATTTCGACGACGTCGCCGTTTTGCAGATGATAGCGCAAGGGGACGAGCGCGCCGTTCACTTTCGCGCCGACGCAGGTGTGGCCGAGCTGCGTGTGGATGGCGTAGGCGCAGTCGACGGGCGTGGCGCCCAGCGGCAGTTCCTTCACGTGGCCCTTGGGCGTGTAGACGTAGACGGCTGTGGTGCTGATCTCGCGGCGGACGCTCTCGAAGAGTTCTTCCGGCGCGTTCGCGTCCTTGAGCCAGTCGTACATTTGGCGCAGCCAGAGCAACTGCGATTCCGCTTTGGCGTCGGGCTTCTCGACGCCTTCCTTGTATTTCCAGTGCGCGGCGATGCCATCGCGCGAGGAGCGGTCCATCTCCTCGGTGCGGATCTGCACTTCGAGCGGGCGCCCGGTATCGAGGCGGACGGTGGTGTGGATGGACTGGTACATGTTCATCTTCGGCGCGGCGATGTAGTCCTTGAATCGTCCGCGCACGGGCGGCCAGACGTGATGCACAACGCCGAGCGCGTTGTAGCAGCCGCTGACCGTCTGCGCGACGATGCGCACGGCGAGCACGTCGGTCACATCCTCGAAACTCTTTCCCTGGCGCACCATTTTTTGGTAGATGCCGTACAAATGTTTCGGGCGGCCGATCACGCGCGCATCGACCTCGGCCTCCTTGAGGCGCTCTTCGAGGAAGTGGAGAAGGTCTTCGAGGAGCTCTTCGCGCTCTTTGCGCTTCATCGCGACCGCGCGCGCGGTTTCGTGGTATTCCTCGGGGTGCAGGTAGTGGAAAGCGTGGTCCTCGAGTTCCCATTGCCACTGCGAAAGGCCGAGCCGGTTGGCGATGGGCGCGTAGATGTCGAGGGTTTCCTGCGCGATGCGATGGATTTTCGGCTTCGGCAGGAATTCGATGGTCCGCATGTTGTGCAGGCGGTCGGCGAGTTTGATGAGGATCACGCGGACGTCTTTCGCCGTGGCGATCAGCATCTTGCGCAGGTTTTCGGCTTGCTTCATTTCGGGGTCCACGGGCGCGGACTCCGGCAGGTGCATGCCGCCGATTTTCGAGACGCCGTCCACGAGCCGCGCGATGTCCTCGCCGAATTCCGTTTTGAGTTCCGCGAAGGTGACCGGCGTGTCCTCGAGCACGTCGTGTAGCAGCGCGGCGCTGAGGGTGCGCACGTCGAGCCCGAGCCCCGCGAGGATGCCCGCGACCGCGAGGGTGTGCGAGATGTAAGGGTCGCCGGAAAGCCGCTTCTGCCCCTGGTGCGCCTTGTCCGCCACGCGATACGCCGCGCGCAGCAGATCCTCGTCCGCCTCCGGATAGGCCTTGCGGACTTGCTTCAGGAGTTTAGCGAATTCGGTCCTCATCGCCTACGATATTAGCACCAATACTGCACAGATTTTTAGTGCGTGAGAATTGGCTTTGCAGCGTTCATGTCGAATCGATTCAGCGACCGCTTTCTCGTCCCGGAGGGACGATATGATAGTAGCCCGCCGTTTCAGGGCGTGTTGCCCAAATGATCCGACTTGCCTAGAGAGACGTGACAGGCCTCTTTGGACTGCGGCAGCGATAGCTCCCGCTTTACTTAGCCCAGCGGAGTTGGGCGTCGTCGCGCCGGAATCTCCGTTCTATGTGTGCACTGCACCGGAGCAAGCTCCCGGCGCGAAAGCGGCAGCTATCGCTGCCGCAGTCCAAAGAAGTCCGAGTCGTTGAATTTCCGCGCCGCTGTTTTGGGCAACACGCCCTGAAACGGCGGGCTACTGTCACGACGCCCCTACCGGGGCTACGGAACTGTCAGCAATTCAGCTTCGCCCGAAGCCGCCGCTCACGCTGATGCACTGGCCGGTGACCCAGGTGGATTGGCTGGACGCGAGCATGACGATCATGGCGGCGATGTCCTCGGGTTCGCCGAGGCGGCCCATGGGGTAGAACTTGGAGGCTTTCTGGTACATCTCGTCGCCGGGGCCGCCGTAGCCGGTGGTCATGGGCGTGCGCGTGACGCCGGGGCAGACGGCGTTGACGCGGATATTGAAGCGGCCCATTTCGAGTGCGAAGGCCTTTGAAAAACTCATCACGGCGCCCTTGGTGGCGGAGTAGACGACGATGCGTTTCTCGCCGACCTTGCCGGCCTCGGAGGCGATATTGATGATCGAGCCTGATTTTTTCTGCACCATGATCGGTGCGCAGGCGCGGTTCGTGTTCAGCACGCCGCGGATGTTGATGTCGAGCATCGCCGCCCAGTCGTTCGGCGCGGAATCGAGGAAGAACGCGCCCGGCGCGCTCACGCCCGCGCCCGCGAGCAGCACGTCGATCCCGCCGAAATCCTTCACTGCCTGCGCCGCCATGCGCTCGCAGTCCGCGTAGTTCGTCACGTCGATTTTGATCGACGACACCCGCCCGCCCATTTTGCGCAGCTCGTCCGCGGCCTCAGCGAGGGTCTGCTCGTTGCGATCCGCGATGAGGACATTGCAGCCCTCGCGCACGAGGTAGCGCGCAGTTTCGCGCCCGAGGCCCGAGGCCCCGCCGGTGAGTACCGCTGTTTTGCCCTTGAGTCCGAGATCCATGCGCCGCCGCTCCGTAGTTTCGTCTTCGCAGGTAATTTGGGTGCCGATGCTAACAGAAGGCGGGAGATCACACAATCGATCGAGTCATAGTCATTCGTGCCTGCATTGAAGTCGTCCAAAGTTGCAACCCGAAGGGTTGCCAGAAATTAGCCGGGGGTCGAGGACAAAATAGGGACAGCCACCTATTTATTGACACGTCCGTTTCATTCATAAATAGGTGGCTGTCCCTATTTAATCCTATAGACGTTCGCGCCCGAGCGCCGACGGATCAAAGATATGCGTCCCTATTCCGTGGTGCATCCCGCAGCAACGAAGAGCTTTTGCAAGCGGTTGTCCGGCCTCTGGTCGTCGAAGCCAGGCAAGGGGTCGCACGTAGCGGGAATCAGTTCATTCAAGCGGTCGCGTGCTAATAGAGCCACCGGCCCCCAGCAGCGGTAAACCCGGCTGTCGGGGGCCGG
This sequence comes from Candidatus Hydrogenedentales bacterium, assembly GCA_038916785.1. Classification (GTDB taxonomy): domain Bacteria; phylum Hydrogenedentota; class Hydrogenedentia; order Hydrogenedentales; genus VFKU01. Next base: position 17,091 of record JBCLBO010000002.1, on the reverse strand, counting down.
ACTATTCCATAAGGATTCTGATTGCCGTCATCAATCTAAGGCGGATATGCCGCTCTAACGCTTCGCATCGAGCGCAAGCCCGATCAAGCGTTTGTGTTCAGGCGCAAATTCCAGTTGCAGCGCAGCGCCGCGTCCCGGCTCCGACATCTTCGTCCAGGTCTTCCGGAGAATGTCCACGAGCTTTTGTTCGCTCATGTCCGCGCGCGCGACGAACTCGGTGAGGTCGTGCTCGAGGAAGATCAAGGCCGCCGCGTCCTCGACGGTTTGCGCGTCCGGGTCGCTCTTGAGGCGTTTCTTCTGCACGATCGACCGCACGCGCTCGATCACCGCGTCGTCGCATCCACACTCGCGCATGATCTCTTCGAGCCGGTCCGCGTGAAAGCCATACAACTTCGTTCGCCATTGGAAGTAGCCGGCTTTGTTCATCGGAAAATCCGACCGCGGGATCTCCCAGCGCCGGATGTGCTGCCCGCGCGCGGCGATGCACAACTCCTCCGGCGCGTCCGGCCGCAGGCGCTCCACCCACGCGCTCATCCGCCGCCCATACTCCACCGCGGCGCCCTTCGGATCGCCCGCGTTTGCCGCGTCAATCCGTTGCAGGACGTCATCCAATCGCCCGGACATGGGAACAGACACCTCGGAAAAGATCAAAAGGACCAAGGACTATTAGACAGGATTTACATGATTCACAAAAGGTATCACATCTTCCACTCTTGAAGGACCAAAAGCAAAATGTCCATCGATGAACACTGATGGACGCCGATAGCGCGATCAGAAGGCGGAATTCGAAGCGCAAGGCCGCGAATCATCCGGCGGAGAGCCGCTGTTCTCCATGGAAGTAAAAATCATGTCCATCCTCTAAATCATGTCCAAAAAATAGGTCTGTACATTGTCCAATCGCTACACTACTGGCAGTCTTGGGGCTTCGCCGTGCCGCTTCGCATTGCCATAGCTGCTGCGCTCTTTGCCGCCGCCTGCGGCATCTATGCGCAGACCGCGCACTTCGACTTCGTCAATTACGACGACCCGCAGCTCTACGACAACCCCCACGCGCGCGACGGCCTCTCGGCCGCCGGCCTGCGCTGGGCCCTCACCACGTATCATGTGGCGAATTACATCCCCGTCACGCTGCTCACGTATCTCGCGGACTACCAGCGCGCCGGCCTCGACCCCGGCGCGTATCACGTGACCAATTTCCTCTTTCATGCGGCGAACTCCGCGCTGCTCTTTCTCGCGCTCCACGCGCTCACGCGCCGCACCTGGCCCAGCGCGCTGGCCGCCGCGCTCTTCGCCGTCCACCCGCTGCACGTCGAGTCCGTCGCGTGGATTTCCGAGCGCAAAGACGTCGTTAGCACCTTCTTCGGCCTCCTTGCCCTGTGGGCCTACGCGGCCTATGCACGCGGCCCCGGTTTCTGGAAGTACGCGCTCGTCTTCGCGCTGCTGGCGTGCAGCCTCCTCTCGAAGGCCATGCTCGTCACGTTTCCTTTTCTGCTGTTAGTCCTCGATTTCTGGCCGCTCGGCCGCGCGAACCCGGCCTCCGCCAATCGCCTCGGCTGGCCGCGCCTCATCGTCGAGAAATTGCCGCTCGCCGGCCTAATCACGGTGATCGCCTTCGTAGCGATCCTCGCGCAGCGCGACGCCAACGCGCTGCCTCCCACCGAGTTCCTGGGCTGGGGGGCGCGGCTCGGCAATTCCGTCGTTTCGTATGTCCGCTACCTTTCAATGACCGCGCTGCCCTTCGGTCTCATTCCGTATTACCCGCACCCGGGCGCCACCCTGCCCGCCTGGCAGGTCGCCGCCGCCGCCGCGATCCTCGCCGCAATCACCGCCGGCGCGTGGCTCGGCCGCGCGCGCAGGCCCCACCTTCTCGCCGGATGGCTCTGGTATCTCGGGACGCTCGTGCCTGTCATCGGCATCGTTCAAGTGGGTGGACAAGCGATCGCGGATCGCTACACCTACGTCCCGCTCATCGGCATCTTCATCGCGGCCGCGTGGTCGCTCGCGGGACTGGTCGCGCGATACCCCATGGCGAGAATCCCGGTCACCGCCGGATGCGTCGCCATGGTCGCCGTGCTGACGACGCTCGCACACGCGCAGGCCGCACGCTGGCGCGACAGCATCACGCTGTACACGTACACGCTGAGCGTCGACCCGCGAAACCCCGTCGCGCTGCCTAACCTTGGCGAGGCGTATCTTCACGCGCAGCGGTACGAGGACGCGGTGGCGACGATCACGCGCGCGCTGCGAACCGGGCCGGTGACGGCGGGCTCCCACGCGAACCTTGGCATGGCGCTGCGCAAGCTGGGACGGCCCGACGGGGCGGAGTACAACCTGCGCGAGGCGGTGCGCCTCGATCCAACATCAGCGAAAATCCGTAATACTTACGCGCTGGTGCTGATGGATATCGGTAACGCCGCGGCCGCGCGGCACGAACTGGAACAAGCGCTCGCGCTCGATCCCGAATACGCCGGCTCGCTGGTGAACCTTGGAAATCTGCTGATGCGCGAAGGCGAGCTGGCACAGGCCGAATCTCGCTACCGCGCGGCGCTCGATCGCGATCCGCGCAACGCCGAGGCGCTGAGCAACCTCGGCGCGCTGCATTTGCTGCGCCAGGAGTACGGTCAGGCGGAAGTGCGCTCTCGCGCGGCGCTGGAGATCACGCCGGACGACGCGACCGCGCGCACCAATCTCGCCATCGCACTCATGGAGCTGGGCGATCGGAGGGGCGCGCGGCAGGAGGCCGAAGCGGCCCTGCGCGCGGATCCGGGCTACGCGAAGGCCCGCGCGCTGCTCGAGGAATTGGACCGGCGGGGCGCGCCGTGAATCAGGCGGAGTCTTCCATCTCGATGGGCTCGATCTTCATACCCTTGGCCTCGAGCCACGCCAGCCCACGCTCGAGTTCCGCGTCGTCCCCGGTGATCTCCAGCGTGACCAGGCCGATGTCGTCCTTAATCGTCGCCCCGCGAATGTTCGTGACGATTTTGAATTTATGACCGAGCTCGTAGATGAGCGGTTCCTTCATCACGTCGCCCAGATAGGTGATATACACGCGCCTGCGCGCCATGCGCCCTCCTCCAGCCGATTTTCCCGCGGCTTCCACGAGATCATTGTACCATCCGCGCCCGTTGATCCGCGCGCGTCCATCGCCTACACTCGAATCCGTCCCGCCACACGCGAAGGGAACGAATGATGCGCTCCACACCTCGCACCGTCCCGGCGCTGCGCGCCGCCGCGCTCGCCGCCGGCCTGCTCCTCGCGCTGGCAGCGCGCGCGCAAGAAGAGCAGCCCGCGCGCGTGCCCGCGCCGGTCATGACCTTCCACGGTGCGGACTGGCTCGAGCGGCCCAGCCGCATGGAAGAAGAGCGCCCGCTCGACGTGATTGCATACATGGATTTGAAGCCGGGCATGACTGTTGTCGATCTCGGCTGCGGCACGGGCTACTACGCGCGGAAGATGGCCCCGAAGGTGCTCCCCGGCGGCAGGGTCTACGGAGAAGACATCCAGCCGGAGATGCTCGAAATTATGAAGCAACTCTGCGCGAAGGAGAACATCGAGAACGTCGTCCCGATCCTCGGCGACGAAAAAGACCCGAAATTGCCCAAAGGCAAAGTGGACTGGATCATCATGGCGGATGTCTACCATGAATTTCAGTACCCCGAGCCCATGCTCGCCAAGATGCTCGAATCGCTCTCGCCCACCGGCAAGGTCTGCCTGCTGGAGTACCGCGCCGAAGAGTTCCGCCAGGCCTCGCACATCAAGCCTGAGCACCGCATGTCCGTCCGGCAGGTGCTCGCCGAATGGAACGCGGCGGGCTTCGAGCTCGTCGATTTGCAGGAGTTCCTCCCGGTTCAGCACATGTTCATCTTCCAGCGCAGACCCGCGCGCTGAACGGCGGGACGACGACGCCGTGAACCGGGAACCGTTCAAGCATTGGAACACGATCCCCACCCGGTTTCGCGATCTCGATCCGATGGGCCACGTGAACAGCAGCGTTTATTTCACCTACTTCGAAGTGGGGCGCACGGATTTTTTCGAGAAGACCGGCGTGTCCGCCCTGCGCGTCAAGGGAAAGTGGGGCATTCCCGTCGTCTCGCAGACGTGTAACTATCGCGAGCAGGTCTTCCACCCTTCCACGCTCGAGATCGGCGTGCGCTGCGCCGAGCTGGGCGAGAAAACCGTCCACCTCGAATACGCGCTCTTCCTCGCCGGCACCGGCACGCTCGTCGCCAGCGGCCAGTCCATCTCGGTCTGGGTCGATCTCGAGATCCCCAAGTCCGTCCCCTTGCCCGACGAGATCCGCGGCGCGCTGAGCGCCGGCGTATCGTGATATCCGCCGGCCGAGGTTTAACCCCGTCCGCGCCAACGCTTAGAATCCACCCATGATCGCCGCGCTCGTCTCCCTCTGCGCCGTCGTGCTCGCGGCCCCGTCTGGCGAGATCGCCTTCGTCGCGGCACCCGGGTCCGGGCCTGCGCGCGTGCATGTCGTATCGATCGAATCGAAAGGCGTCCGCGCGATCGGGCCCGAAGGGGCCGTCGGCCTGCCGGCCTGGTCGCCGGGCGGTGAGCGCCTTGCATTGGCCGCGCAGGTGCCTGGCGGCGTGAGCATCTACATCGCGAACGCCGACGGCACGGCCGGGCGCTTCCTCGATCACGCCCAGCCCAACAACGCCGGCCCGGTCTGGTCGCCCGGCGGCACGCAGATCGCCTACACGGCGGGGACCGGCCTCGACGCGCAAGTGATGGTCACGGCGATGGAGACCGGCGAAGAGCGTCCTTGGGGCGGCGGGCGCACGAGTATCATGGGGCCCGTGTGGACGACGCAAACGATCGTGAACGCACTCTATGAACGAATCGCCGAGGACTCCACGCCAAGACTTCTCCCGCGCCTGCCTACCGGCGTTCCATCGCCGCCGGTGATCCTCGCCATAGGGTTTGTCGGCGACGCGGCGGCGCGCACGACGGCCCTGTTTCTCCTCTCCGAATCCGAGGCCATCGCGCTGGATCCGGAGCTCATGCCCTCTCCCGGCGCTTACGAGGAGAGCGCAGTCTCCGTATCGAAAGAGGGCATCGCGTTCGACTCGAACGACGGCGGCGATCGGGAAATCTTCGTCATCGGACGCCGCAGGTCCTGGGACCTGAGCAACCACGCCGCCGCCGACTGGAGGCCGGTGTGGTCGCCCGATGCGAACTGGATCGCCTTCGAGTCCTTTCGCGGCGGCGCTCGGGGTATCTATCGCTGCCGCCGGCAATCGAGCCGCGTCTATAAAGTCGCCGCGAATCCCGCGGCCGACCACTGGGGCGCCGCATGGTCCCCCGACGGCAAATGGATCGCCTACACCACGGATGCGGACGGCGCGCCAGCCGTGTGGATCATCGGCGCCGGCGGGGAGGATCGTGCGCGGGTCTCCGCCGAGGGGCTGTCCGCGGGCCACGCGGCCTGGAGGCCCGCGCCGTGAGAAATGGTCTGCTTGCGGCCGCGCTGTGCGCGGTGTGCGCCGCGGGGCATGCGCGCGACGCCGAGGGCCGGCTCGCCACGATTCTTTCTCCGAGCAGCACGCAGCCCGCGATCGTGGTTCGCGGCGGACAGTTCGACGTGCTCCTGCGCGACGACGCTCCGTTGCGGCTGGAATCCGCGGCGGGATCGTTCAACCTGACCGCGGCTGATGTGCAGGATTTTCGCGGACGGCGCCGGGTGCGCGTCGTGCTCCCCGCCGCCGTACCCGCGGGCGCCTACTCGCTAGTCGCCGCGTCGCCCGCGGCGGAGGACCGGAGCTTTCGCGCGGTCTTCGTGCTGGATTCGCCGCCGGACGAGTACCGCGTAGCGGTGTGGAGCTCTCCGCGCGTCAGCGCCGATCCTCGCAGGCCCGACACCGGTCTCTTCCGCGTGACCGCCGAGATTAACGCAGGTCGCCCCGGGCTCGTGCTCGTTACGGGCGACCTCACGGCAGCCGGATCGCCGGAACAATTCCGGCTCGCGCTCGAACTGCTCAACGATTGCGCCGCGCCGACGCTGGTCGCGCCCGGCCCAGCCGACCTCGCCGGGGGACATGCGCGGGACTTCCTCGGGGACTATCCCGCGGCTGTGCCCTTCGGCATGGATGGGTATTTGCTTTGCCCCGCGCCCGCCGCCGGCCTGGGACAAGAAGACGGCCGACTCCACCTCGAGCGCCGCCGCATTCGCGCTGCGCGGTGGTCCGTCGGCGTCGGGTGCCTGGTGGACTCGGGCGATCTGCGCGCGCAGCTCACCATTTTCGTGGACGATCCGCTCGACGCCGTCGTCGGCGCGATTGGCGCAGCCCCGATCCGCACCTCGCCCTGGGGACCGACGCGAATATTCACCGCGCCCGAAGGTCCCGCCGCCCTCGAATGGTTCACCGCCGGCCCGCGTCCCATCGCGCCCGACAACCCATAGCCTGGGCGGCCCGCCCACGCGTCGAAGGCGCGCAGCGCGAAATCAGACACCAGAAAAGAAAAACACAGAGCCACAGACTAGACGGAGAGCTTCGCCCTCACTCGCGGTCCGCTGTGACACTGTGTCGACAATTTGGTTCTTTAGAGCCCCTGGCCGGAAGAAATGGTATCGATCATCTGAATCAGCGGCAGGAACAGCCCAATCACGATTCCGCCCACGACGAAGGCCGCGAACACGACGAAGATCGGCAGAATCGCCTCCGAGATGCCCTTGACGGCGATTTCGATCTCGTCTTCATAGGTGGTGGCGATCTGGTCCGCCACCTGCTCGAGGCCGCCGGACTCCTCGCCGGTGAGCAGCATATCGACCACGACGCCATCGAGGTAGCCGTTCTTCTCCGCCTTGCGCAGGGGCGCTTCGAGGCCCTCGCCCGCCTCGATCGAATCGCGCATGTCCTGAACGACGCTGATGTACGCGCGATTGCCGACCGAGTTCCGGCAGAGGTCGAGCGTGGACATCATGGAGACGCCACTGCGCAGTAGCATCGCAAAGGTGCGCGAGAACTCCGCCACCACCCGGCGCCGGGTCAGGCTGCCAAACACCGGCAACCGCAGTTTAATCTTGTCCGACTGCAACTGCCGCAGGGGATTGCGCACCCACCACACGCGATATGCCACGACCAAGCCGACAATCAAGATCACCACCGCCCACCAGGTTTTCTCGACGAAGGCCGCCGTGGTCATGATAAACAGCGTGTAGCCGTTGAGCTCGACGCCCAACTCGTCGAACATCTCTTTGAACGCCGGTAGCACGAACAGCGAGAGCAGGATGATTAGCGCGCCCGACAGCACCGTCACGGTCAGCGGATAGATCGCCGCCACCTGCATCTGCCGCTTGAGCCGATCGCGCTGATTGCGGTACTCGGCAATGCGCTTGAGCACCGCCGGCAGCGATCCGCTCGCCTCCGCCGCCTTAATCAGGTTCACATCGACCGGGTCAAAGTAGCGCCCCTCGCGGGCGAAGGCCTGCCACAGCGGGTTCCCCGCCTCGACGTACTCGGCGATGCCGCCCACGAGCGCGCGCACGCTCTTATTCTCGCTGCGCCGCGCGAGCGATTTGAGCGCTTTCAGGATTGGCGTGCCCGCCTCGAACATCATGATCAATTGCCGCAGGAAAACGATGATGTCGCGATTGCGGATGCTGCCGCGCGACGGCGCCCCCACGGGGTCCGACACCGCGCTCACGCTGGGCACCGCGCGCGCGTGCGCCTTGGGCGCGGCCGGGCGCTCCAGTTCGAGCTCCTGCGTGAGCGATTTGACCTCCGGCAGCGCCGCCCGGTGCCGCGCTGCGGGTCGCTGGCCCAACGCGGGCCGCGCGGTCGCCGCGGCGGCCTTCTTCGCGCTGCTGGCCTTCTTCGCGGCCACCTTCATCTTCGTGTTGGGTTTTCTCGGCGCGTTGGTGAGCATCCCAGCATTCCTCCGTGACTCACGGCCCCTGCGGGCCGTTCGATCTACTTCCCAGTTTCTTCAGCGGCCGCACTCGGCGCTGTCGTCGTCTCGTTCGCGGCCTTCGCCGCGCCGCTATGAATCTCTCGCCAGTACCGGATCGCGTAGGTCCCGTCTTCGAGCAGCGCGACCACCGCCTCGACTCCCGCGTGCACGGGCCGGCCGGTCCCGCCGGGCATGTCCATCTCGACCAGGCTGGTCATGCGGAAGCATCGCGAGCTCAGCGCCAGGGTGCCCGGCATGTCGCGCGACGCGTATTGCGGCGCCGGCACGTTGAACGTGGACGGCTCGCGCGCCACTTTCTGGATCGCGTCTTCCCAGGACGTAAACGGCCGCTTCGCCGCCAGCGCCGCCGCTTCTTCCACGCTGATACCAAAAATCGCGGCGAGCACGGGATCCGGTGCGGAGTTTAGATTCAGGTAGCTGTGCGGCTGCCGCGGATCGCTTCCCGTGTACACGGTCAACAGATCGCGCGGGAGCGATTGCATGGTGGCCGCATTAACGAGCCCCTCGCTGCGCAAGGCATCGAGGCTGGCGAGACTCTTGCCGCTCGCGCGGTAGTCCTCGATCGCCTTCGCGGCGTTCTCCGGCAGGCCCAGCGCGCGCAACAGCGCCGCCGGTGCGTAGTTCAGGTTCACGCGCGCCGATTCGTCTGACACCCGCACATGCACGGTCTGCGGATACACGCCCTGGCCGGTCGCCTCCTGCCGATACGCCGCCAGCGCGATCGGATACTCCGGCTTCGGCGCCTCTCCGCGCGCGATGGCCGCCTGTGCCTCGCCGATCGCCGCGTAGACGCCGGCCTCGGCCAATTTGCGCGCGCGCACTTCGTGCAGGCGGACCCCGGCCTCGTCGAATTCGAGCGCCATATACCCGATGTACGCGGTGCCCAGCGCTGCGAAGATGACCAACAGGCCAATGGCGGCCACGAGGGCCATCCCGCGCTTAGTGTTCTGTCCGGGTCCGTTTCGCACGCGCCACCTACTGAACGTGAATGGGAAATACGGCCTTGCGGGCGATCTGATACTCAGACCGGACGGGATGCTCCAACGCGATGCTCACTCGCACCGCGCCGGGCAGTCCCGGCCCTGCCCACGCCCCGCTCCATGCCGCACCCGGGCCGCGCCCGAGATATTCGACCTTGAATCCTTGCACCCGCGCCTTCGTCACTTGCAGCGGAGCACCCGCGGGGGACTCGGCGGAGAGTCCGCCGGTTGTCCTCACGAGAAACCCCGTCGCGCCGTCTCGCTCCACGCGATACGCCACCTTCATCGGCACCGGCGTGCCTCGGGATGCGTCCTCGACGGCCAACACGAGGTCGTCGTCTGCGTAGGTCGCGGGGGGATAGGAGCGATCGTCCGTCACCGTGCGCGACGCGCCCGAGAGGACCGCGCCGGACACGTCGGAGGAAATCGCCGCTTTAACGTCTTGCCGGATGGACTCGAGCGCTGCGCGGGCCTGATTGTCTAGATCCGTGATCGCGCGCCGCTCGTTCCACGCGCGCGTCACGCCGACAAAAGCCGACGTGCCCACGGTCATCACGACGCCGAAGATTCCCGCCACGACGAGGATTTCGAGAAGAGTGAATCCGGCCTTGCCGCGCTGACGCGTTCGCTTCATTGGGCGGCCCTCTCCGCGGTCGAGCGCGGGACCGCCGTCGCCAGCACGAATTGCCGCAGGCGCCCGTTCAGTTCCCAGACAACTTCGACATCCACTTCGATGAACTGCGCATCGACCGAGGGCAGGCGCCCCGTGGCGCTCCAGGTAAAGTCCCGGTACATCCCGATCTCGCGGTCATGCGCGCGCCGAAGCAGCGGTAGCGCCGACGGCGGCTCCGCGGCCGCAGCGGCGAGCGGACCGCCCTCGCGCACTTTAATTACCGCGATGGTCCCTGGCTTCTCGTCGGCGAAGTTCGGCCATTCGAAAAGTTCTGGCCGGGTTTGCACGAGGGTAGAATATTCTTCGGCGAGGTCCGCCGCGATTTGATGGGTCGCGCTGGTCTTGGCCAGGGTCATGCTGCTCATGAACATCTGCAGCAGAATGGTCGAGGCGACCCCGAGAACAGCTAGCGCCGCGAGCAACTCGAGGAGCGTGAATCCGCCCCCCGCGCGATTCGCCCCCAGCCCCAGTCGTGGCACGCCGCCGCTCTCCTTCCGCATTTGGCTGGCCGGGCGCACCGCGCGCCGCGTCCACCCCTCGCGCCCCAACACCACGGTGGTCAATCCGCGGGCGCGGGCCTTCGTCTACAGAACCCGCGCGGATTGTATCGCGGATTTATCGATTGTGTCAATACCAAACTGGCCCGGCCGCGTTTTACTGGGCGCCGCCAGCCTGCGCCAGCCTGCGCCCGGCCAATTCGTTGTCCAGCATGAAGAGCGCGCCGGAATTGTCGCCAATCAATTTCAGCTTCTGCACCACGCCGTCCGCCGCCGCCTCTTCTTCCACCTGCTCGTTCACGAACCATTGCAACATCGTGTTCGTCATGTGGTCGCCTTCCTGGATAGCGACGCCCACGCACTCGTTAATCATCTCGGAGACCTTGCACTCGTGCTTGTACGCGTCGGTCATCGCGTCCAGCGGCGATTTCCAGTCCTGCTTGGGCGCGGGCGCCGCGGCAAAAGTCGGCCGCGCGCCGCGGTTGATCACGTACAAGTGCAGCCGGTGCGAATGAGTCAGTTCCTCCTGCGCCTGGATCCGCATCCAGTTCGCAAACCCTTTCAAGCTGATCGACTCAAAGTACGCCGACATCGAATAATAGAGATACGCCGCGGCCAATTCCTTGTTGAGCTGGTCGTTGATCTTCGCCAACACCTTCGGTTTTAACATGGCCCCTCCACTGCCTACGATTTCGCCGCAGCGAGCGCCGCGTCGTAGTTCGGGTGGTTCGCGATCTCCGGCACGTACTCCGCGTACTTCACCTTGTCGTCCGCGCCGATCACGAACACCGCGCGGCACTCCACGCGCAGGGGCGACACCAGCGTGCCGTATTTCTTGCCAAAATCCATCGAGCGGTGGTCGCTCAGGACGATCAGCTTCTCCTTGTCGATGCCTTCAGCGCCGCAGAAGCGCGCCTGCGCCGTCGGCAAGTCCGCGCTGATCGTGATGAAGGCCACGTTCGGAAGCTTCACGGCCTCCTCGTTGAATCGCTTGGTTTGCAAGGCGCACACCGGCGTGTCCAGCGAAGGCACCACGCTGAATATCCGCATCTTGCCCTTGTACGCGCTCAGTTGCACCTCGTCCACCAAGTTCTTCGCCAGCTTGGCATCCGGGGCCGCATCGCCCACTTTGAGTTCGGGACCTTCCAGCGGTAGCGGATTGCCTCTCAGGGTCGTTTGACGGGCCATGGACAGACTCCTCCCAAGTTCGCATCCGGCGCCGGGCAAGCCGGGCGGAGTTGACGAATCGCACGAAACGTGCGCCTACTCGAAGATGAACATCGTAGTGCATGGAACGCGCGGGGGTCAACCCGGCCTGCGAGCGGACTACTTCGCGCCCGCCTTAGCCGACAGCGGCTACAACCGCGGCGCAGTTCCTGCCACTGGAGCGTACCCTCGGCGTGTCTCTCATCGCGCCTCCTCCGGCATGGTCACGACCCGTTTTCGATTTCCACTTGTCCAACAATGAGAAACGATTCCGGCATCGATTGAATTCTCTGGTCTTATCGGTGTTCATCACGGTCCATCGGTGGTTACTTCGCGTTTGACCTTCCTTCACGCCGTCATCCCGCCGTCAGACACAAACGCGGCACCGGTCGTGTAGCTGCTCGCGTCGGATGCGAGATACACCGCGATGCCCGCCATCTCGCTGGGCTGCGCGTGGCGCCGCAGCGGAATCTGGGTGATGAACTGGTCGTAAATCTCCGGCGTGTTGATCAGCACGCTGGCGAACTTCGTGTCCACCACGCCGGGGCAGATCGCGTTCACGCGCACGTTGCTCGATCCCAGTTCCTTGGCGAAGCCCTTGGTCATGCTGATCACGGCCGCCTTTGTCATGCTGTACACAACCTGCATCACGCCCGGCGAAATCCCCGCGATCGACGCCACGTTGATGATTGATCCTTTGCCCTGCTCGACCATCATGCGCGCCGCGCATTGCGCCGCCACAAAGTATCCGCGCACGTTCACCTCGAAGGTCTTGTCGAAGGCCGGCAGCTCCATCTGAATCGCGGGCCCGAAGTACGGGTTCGTCGCCGCGTTGTTCACCAGCACGTCGCAGCGGCCAAATTCCGCCTTCACCTTGGCGAACAGCGCCGCGATCGCGTTCGGGTCGCCCGTGTGACACGCCACCGGCACGCATTTCACGCCGTAGTCCTTCCGGATGGCCGCGGCCACGCCCTCGAGCGACTCCTGCTTGCGCGCCGCGATCACCAGGTCCGCGCCGTTCTCGGCCAGCGCGCGCGCGATCGCCTCGCCGATGCCCCGGCTCGCCCCCGTGACCACCGCGGTCCTTCCCTTCAAACTAAAATCGGCAATCGGCATGATGCAATCCTTCCTCTGATTTCGTGGTTTCGTCCGGCGTGTTGCGCCCAATTCGCAGGCAAGACGCACAGGATACGGCGCATCCGCCCGCGGATCAACGGAGAATCGGCGCAGGACTAGAGCAAATTATCCACCGATAGATACAGATGGACGCCGATGACCGCAATAAAATAGTAAGGAGTCTGGTCCCGATCGTATCGATGATTTGTTAAAATGCTCTAGGACGGGAGTTTGGGCACTTTCAACCGCTGCCCGGCCACGATGTGGTTCGCGTTCTTCATACCGTTCAGCGTCAGGATAATCCCGTTCGTGGTCTTGTGCTCGCGCGCGATCTTGCTCACCGTGTCGCCCGCGAGCACGACGTAGAGTTGCGTCTCGATCTCCGGCGCGGGCAGCTCTGCTGCGGGCGCACTCTGGGCCTCAAGAAATATAGTCAGCACGGCCCCGGCGTCCACCGTGTCCGTATCGAGTCCATTCCAAAGTTTGATGTCCGCGAACGCCACGTGAAACTTCTCGGCAATGCCTGCGAGCGTGTCGCCCTCGACCACGGTGTAAACCGCCTTCCCGCTGACTCCAGTCAACTCCGGCGTTGCTGGCGGCGAGGACGGCGCGGGCCCGCTTTCCTTCGTAGATTCAATGGGCACGGGCACGCCCGGTTTCGCGTCCGCCGGGGCCGGCGCGATGCCTCCCTCGCCCAGAAACACCGTCAATTTCGTTCCCGCGGCGATCGCTTCGGACGGCAGCGCGTTCCACGTCTTGAGGTCCTCGACCGATACGTCATATGCCCGCGCGATGTCTGCGAGCGACTCGCTCTCGCCCACCCTATGCTCGATTCGGCTGCGCTCGCCCTCCGCGCTCGCCTCACCCGGCGTTGCCGGCGGCGAGGACGGCGCGGGCTGCGCCTCCGAAGTCCCCGTCTCCGCGGCCGGCGCGGAGGTCTCCGGCGCGTCAGCCGGTGGCGTCTCGACGCCCCCGGGTTGGGTCACGGTCGGCGCGGCCGTCTCGGCCGCAGCCCTCAATTCGGTCGACGGCAATGGTTCGGCAGGTATAGCCGGGGCGATCGTCTCGGGCGCGGTGACGATTGGGAGCGACACGGCCTCGGCCAGGTGTACGGCCTCGGGCGTCGCGCGGATCGGATTCAGGTTTCCGATCGCCTCCTGCCAGCGCGTCAAGCGCGCGACGCTCTGTTGTAGTTTTTCTCTGGACAGCGTCCCGCGCTCGACCGCCGCCGCGATCGCCCCGCTCACCGCGCGGATGCGCGCTGGGTCCGGGTCGAGCAGGATCACGGCGTCGCATCCTGCCGCCAGCGCCTGCACGGCGGCCTGCTCGGCGCCCATCGTTCGCGTCATGGGGTTCAGCGCGACGTCGTCGGCGACGATCACGCCCTCGTAGCCCCAGCGCCCGCGCAGCAACTCCGTCACCAGCACGGGAGAGAGCGCCGCCGGCCGCCGCGGATCTTCCGGGTCGAGCGCGGGCACGGCGACGTGCGCCACCAGAATCCCCGGCACCCCGCGCCGCACGGCCTGGTCAAAGGGGTACAACAGCTTGCCCAGCGCCGCGGGGTCTTTGTTTAATGCGACGAGCAATCCGTCTGACCCGTAGGTGGCCGCGCCGTATCCCGGGAAATTTTTCACGACCGGCAGCACGCCGCCCTGCCGCAGACCGTCCGCCATTGCGAGGCCGATGCGCGCGACCAGCGTGTGCTCCGTGCCGAAACTGCGCAGGGCGAAGCCGGGATTGATCGCGCCCGGCTCGAAGACATCGAGCACCGGGGCAAACGCGACGGCGATCCCGCGGCCCACACAGGCCGCGCCGTATTCCTGGCCGAGCTTGCGCGCCAACTCCGGATCGCCATTCTGTCCGAGCGCCTGCGCGCTGAGCGCGTTCTCGAGGCCCAGCAGATTGTACGGGCCGACTTCCTGCTGCACGGCCATCAGCGGCAGATCGCCCAGGCCTTCGCCGAGACCGACGGCCGCTTTAATCTCTTTGACCAGTGCGAAGGTCTGCGTGCGCGACCCGAGGTTCACGTCCTGCAAGAGCACGCCGCCCGGCCGCAACTCCCGGAGCAATTCCCTCGTGCCGTCGGCCAGCCACTGCCCGTTCAGCGCGATGAACAAATGCCGCGCGGCCCAGTACCCGGGTTCCCCCGGCGCGGCGGAGGAAGCGACAGCCTCGGGCGGGTTGGTTGGAGCTGCGTCCGGCGTGCCGGGGGAGGGCGAAGGTTTCTGCTCAACACTCGCCACGGATGCAGGCGTCGCGGTGGATTCGGCGGGAGGCTCGGCGGCCTGCTGCGTGGCACGTGGTGGCGCGCCGGCGGATGGAATCGGCGCCTTCGGACTAAAAATCGCGTAGCCCAGCGAGAGGCCGAGTCCCACGCCAAATAGGCACGTGGCCATCAGCAAGAAGGACCACGACAACGCGCTATTTTGCTTCACGGCCGGCGGGACCCCCAATGAGCGCCGCGCAATTCGCGGATCTGCGCCCCCGACGCACTCCAGATACTAGCACAGCCACCGCCGATCGCGCCAGAAGCAGAACCGTCGGAGGGCGGGAGTGCTTCGTCGGCCGTGACGGAGGTCTGCGTGCGAGGACGAAGCGACTGGCACGGCCGTCCTCGCAACGTCGGGTCTGGAAGGATGATCGGACGAATCCCCCTCTGTGGTCTTCCGTTCCTTGCTGTAAAGGAAAGAACGAGGAGATAACGCTCCTATTCGGACTCGGCAGGCCCAGGCGCGATCGGCGCGACGGTCTTCACGTCGACGATCGTCCCCTTAAATACAGTGACGATTTGTTGCACATGGGGATCCTCGAGCAATTGCTGCGCCTCGTCCGCCCGCACGCTGGGCGCGGCGGGCGACTCGTGGCGGACCGGCCGACCGCCGTTCGCCGGCGCGCGTTCGGTTTTCGCTGCGGCTGCGGGCTTGGCGAAATCCGGCACCGCGCGAAACGCGGGTTCAGGACTCACTTCGCTTTTTTTTTTGGCGGCGGCCACGGGCGTGGCCTTCTGGGCGGTACCGGGAGAGGGGCCCTCTGCTGCCGGCTTCGGTGCGGTAGGCGCGGTCTTGGGCGCCGGGAGCGCGGTATGGGGCGCGACGGGCGCTCCGCCCTCGCGCAGCATCGCGAGTTTTTCGATCACGCTCTCGATGGACACGTCCACGGAGCGTTTCGATATGCGGATGAGCAGCACCTCGAGCGCGGTGCGCTGTGCGAGTTGCGAATCGAATCCTGTCGCCAGATCGGCGAACTGTTCCACCAGCCGCACGAGCTGCATGAGCGTAAATCGGCCCGCGCGCGCGCGCATGGTGGCGACTTCGTCGTCCGGCAACGCCAGCAACTCCGCCGGCCCGCCGCTGCGCAGCACGAGCAAATTGCGGAAATACCGCAGGATCTCCTGGGCAAACTGCGAGAGGTCCTTGCCCTGCACGGCGATTTCTTCGACGATTTTCAGCAGGCGCACGATGTCTTCGCCGCTGAGCGCGTCGCAGAGATCGTGCAGCGCCTGCCAGTCGACCAGCCCCAGCACGCTGTACACGTCCTGATACGTGATCGCGCCGTCGCAATACGAGAACAGCTGATCGAGGATGCTCTCCGCGTCGCGCACCCCGCCGTCCGCCGCGCGCGCGATCGCATACAACGCGTCGTCCGTCGCCGAGCGTTTTTCCGCCGTCACAATTTTCCGCAGCAGGCCGATCAGTTCCTTGAGCGCGACGCGGCGGAAATCCAGCCGCTGGCAGCGCGAGATGATCGTCGCGGGGATCTTGTGAGATTCCGTCGTCGCCAGGATGAACACCCCATGCGGTGGTGGCTCTTCGAGGGTCTTGAGCAGCGCGTTGAACGCCGCGGTCGAGAGCTGATGCACTTCGTCGATCACGTAAATCTTGTAGCGCCCGGTCGAGGGCATCATCCGGATGTTGTCGCGAATCTGCCGCACATCTTCGACGCTGTTGTTCGAGGCGCCGTCGATTTCGATCACGTCCATGTTATTGCCCGCGGTGATCGACCGGCAATTCGGACAGGTCCCGCAAGGGTCGGGCGTCGGCGCGTCGGTGGACAGGCAATTCAGGCAGCGCGCAAGAATCCGCGCGGAGGTCGTCTTGCCGATCCCGCGCGACCCGACGAAAAGGTAGGCGTGATGAATCCGGCCCGATCGCAGCGCGTTTTGCAGCGTCCGGGTGATGTGTTCCTGCCCGATGACGTCGCCAAAGGTCTGCGGACGCCAGCGCCGCGCCAGCACTAGATAGTGGTCGTCCGCCATGCCTACACGCCCATCCCGTCATTGCGAGGAGACCGCGAACCGCGATTTCAGCGAATCGAGATGCCTTCAGTCCACGACCGACTTCCCGTCATCGCGAGAAGGCCGCGCACGTCCTCCCGCCTTCGCGAGCAGTCCACCGCCGCGGCCGACGTGGCAATCTCGCACACCCGGCGCCCCGCGACCATCCACGCAAAACAAGTAAATTCCAAAGGCGCAGGACCGGCAGCTCCGGCCAAGCAAACCTACAGCACACGCGCCGACACGCCTATGGCTGCTTCCTTCCGGACCTGACCAGGTTCGGCAGCGGCTCGTTGAATAGGACCCGGCCCTCAACGCCGCAGGCCCTGCGCCATATACAGAATAAACAATCCTACGCCTAGATTGCGACTCGCCACACTTCCGACCCGCCCACACTCCAGTGGCGGCGGGTGCCCTCGCCCG
>JBCLBO010000001.1:0-134091 GCA_038916785.1 Candidatus Hydrogenedentales bacterium | reverse complement strand
GGGTCGTAACCCAGTTCGCCCAGCAGATCGCGGGCGGCTTCGGTCAGCTTGAGCGTGATGCGCTTGTCACCCAGGCGCTTGCCGAGGCGCGCCACCTGGATGTCCACGATGCTGCGGATCTGCTCCCGCTTGAGCGGCTGGAACACAACCACTTCGTCGACACGGTTCAGGAACTCCGGCCGGAAGTGCTTGCGCAGGCGATCGAGGACATATTCGCGCGATTCCTCGCCCATGTCGCCCTGTTGGAAAATTTCCGAGCCGATGTTCGAGGTCATAATGACGACGGTGTTCCGGAAGTCGACGGTGCGGCCCTGGCCGTCGGTGAGGCGTCCGTCGTCGAGCAATTGCAGGAGCACGTTGAACACGTCCGGGTGCGCCTTCTCGATCTCGTCGAGCAGGATCACGCTGTAGGGCCGGCGGCGGACCACCTCGGTCAACTGCCCGCCTTCCTCGTAGCCCACGTAGCCCGGAGGCGCGCCGATCAGGCGTGCGACCGTGTGCTTCTCGCCGTATTCGCTCATGTCGAGGCGCACCATCGCCTTCTCGTCGTCGAACATCAACTCCGCGAGCGCCCGCGCGAGTTCCGTCTTGCCGACGCCGGTCGGACCAAGAAAGATAAACGAGCCAATCGGCTGGTCAGGGTCTTTCAAACCTGCGCGCGCGCGGCGGACGGCGTCCGCCACAACGCGCAGGCCTTCTTCCTGACCCACGACGCGCTTGCGCAGTTCGTCTTCCATCTTGATGAGCCGTTCGGCTTCGCCTTCCATCATCTTGTCGACGGGAATGCCGGTCCAACTGGAGACGATCTTGGCGATGTCTTCGTCGGTCACGGCCTCGCGGATAAAGCTGCCGTTCTTCTGCACCTCGACGAGGCGCTTGTGCTCCTCCTCAACCTTTTTCTGCAGGCCGACCAGGGTGCCATAGCGGATCTCAGCCACTTTGCCGAGATTGCCCTGGCGCTCGGCGATTTCTTCCTGGCGTTTCGCTTCGTCGATCTGCTCGTTAATCTTGCGGATCGCCTCCACGACTTCTTTTTCGGCCTTCCACTGAGACTTCAAGCCGCTGAGTTTCTCCTGCGACTCCGCCATTTCTTTTTCGATGGTCTCGCGCCGCTCGACGCTGGCCTTGTCTTTTTCCTTCTTCAGCGCGAGCACTTCGATTTCGAGCTGGCGGCGGCGGCGTTCGAGCACGTCAATGTCGTAGGGCATGCTTTCGGCCTCGATGCGAATGCGCGAAGAGGCCTCGTCGATCAGGTCGATTGCCTTGTCGGGTAGGAATCGGTCGGCGATGTAGCGGTTGCTCAATACGGCAGCAGCCACCAGCGCGGTATCTTCGATGCGAATGCCGTGGTGGACCTCGTATTTTTCTTTGAGGCCGCGCAGTATGGCGATCGTGTCTTCGACATTCGGCTCGCCCACCATCACCGGCTGGAAGCGCCGCTCCAGCGCGGCATCTTTCTCGATATGCTTTTTGTATTCGTTCAGCGTGGTCGCGCCAATGCAGTGTAGTTCGCCGCGCGCGAGGGCGGGTTTGAGCATGTTGGAGGCGTCCATCGCGCCTTCGGCCGCGCCCGCGCCGACGATCGTGTGCAGCTCGTCGATAAACAGGATGACAGGAACGGAGCCCTCTTCGATCTCGCGCAGAACGGCCTTCAGACGTTCCTCGAATTCTCCGCGGTACTTCGCGCCGGCCACGAGCGCGCCCATGTCGAGCGTCACCACGCGGCGGTCTTTGAGGTTGTCCGGCACGTCTCCGGCCACCACGCGCTGCGCGAGGCCCTCGACGATGGCCGTCTTGCCGACGCCGGGTTCGCCGATGAGCACGGGGTTGTTTTTCTTGCGGCGGGAAAGCACTTGGATCACACGGCGGATTTCCTCGTCGCGCCCGATGACCGGATCGAGTTTTCCGGCGCGCGCAAGTTGCGTGAGATCGCGCGTGTATTTCGTGAGGGCGTCGTATTGTGCTTCGGCGTTCGGATCGGTGACGCGCTGGCTGCCGCGCACGTCGCGTAGCGCCGCGAGCACGGCGTCCTTGGTGACGCCGGCCTGCGAGAGAATCTGCCCCGCGGGATCGCCGGCGAGCGCGAGGATGCCGAGAAAAATGTGTTCGGTGCTGAGGTATTCGTCCTTCAGTCCACGTGCGACCTTCCAGCCTTCGTCGAATGCCTTCTGCCCGGCGCTGCCGATGCTGGGCTGTGCGCCGGCGCCCGAGGTGCGTGGCAGACCCTCGATTTTCTTCTCGACTTGCGCCAGCACCTGTTCCGGCGCTACGCCGACGCGCTGCAGGATGCTCGCCACCGCGCCCTGCTTCTGCGAGACGAGCGCGTGCAACAGATGCAGCGGCGCAATCTCCGGATTGCCGCGTTGCGAGGCAGCGTCGAGCGCCTCGGAGACGGCTTCCTGGGCTTTGATGGTCAGTTTGTCCAATCGCATGTTGATTCTCTCCTAATTGCACGAAGACTTGGCGGGTAAAAGGCAATCGGGGTGCCAAGAGTTAGTCGTTGTTAATAAAGGACTTATGACGGATATGGACGGCGATTCGCTCGATTCCGATGGTGGCTTGTACGAATTTGAAACGATTGGGGATTTAACCGCAGGGGGCGCAGAGGTCTCGCAAGGGTCGCTGAGAGAGACCGTGCGTTCATGTCCGATGAGCTTTTGACCTTCAACGCCAATCAAAAAAGCGCTCCCGAACCGAAGTCCGGGAGCGCCGTTACGATGTCGATCTTTGGTTTACGCGGGACGCTTGATCTTGGGGCGCGAGAACTGGCCGAGCGGCCGCGGCTCGCGGCGCGTGGTATTGTTTTTCGATACGACGCTGGGCGCGCGCAACTTGTCGTCGTGCTTGCGTCCGCCTTCGTGCTTGTGGCCGGCGGCGGTTGCATGCGCTGCGGCGGGTTCACGCCGCTGATGCGGCGCGCCGGTCCGGTCGTTCGTGTGGCGCGCCGGGGCTTGTCCGCCGCTGGATCGTCCGTGCGCGCGTCCACTGCCGTTTCCCTGGCCGCGACCCTGCTTGGGCTGTTGGCGGCCATGTTGTTGCTGACGCTGCCCGTGCTGGGGTTGGCGCTGCTTCTGCGGCGCGTGCGAATGACCATGGCCCGCGGGCAGCACCACCGCGCCCTCCCACTCTGCTTGCGGAATTTCCTTACCGAGTTCGCGCTCGATGTCGCGCAGCGCCTTGGCGTCCTCGGGACACACGAAGGTGACCGCGTCGCCCTTGGCCTTTGCGCGCGCCGTGCGGCCGATGCGGTGGACGTAGTCTTCCGTCGTCTTCGGAATGTCGAAGTTGATCACGTGCGTGATGCCGTTGATGTCCAGCCCGCGCGCGGCGACATCCGTCGCCACGAGCACATTGAACTTGCCGTCGCGGAATCCGTCCAAGGCCTGCTGGCGCTGGCTCTGCGAGCGTCCGCCGTGAATGGCCTGCGCCTTGAAGCCTTCGCGCTTGAGTACCTTGGCGATGCGATCCGTGCGGTGCTTCGTGCGGATGAAAACCAGCGCGGTATCCACGCCGGCCCCGCCGAGCACCTTGGAGAGCAACTCCATCTTGCGGTCCGCCTGGACGGTGTACACTGTTTGCGTCACCGCGTCGAGCGGCTTGGAAATTGCCCCCGCTTCCACGCGAACTGGGTCGCGCTGAAATTCGCCGGCGAGCTTCGCGATTTCGTCGGGGAAGGTCGCCGAGAACATCATGGTCTGGCGGTCCTTCGGCAGCTTGCCGATGATCCGCTTCATGTCCGGCATGAATCCCATGTCGAGCATGCGGTCTGCTTCGTCGAGCACGAGGATCGAGAGATGGTCGAATTTTGCGTTGCCGCGACCAATGTGATCGAGCAGGCGGCCGGGCGTAGCGATGATGATCGGCGTGCCCTTGCGCAGCGCCTGGGTCTGCGGCTCGAAACCGACGCCGCCGTAGACGCACGCGGCCTTGAGGCCGTACGGCTCGCCGAGAGGGCTGAGCACTGCTTGGATTTGGTGCGCGAGCTCGCGCGTCGGCGTCAAGATGAGCATGCGCGTGCCCGGGCTTTTGTCCTTCGCTAGCCGCGTGATCGCGGGCAGGCCGAACGCGAGCGTCTTGCCCGTGCCAGTCTGCGCGATGGCGACCACGTCGCGCCCTTCGAGCGCGGGCGGGATGGCCTTGGCCTGGATAGGCGTCGGCTCGGTGATGCGCTGATTCGTGAGAATCTCGGTCAGGCGCGGGTGGATGTGAAGTGCGTTAAAAGACATGGCTGTTCCCTTCATTGGACCGAATCTAAGTCGGCCGTGGGCTGAATACCCCTTGTGCTCAGCGCCGGCAATGGTGGGAACTAACCGAAGGAAAGGTGCCCAAAATCTGAGGCGAACGTAGGGAAGGAGCAATTACTAACAGAACCGCTTCCCCCTACCTAAGCAGTAGGACTTACGTTGATCCGGTACAATACACGAACGTTTCGCAAAATTCAAATCCTCTTCATACCTACGGTTTACGGTAGGGCGGGTCATGACCGCCCTAGCGTCGCCGTATCCCGCGAACGAAACTTACAGGGTCGATCGCGGATTGAACAGTGCATTGATCAGATTCCGATCGCTCAGTAGACTTTCGCCAGACCTGCACGCGGGGGCCATCGAAATGCCAGCGAAAAAACCATACCGGGTGGGCGTGATCGGCGCGGGCGCGATCACGCAGGCCCTGCATTTTCCAGGGTATAAGAAAGACAAGCGCGCCAGGCTGGTCGCCTTTGCCGATCCCGCTGGCGAGCGCCACGGCGAGGTCATCGAAAAATTCGGCAAGCTCGCCGCCTACACCGACTATCGCGACATGCTCGCAAATGAGTCGCTGGATGTCGTCAGCGTCGCCACGCCGAATGTCTTTCACGCGGAACAGACGATCGCCGCGCTGGATGCCGGGTGTCATGTCTTGTGCGAGAAACCCATGGCGGCGACGCTGCGCGAGGCGGACAAGATGCTCGCCGCCGCGCGCCGCGCGCGCAAGAAGCTGATGATCGGATTCTCGCACCGGATGTTCACGGGGCCGCAGAAGTGCAAGGAACTGCTCGCGCGGCGCGCCATCGGCACGCCTTTTATGATCCGGGTGCGCTTCGCGCATGGCGGGCCCTATCCCGGTTGGGCGAAGAACAGTTGGTTCTACAAAAAGTCGCTCTCCAAGGGCGGCGCGATGCTCGACATGGGCATCCACGCGATCGATCTCTGCCATTGGTTCATGGGCCCGGTGAAAAACGTGAGCGCGCGCGCGGTCACGCTGATCAAGCCGATCGAGGTGGACGACAACGCGCTGCTGCAACTCGAATTCGCCAAGGGCGCGCTGGGGTACATCGAAGTTGGCTGGACGAGCCCGCCGGGGTTCTCGGGCTTCGAGATTTACTGCACTAAGGGCTCGATCATCTGCGACTACGCCAAAGGGCTCTCGCTGTGCACCGGAAAATCATCCGCCGGGCGCGACAGCACGATGCAGTGGCAACTGATCGATCCGAAGCCGACGCGCGGCGGATGGGACATCGAGATCAAACATTGGCTCGATGTGATCGAAGGGAAGGTACCGCACACCCTCACAGGTCAGGCGGGCCGGGACGCACTCGAGGTCGCACTTGCAGCCTACCAGTCGAGCGATTCGGGCCGTCGGATATCGATTCGATCATGAGCCTGCGCAGCGCGCCGCGCGCAGCAACGCTGGTCGTGGCCACCGCGCTTTGCGCCCTCATCACCGGCGCCGCTGCCGCGCAGCCGATGGGCAAGACGAAGGAATACCGCTCTCTCAACACCGACCTGTACAAAATTTCGATCCAGAAGAATGGGCAGGTCGATGTCTTCTTGGCGAATGACACGCCAGTGATCGCCGACGCCTTCCCGATGATCTGGTTCGACGGCGAAGCCGAACCCGAACGCCTGAAGACCTCCGGAAAATGGACCGAGCGCCTCGCCGTCGAGGACAAACTCGGCCAAGGCCAGGGCGTCATTCATCAGCACGGCGGCTGGGAATGGTCGCTGCGCGCGTATCCGACGCGGCCGTACTTCGCCGTTCAGCTCGGCTACACGAATCAATCCAAGAAGCCGGTCCGCGTCAAGGCCCTGCTGCCCTGGTGCGTGGGCGCGCCGGGGAAGGGAATGCTCCTGCTCGGCCCGGGGACGAACGAGGCCCGCATCCTCTCCGGCACGGCCTCGGGCGCGCCGGGCGCCGCGCAAGGCGCCGCGGACTCCAACGACGTGATAGCGGTCCTCAACGCTGCGACGGGCCAGTCGCTCATCGCGGGATTCATCACGCAGGATCACGCGCGAGGCTTGCTCGAAATCGCGCAACCGGTCGCTGAAAAGAAAAAAGCCCCCTCGGCACTGGGCCGGTTTCGGGCGATCTCCGAATTCAATCCGCCGATCGAACTCGCGCCCGGCGCGTCCCTGTATTCGGAGGTACTCTATCTCGCGATCTCCGAACCGGAACCGGCCGTCGGCTTGCAGCGCTATGCGCGCGCGGTGCAGGTGGTCAACGGCTTCTCAGGGCCAGGGCATACCGCGCCGCTCCACGCCTGGGCGATTTCCTCGGAAGACGCCGGGCAATCGTCCGCAGCGCTGGCCGATCGCCTTCGCCGCGTACGCAATCGCGTACCGCTCGAAGCCATCGGCCGCGTACTCTTCGTGTCGCCGGACGATTCCGCGACGAACATCGAGAGCGCGCGATCGATCGCGGAGGCGATTCGCGCCGCCGGCTATACGCCCGTGCTCTGGCACAACCCGCTCCGCTCGGACTCGGCGCGCGGCCCGGCGGAGTTGCGGGCCCTCGGCGCGCGGCTTCATGAAGCGACCGGCGTCTCCGAGATCGCCGGGCTCGGCCTCGACGGCGCCGTTCCGGCCATGCGCGAAGCAGTCAAGGCCTTACGCGAAGGGCTTGGATCCGATGCGCGCCTCTACGGCAGCGCGCCGTCCCTCCTCGCGGGCACGCTGTTGGACGGCGTCATCACAACGGCCGCCGATGGCCTGTACTTTTCCCCGCAGCCCGCGCGGCATTCAGTGGTGTTTCCCCGCGATGCAGCGCGGGCGGAGCTGAGCGCAGCGACCCTGTTGGGGTGCGGACTCATCCTCCCGCTTCCCGGCCTTGGCGAGGACAACCTCATCGATCTGGTGGCGCGAATGCTTCCCTCCCCCACCTCCGCCGCGCGGCCCATCGACCTCTTCGCCGCGCAGCCGCCGCGCGCGTTCCATCTGCACTCGAAAGTGTTGGATGGCGACGTGCACGTCGCCGCGGTGCTCAATCGAGACGGCGCGTCGCCGCTGTCGATGGCTTTGCCGCTGGCACGGCTCGGCTTCACGCGGGGCGCGTACTATACGGTGTATGACTATTGGCGCCGGGAATACCTCGGCACCGCCGCGGACACGCTCGATGTCACAATTCCCGCGAGCGACGCGGCCGTCCTCGTGTTTCGGCCGTTCCTGGGCCACCCGATGCTGGTTTCCACGGGGACCAATCTCGGCCAGGATTTTCCCGCCCTGCGCCGCGCGGACTGGGACCCGCAGGCGCGCACGCTCACCGTCGAACTCGCGCAAGCGGCGACGGCCGGAGCCGCATCCCGATTTACACTCGCCGTGCCCGCGCCCTACAGACTCATCGGCGCGACCAGCACCACCCCCGGCGACCTAAGGTGGGAAACCGGCAAAACGTCGGTTACGATTACATTGCCAATGACAACCGCGACTCCGCAAGGGTTCGTCGCCCGCTTCGACGTGAATCGCTAGATGGCCGTTGATCAATCTGAGACACTTGTGTGTTCTCCACGCTGGAACTTTCACTTTTGTCATTCTGAGCGGTAGCGAAGAATCTCCCCGCCGGTCCGCCGAAAGACATACCCTGATCTGTCCGCAACGGGCCCGGCGCGATCTATTTCTGCACAGTGAAGTGATCCAGGTATGCCACTGGCTATTTAGAGCAAATTATCCACCGATAGATACAGATGGACACCGATAATCGCAATACAATTGACGGGAGTCTGGTCCCGATCGTATCGATGATTTGTTAAAATGCTCTGGTGCACTTCCGCCCTCTGCGCCCATCTGCGTCATCTGCGGACGAGGGCTTTCTCGAGGACTCAGTGGAACGCCTTCCACTCGGGCTCGTTCGCGAATATCCAGCGGTAGTATTCCTGCTGGGTGAGCCGGACTGCGGCGGCTTCGTCGACGATGACCGTGCAGCGCGGATGCAATTGCAGCGCAGACGCGGAGATCATACTCGTGACGGGACCTTCGACGGCCTTGGCGATGATCTCGGCCTTGTCCGAGCCGGTGGCGAGCAGCAGCACGCGGCGGCTGTCGAGGATCGTGCCGACCCCCATCGTGATTGCGCGCCGGGGTACTTTGTTTGCATCGCCGCCGAACGAGGCCGCGTTTTGCTCGATGGTCTTTGGCGAGAGCGCCTTCACCCGCGTGCGCGAGCGCAGCGCGGAGAGCGGCTCGTTGAAGCCGATGTGCCCCACCGCGCCGATGCCGAGCAGTTGCAGGTCGATCCCGCCGGCCGCCACGATGCGTTCTTCGTAGGCCGCGCACTCGGCATCCAAATCGGCGGCGTTTCCGTCGGGCAGGTGCGTGTTCGCCGGATTGATGTCAATGCGCTGGAAGAACCGCTCGTGCATGTAGCTGCGGTACGTATCGGGGCTGTTGGCGGGCAGCCCGGTGTATTCATCGAGATTGAAGGTGGTGATTCCAGAAAAACTAAGCCCGCGATCGCGGTGCTCGCTCACGAGCAAGGCGTACACGCGCTCCATCGTTCGGCCCGTCGCGAAGCCGACCACCAGCCGCGGATTCTCCCGCACGCTGGCGGCCACGAGCGCCGCGACCAGGCCCGCCGCCGCGTCCGCGGTCGGCCGGATGATGACTTCCATGAAGAGATCCTCATCTTGCGATACCTCGATCGCGGCGTGATTGTGCGGAAAAATGGCGCCGGAGTCCAGGGCGCCGATCGCGAGGTCAGAACGCGCTACTTGGCGACCGGCTCCGCACTGGGGATTGCCGGCGGCGACAGCGTCCGGCCGAAGAGTCGCTGCGGTACAGTGACCGACAGGCTATACAACACGGGGACGATTATCAGCGTCAACATCGTTGCAAATGTAAGTCCGAACACCAGCGCCACGGCCATCGATTTCCAGAAGGCCGATTGAGTGCCGCCGGTCGAAATGCTCAGGTTCCAGAAATCGATACTGACGCCGAAAGTCAGCGGCGCGAGGCCGAGCACCGTTGTGGCCGCCGTGAGCAGTACGGGCCGCAGTCTCAGCTTCGAGGCAGTGATAATCGCCTCGTGCAACGCGACGCCCTCCCTGCGCAATACGTTGATAAAGTCGACCAGGACGATGCCGTTGTTCACGACAATTCCGGAAAGACTGATGCATCCGATACCTGTCATCAGGAAACCGAACGGCAAGCCGAATGCGAGAAGGCCGAGAAACACGCCGCCGAGCGACAAGATCACCGCCGACATGATGATCAACGTTTGAACAATGGAATTGAATTGCAGAATCAAAAGCAGCGAAATCAGCAACAGGGCGACCACAAACGCGTTCTGCATGAAGGCCGCGGACTCGTCGACATTTTGGCGCTCGCCCGTAAAGGACAGCGTGTATCCCGCAGGCAGCGGAAGGTCCGCCAGGCGTTCACGCACCTCCTGCAGCACTTCGGAGCCGGGGCGGCCCTGCGCCTCGCCGATCACGGTCACCGTCCGCTTGCGATCGATCCGCTTGATTGTTCCCGGGCCGACGCCATACTCGAGACGCGCTACCGACGAGAAGGGGATGCCTTCGCCGCGCGCGTTCGTCAGCGCCATCCCTTCCACGTAGGATACGTCCTCGCGAAACCACTTCGGAAATTTCACCGTCACATCGTACTCATCGTCCCCGACGCGATACTCGCCCGCCTTGCGGCCGTGAATCGCGGCCTGTACCGTCGCGCCGATATACTGCGTGTTCAGACCGGCGAGTTTCGCCTTCTGACGATCGACCACGACCCGCACCTCGGGCTTGCCCCGCTCCGTGTCGTCATGCAGATCCACCAACCCATTCACGTCCTGAATACGCTTCTTCACCTCTTGCGCAATCCCATTCAAGACGCCAAAATCCTCGCCCGCCAGCTCGATGTTCACCGGTGGCGCAGGCGGCGGCCCCATGACGGTCTGGCCGATCCGGATCTCCGCGCCGGGGATCGCCCCGAATGAACCCCGAAGCCGCGCCACGATTTGCGAGGGCGCTACATCCATGGTCTCGGGCGCGGGAAACACGAGGGCCACGCGGCCGATGTTGCTCTTGTTCGAGCTGGTGTTGGATCCCGGCATACCCTCGCGCACGTTGGCCCCGAGCGAACCCACGCTCGAAGCGATGTAGTCCACGCGGTCCTTGTCGCCGTGGACGATTTCTTCGACGGCCTTGATCACCGCGTTGGTCGCGTCAAGGTTCGTGCCTTCCGCCATTTCGATGTTTATGTTCGCGCGATCCGGCTCGACGGTATTGAGAAACTCGAACTGCGCCCCGGCCGCCCACACCCCCACGATGGTCAAAATGATTACTACCATCCCCGCGACCGACACTGCCCGCCATTCCAGCGCGCGCCGCAATACCCATCCGTAGAACCGCATCGTGCGCGATTCGCGCGTCTCGCCCGCCGCCGCTCTGCGGACGCGGGCGTAGCGCGAGGCCAGCGCGGGATTGACCATAAGCCCGACAAACAACGAGGCGATCAAGCAAATGATGACCGTTTTCGGCAGCAAACTCATGAAACTGCCCATCATGCCGGGCCAAAAGATCAAGGGGAAATAGGCGGCCACCGTCGTCGCCGTCGATCCGATGATCGGCCACGCCACCTCGCTCGCGCCCAACTTCGCCGCTTCGATGCGCGAATACCCCATTTGGATGAAGCGGTGAATGTTCTCCACCACCACGACGCCGTTGTCCACCAGCATGCCCAGCGCCACCATCAGACTGAACAGCGACACCATGTTGAACGTCATGCCGTACAAATACATCACGATAAAGGTAATCAACATGGAAAGCGGAATCGCCAGCGACACGAAAAAGGCGTTGGCGGGGCCCAGGAACATCAGGATGACGCCGAACACCAGTATGAGTCCGCTCAGAATGCTGTTAAGGAGTTGCCGCTCCATTTCATGGATGCGTTTGGACTCGTCGAGCGTGACATTGGTCCGCACTTCGGGCGGCAGCATGCTCTTGGCCTCATCGAGCAAGTCATGCACGCTCTGCGACACCTTCACCACGTCCGCCCCCGCGCGCTTGCGGATCACGAGGGAAACCGACGGCTCGAAATCGAGCCGGGCGTAATTCTGCGGGTCCTTGAACCCCTCCGAAATTTCCGCCAGGTCCCGCAGATAGACGATACCGGTCTCGCCGCGTTTGACAACAAGGTCCCGCAGATCGTCCGCGCCCGCGATCTCCCCCGGCACGCGCAAAATGTACTTCCCCTGGCCCATCTCCATCGAGCCTGCGGGCACATTCACGTTTTCCTGGAACGCTATCTGGGCGAGATCGGCGAGCGACACTCCGTATCCCGCCGCCCGCGCGGGATCGACCACGATCTGAATTTCGCGCTCGAATCCGCCGATGATGTCCGCCGCCAAAATGCCGGGCAACCCTTCGATCTCGTCCTGCAGCCGCTCCGCGATTTGCGTCAGCTCGACCCGATCGATAGGCCCGGTCAGGTTGACTTGAATGATCGGCTGCTCCGCCGTATTGATGTCCGTGACAATGGGGTCGTCGGCCTCTTCGGGTAGCTCGCCGCGCGCCATATCGACCTTGTCCCGGACCTTCTGGATCGCGTCGTCGATATTCACGTCCGCTTCGAATTCGACGACGACAGCCGCCATCCCCTCGTTGCTCGTGGACGTGACCTTCTTGACGCCGGAAATGCCGGTGAGCTTGCGCTCGATTGGCATCGTCACCAGCGTCTCCATGTCCTGCGGAGACACGCCCTCGTAGTGAACCGTCACCATTGCGATCGGAATGACGAGCTCGGGTTCGGTCTCGCGCGGAAGCGTCCGCCAGCAATAGAGGCCCACCACTACGATGAGCACGAGCGACACCACTATCGTGATGCTCCGATCGACGCTGAAATCGGTCAGCTTCACGACGCGCCCACCGCCGGGACGACCCGCACGCTTTCGCCGTCGCGCAATGAGCGCTGACCCACGGAGATGAGCCGGTCGCCTGCGTTCAAGCCGCGCGTGATGAGCACCTGGCCGCCCTGAAAGAAACCCACGTCAACCGCGCGCATCACCGCTTTCGCCTCGATCTCGATGAACACAAACAGCCCTTCGGGACGGCTCAACACGGAAAACATGGGTACCGTTATGGCCTGCGGGAATGCCTCCCGCACCAGCGCCACGACCGCGATCATCCCGGGCTTGAGCACCCCCGCCGGGTTGGTGACTTCAATCTCCGTCCTAAACGTGCGCGTGGCGGGTTCAGCCGTAGTGGCGACGCGGAAAATTTTCGCGTCGAAGGTGTCGTCCGGCATGGCATCAAAGCGCACCGCCACGGTATCGCCCGTATGGAAACGCGCAACATCCCGCTCGGGAATTCCCACCAGCACTTTGAGCTTGTCGACCTGGACCACCCTGGCCAAAGGCTTGCCCACGGCAACGAATTCACCCGCTTCGTTGTAAAGCCGATCGATCACGCCCGGCATTTGCGTCTTGATCACGCTATGCGCGAAATCGATCTCGGCCATGCGAAGCCTCGCCGACGCCGCGTCGCGATTGGCCGATGCGCGATCATATTCTTGAGACGAACTGATGCCGCGTTCGCGCAATTCATGCACGCGCTCGAAGTCTTGCGCGCCCAGAGTCTGCTCGGCCCGCGCCTGATCGAGCCTCGCCTGAATTGACGTTGTACTAATCCGGAGTATCTCCTGGCCCATAGCCACCGGGTCGCCCTCCTCCAGACCCTGCCACTCAATCTGGCCGGAGATTTCGGCGCTAATCGTGACTGCCTCCCACGCCTCCACCAGACCGGTCAGATAAATGCGGTTCTCCACGCGCCGAGGTTCGATCACCTGAATCGACACCGCCGTCGTCGTGTCCGGCTTCTCGATGACCGCCTCGGGCTTGGCCAGTTGCGCGGCCCACACCCCCGCGACGATTCCCGCGCCCACAAGCGCCAGTGCGCCGATGATCAGTAGACTCTGAAAAAACTTCTTCATGGCTTCCTCTTTTCTTTCTTAAGTCCCGCCGCGCGCGTTGCGCTGGACGGCAGCACAGGCCCGAACACGTGCGGGAGGGCGGTCCTCGCCGCAGTCGCGCCGCGCGCGCCGTCCATAAACAGATCCACGAGCGCATCACCCAGCGCCGGCGACAATTTCACTTCGGGATGGCGCGCCTTGCCCATTGCGTGCATATCCATGAGCCCGGAAAAAGCGAGCGCGAGCGCACCGGCCTCGCCGCCACCAATCTCGCCGCTCGCCAGGCCGTCTTCCATAATTTTCGTAATGCGCGCGAATCGCTCTTGCGCGAGTTGCTCGCTGTCGATCCGCATCGGCTCATCCGGCGGCGCGAAGAAAAATCGCAAGAGCAACCGCACCGTCTCGGGCGAGCGCTCGGCCCCGTCGAAAACCAGGCCGATGAGCGCCTTCAACCGCTCCTGGCAGCCGGACCGCCGCGCCAGGATCGCGTCCATCTCCTGGTATAGCCGGGCGAATTCGGCCTCGATCAGGCAGCAGAAAAGCTCGGCCTTGCTCACGAAGTGGTAATAGAGCACGGGCCGGGTCACGCCAGCCGCTTCGATAATTTCGCGGACGGAGGTCTCTGCGTAACCCTTTGCCGCAAAAAGCTTTAACGCTGACTCAGCCACCCGATGCCGGGCGGAGTCGTCAGTGTGAAGCGGTGTTTCGGCGGTAGCGTTTGACATGGCCATAAGTATACCTAACGGTCGTTATAAACACCAGGCACCGCCCGGTGGTTCCGATCTCCGGCCAACCCGCAGTCGCCGCCTGCCAATGTCCTATGCACTCATTGCCGGCGGCGCGCCATCGCGGGTGCCGCCGTTGCCCGTTCCTGATCATTTCGGTATCCTCCTGCGCGGCCGATCAGCGCGCCTCGCGCTCGTCCGAGTTGAGTGTGTCGATTCACCACCACCGCCGATGATGCCGACAAGCAATCTCTCCCGATCCGGCCAGAAACTTGCCGGGCTCGAAATTCTTCGTTTCGTCGCGGCTTTCGCCATGCTGATCTGGCACTACCAACATTTCTCGTACGCCGGACTTCGGCCCATCGGCTTCGATTTGTATGGCCAGCCGTTCTACCGCACCTTCGAACTTTTCTATCGCTACGGCTACCTGGGCGTGCAAGTGTTCTGGTGCATCAGCGGATATATCTTCTTTTGGAAGTACCGCGAATCGATCGCCAGCCGGCGCGTCGGCGGACGGGAGTTCTTCGTTCTACGATTCTCCCGCCTCTACCCGCTTCACCTGGCGACGCTCCTCCTCGTAGCGGCCTTGCAATTGGCCTACTTCCAAGTAAACGATTCCTATTTCGTATTTCGGCACAACGACCTGCCTCGGTTCGCTCTGCAACTGTTCATGGCGAGCCACTGGGGTTTGCTGAAAGGCTATAGCTTCAACAGTCCCGTGTGGTCCATCTCCGCCGAAGTCCTCGTCTATTTCCTCTTCTACTTCATCCTCCGCCGCGCGGGCGGATCGGTGAGAATAAACGTGGCGATCGTGTTCGCGTGCGCGGCGGCGAAGCTCATCGACATCCGCCACCCCGTGCTCGACTGCCTCGCATTTTTCTACGCGGGAGGCATCGCGGCGATCCTCAGTCAGACCTTCACGCTCCGGAAAACAGAATTGCGAATCAGTGCGATCGCAATGGCCGGTCTCCTGTTCGCGGCGTTCCTCGGCCGCTACCCCGCGGTGTACACTTGGAAATATTTTCACTTCTTTTTTCTTCTGATTTGCACCCCTCCGCTACTCTATGTCCTGTGCGAAAATGTGGGCGTCCCCGAATGGTCGCGCAAATTCGTCGAAGCCGCCGGAAACATGACGTATTCGAGCTATCTCATCCATTTCCCGCTGCAAGTCGGCGTCGCGCTGGCCTATTCGGCGCTGGGCCAGAAAATTCCCCTGTACAGTCCGGCCTTCTTCCTCGCGTTCATGGGCTCGACGCTGCTCCTATCTTTTCTCATCTACAGGTACTTCGAGGCGCCCGTCCAACGGCGGTGGAGGAGGAAATATCTGCAACCGCGGCGGACCGGCGTTTCGATACCCACCCGCTGACGGGGGAAGCCGGCGGCGGAAACGGGGTCGCCGCGTTCGCAGACCCGGCCTATAAACTCGCGCCAAAAATCCGCGTTGTCCATTCGGTGTTGGTCTGCCACGGGTGCTGAGCGCCCTGCATGGCGGAGAAAACCGAGACGGCCAACATCGCGAAGATCAGGCACCATTGCCACGGGCGGCGAACGCGGGCCATCGCCGGCGCCGCCATCACCAACATGACGGGGGCGACGGCAATCGACCAGCGAAAACCAAAGGCCTCGCCGCCGTAGTTGTTCGTCGTCAAGGCGTAGTAGACCAAGAGTATCGCGGAGGCCGCTGCACCGATCGCCGTAATTGCTCTACTCCGCACGTCGCCATTCCGGCGCGCGGCGACGAGACCCGCAAGGCCCAGCAGGGTCACCGGAAACAGCGAGAACAGGCCGACGCGGCCCAGCGTGATGTGAAAGAGGTAGTGGCCCTTGGGATCGGCCAAGGCGTCGACGCCGCCGGGATTGCGCCAGTAGCTGCTCTCATACAAGTACCAGTCGCCGTGCATCTGCACCGGCAGCGGGCTTCCGGTTGCAGCCAACAGCGCGGCGGTTTGTATCGCAATCAGCAGCGCCGCCGCGGGCGCCGCGAAGACCATGAGTACGCGCAGCCGCGTGCGCGCCAGCCACAGCCCGAGCAGCGCGGGGTAAATCGCCGTAGGGATGTCCATCGTCGCGCAGAGACCAGCGCTGAGTCCAAATGCGGCGGCGTCTCGCCAGGCTTCCCGCTCGTGGAGCCGAAGCGCGAAGAGAAAACTCGCGGACACGGCCGCGGCGGCGATCACGTGGTTGTTGAACACGGTGGCATACACGGCCGCCTGCGTGCCCGCAGCCGCGGCGAATGCAAGGAAGGCCGGCGCCGCGGTGCTGCCGGGCAGGCATCGGCGCACGGTGAGCCACACGCACAGGATCATCAGTACAAACGGCAACCCGGACCAGGTCAGCGTGAGTATCCACACGGCCCGCTTCAGGTCCGGCGGATCCTCCAACAACCAGCCTGTAACGGGACTCAGCACGAGCAGCTCCGACATCATCAGCAGCGGTAGCAGCGGCGGCTTGCTCGACACGATGCGGCCATCGACCTCGACTTTATCGATCGTGCGCGGCTCGAAGGGGTTGGAGAGTCCGATCGCGGGATCGGCGATCGCCCAGCGGCCGTATTCGGAGAGTGAATAGACGGTCGCAAGGCGGCTGAAAAGCGTGTCCCCGTATGATCGCTCGGGGCGCGTGCCGAGAAGGACCCACGCGGCGGCGAGCGCGACGATGGCCAATCCGGCGGCTATGCCGCGCGAGGGATGCGCCTCTGGCTCCGCGGGACCCAAGCGCCCGGCCTACTTCCAGAACTTCAGCCGCTCGAACCAGCCCTTGGACTCGGTTTCGACAAGCGCAGCGGGCCGCTTTTCTTCATTAATCTGCGTCCACTCGCCTCCAATATTTTCCTGAGTCGAGTCGGCCAGAAAAAGATCGCCCACGCGCCGCCACTCGCCGTTGCGCAGCTCGTAGGAGATGTAATTGATGCCGTGGCTGCGCAGGTAGTTTTCGTCGCCCTGCACGGCGTCGCGCTCGGTCTTAAATCGCGTCGCGTAGCGCACCTTTTCGACTTCCAGTTCCGCAGTCAGCGGCACCGTGCGCGATTCCTTCTCCGTAAAATCGAGCGAATACACCGGCTCGCCGCCGGGGAATTCAAAATATTCCTTGTAGTAATAGGGCCGCTTGTAAATGATCGCGTTGCGCGCCGCACCTTGGCTCTTGCGCGCGCTCGCCACTTCTTCTTCGACCGACGCGTGCAGCTTGGCTTGCAGCTCTTCCTGAGTCGGAGCGGACGAAGCCGCACCCGCCGCCGAAGTGCCGCCCGTGCTCGCGCACCCCGCGGCACACAGCGCGACCATCGCCGCGGCATACTTCAAGAACCCGACTGCCCGCATGGCCCCCACTCCCTCCGGCACTTCCGATTCCGGAATTCCCGCGCCCGTCAGTGTGCCGGCAGGGGCGGACTGCCCACTTCGTACATCACCGCCCGATTCGACCGCCTCGTGTCCACCAGCGTGACGGACTTGCGGCCCACGATGCTGCGGACCAAAAAGCGCGCCGAGACGTATTCCTTCTCGCGTACGCTCACGTCCGGCGCTCCGTCCTCCAGCAGCTTGAACGTGGCGGTATCCGTCTCGGAATCTATATTCACCAGCACCATTTTGTACATACGATTGTCGTCCTTCGTCTCCGAGACTAGCCGCCGGGTCACTTCGCTCGGATACAGATCGGCGCCGCGGGTCGCCAAGCTGGACGCCGCATTCAGGTTTGCGGTGTCGAAGGGGGCCGCGTTCAATTTTTCCATCACTTCCTTTTCGAGCGCCGCCACTGCTTCCTCGGCGATCCGCCGGTTCTTCGGATTGTCCCCTTGCCCGATCGCGTCGACCGCCGCCGTCAAGGCGTCGATCGCCGGACCGCCGTCTCGCAGAATGCCCGGCGCACGGTTCACGTAAACGACCGCGTTGGGATCCACCTCGGGCTGGTTGAACCTACTGAGCACCAGCGGACCCGCCGTGACCGCCGCGATCACGACCACGGCCCCCAACGCGATCCCCGCAATCAATCCGGTCTTGCTCTTGGGCACGGCCTTCTTGGCCTTCGAACTCGCCGATGGCGTGGGACGATACTCCACGTCGAAGGCCGAAGGCGCGTTCCCGGAACCCGGAATCTTTTGGTTCGGGTCAATGCCGAGATCGAGTGAATCGAGGGCGCCAAGCGGACTGCTTTGTTGAAGCGCCTCATCGACGCGGAAGGCCTCGATGGCTTCCATCACGCTGCCGGAGGGCGCCTTGTGATACACATGTTCGCCGCCCAGATCGTGGATCGACAGCGTGCGCGTCTCGTCCTTGGGCTTGCCGACTTCCTCGCCGCAGAAACGGCACTTCGTCGCCAGCACGCTGATCTGCATACGGCAACTCGGACACACCCGCATCTTTTCTGATGAGACATCGTCGCTCATTGCGCGTAAGGCTCCGCTCCGAGATGCACTCGCATACGACATTCCTCGTCTGGCACTATATAGACCCCGCAGCCCAGGACTTTGGAGACAACACCTAGCCCCACGGCCCGGCGGACGGAAAATCGTGCTTCCCTAACTATATGACGCAGAGCATACCACAGCGTTCAATTGGTTCCGAGAACGCACGAGGCGTATTTTACATATAATTAGCAGTAATTTCAAGAGACTTCCCGAAGAATCTGCCCCCCTAATAATAACGTCACTAATCCTTCGGAAGATACAGCTTACCCGTCGCCCCGTAGGCCACCCGCGCGTTGAGTATCCGCTGCATCTCATCCCCAGAGAGCGTTCGAATATTTCCCAATGAGCGCGCCGCGAGCAACGTTGCCGCGGCGTGTTCAATCTTTTCCATCTTCAAATACGCATCCATCAGGCTCACCCCCATCGTGAGCGCGCCGTGCCGATCCATCAGCAGCGCGTCGCAGTGCGCGGCGAGTCCTCGGACGGCATCGGCCCCTTCGCGCGTGCCGGGCGTAGCGTAGGGCGCGGTGGGAATCCCCCCCACTGCGAAGACGACCTCCGGCAACACCAAATCCGTCAGCGAACACCCTGCCAAGGTGAAGGCAACGGTGATCGGCGGATGTGCGTGCACGACGGCCTGGATGTCCGGCCGCTGCTCATATACCGCGAGGTGGGTGAAAAATTCGGAGGAGACCCGGCCTTCGCCTTCGAGTTTCTTGCCGTGGGCGTCGGCGATCACCATTTCATGCGGATGCATGAAGCCGCAGGCCGAGCCGCTGGGCGTGCACAAAAAGCGGCCCTCGCCAATGCGCACGCTGATGTTGCCGTCGGTGGCGGCGACGAGATTGCGCGCATACATGCGCCGGCCAATCTCGCACATGCACGCGCGGAGTTCGGATTCGGAAACGGAATGCGACAAGACGCTGACTCCGCGGGATCGCCCCGGCCGCAACTATACACCACGCGCGCGGAGCTACTCGACCGGCGTGCACCAGCGGCGATACTTGGCGACCTTGCCTTGCACGACCTCGAAGTAGATGTCCTGGAGTTTCTTCGACACCGGCCCCGGTTTCCCGTTTCCGATCAGTCGCCGATCGACGGAGCGCACCGGGGCGACTTGCGCGCCCGTGCCGGTGAAGAAGAGTTCGTCGCACAGGTACAACTCCGTGCGCGCGATCGGCCGCTCGACCACGTGCATTCCCAATTCTTCATTGGCGATTTCAATCACGGAGTTCCGCGTGATCCCCACGAGCACGTCGCCGTTCTCGGGCGGCGTGATCAGCTTTCCGTCTTTCACCATAAAAATGTTCATCGCGCTGCCTTCGGAGGCCATGCCGTCTTCCTGCAGGACTATGGCCTCATCGAACCCGGCCAGCTCGGCCTCGCTGCGCGCCAGCGCGGAATTGACATAGCTGCCGGTCGTTTTCGCGCGCGCGGGGATGGCGTTGTCCGAAACGCGCCGCCAGGACGAGACGCACACGTCCAAGCCGGTGTCCACGTTGACGTAGTCGCCGAGCTTGATGTTCCAGCAACAAAACTTGGACTCGATCCCCTTCAGCTTCGGCACGAGGGAATGCTCACTCTTGTAGATAATTGGCCGGAGGTAGACGTCCTCCTTGAAACCGTTCCTCTTGACCAGCTCGCAGCAAATCCGCTCGATGTCCGCCGCGGTCTCCTTGATGTCCATGCACAGGATGTTGCAATTGCGCGTGAGCCGATCGACGTGTTCCTTCAACCGAAAAATCAGCACCTTGTCCTCGGCTGCGCTGTAGTACCCGCGAATCCCCTCGAACAGCCCGGTGCCGTAGTTAAACGCGTGGGTCAAAATGCTTACCTTCGCGTCCTCGATCGGCCGAAAATCCCCGTCGAAATACGCAAAGCG
This sequence comes from Candidatus Hydrogenedentales bacterium, assembly GCA_038916785.1. Classification (GTDB taxonomy): domain Bacteria; phylum Hydrogenedentota; class Hydrogenedentia; order Hydrogenedentales; genus VFKU01. The sequence continues at coordinate 113,928 of JBCLBO010000001.1, read as the reverse complement.
ACCCGCGTCCATCTTCGCCATGAAAGACTTCCTCCGTTATTTCCCGCCGTCCCCCGGTCAGGCGCTATACGATAATCGCGCCGCGGGGTTCAGTCAATTTGCGGCCGCGGACGGGACCGTGCGCGGCCCTATCCCCTGCGGCTACAATGCGCACCGCGCACCGTCGCATTCGGGGGATTAAACCTTGAGCCAAGGCCTACTCGCCGGCAAACGAGGCATTGTCACCGGCGTCGCCAACGACAAGTCCATCGCGTGGGCCTGCGCCGGGGCCTGCCACGCGCAGGGCGCGGAACTCGCCTTCACCTATCTCGGTGAGGCGCAGGAGAAGCGCGTAAAAGCGCTGATCGACGCGGCCATGCCCGGCGCGCTGATGGCGCCCTGCGACGTGACGAAGGACGCGGAGATCGCGGGATTCTTCGACGCGATCCGCGCGAAGTGGGGCCACCTCGACTTCCTGATTCATTCGGTCGCGTACGCCGATCGCGACGACCTCAAAGGGCGCTATGTCGATACGCCGCGCGACCACTTCGCGCTCGCGCTCGATATCTCGGCTTATTCGCTCGTCGCGCTGGCCCGCGCTGCGGAGCCGCTCTTCCCCGCGTCCGGCGGCAGCATCGCGGCGATGACGTACTACGGCAGCGAGAAAGTTATTCCGAAATACAATGTCATGGGCGTCGCCAAGGCCGCGCTCGAGGCCTCCGCGCGCTACCTCGCGGCGGACCTCGGCCCGCGCGGCATTCGCGTCAATTGCATCAGCGCCGGCCCCCTGCGCACGCTGTCGTCCGCGGCGTTCCCCGGCTTCCGCCAGATGCTGCGCCTCACCGAGCAGGTCGCGCCATTGCGCCGCAACGTCACCCAGGACGATGTCGCGCGCTCCTGCGTCTATCTCCTGTCCGACCTCAGCTCCGGCGTGACCGGCGAAATCCTCCACGTCGACAGCGGCTACCACGTCCTCGGCATGGCCGCACCCGAGGAACCCGCGTAGCCGCCGTTTCGGCATCTACAGTTTTGTTATACTTCGTGCGGTTGCGGAGGAATTACACCCATGCCATCTCTTCACGACATCCTCAGCTACGCCGTTGAACACGGTGCCTCGGACGTCCACCTCGCCGTCGGCAGCCCGCCCGCCTGCCGCGTGGACGGCGAGATGCGCGCCTTCAGTGAAACTCCGCTGAAGATGGAGCACACGGACAAGTTTCTCGAGGAAATCTTCAAGCCGCACCAGCGCGCCCACTTCGACGAAACCGGCGACGCCGACGTCGCGCTCAGCGTGCCGGGCCTGGGGCGGTTCCGAGTGAACGTGCTCAAGCAGCGCGGCTCGATCGGCATCATCATGCGCCACGTGAAGGGGAAGATCCTCAAGTTTGAGGAACTGAATCTACCCGCCGGCCTTGAGCACGTCGTCACGATGCGCCGCGGGCTCATCCTCGTCACCGGCACGACGGGTTCCGGCAAATCCACCACGCTCGCCAGCATCATCGATCGCATCAACCGCACGCGCCGCGATCACATCATCACGCTCGAAGACCCGATCGAGTTCCTTCACCAGAACAAGAAATCCGTCGTCACCCAGCGCGAGATCGGCATTGACACGAAGGACTTCAAGACGGCCCTGCGCGCGGCGATGCGCGAAGACCCGGACGTGATTCTCATCGGCGAAATGCGCGACCAGGAGACCTTCAGCGCGGCGATGTCCGCCTCGGAAACGGGCCACCTGGTCTTCTCGACGCTGCACACGACAAACTGCATGCTGACGATGGACCGCATCCTCGACATGTTCCCCGCGGTGGAGCACAACCAGATCCGCTCGCAACTCGCGCTGCAGCTCAAGGGCACCGTCGCGCAGCGTCTCGTTCCTTCGAAGGACGGCAATGGCCGCGTGCCCGCGGTCGAGATCATGTACGTCAACCCGGCCATCGCGCAGCTGATCCGCGACGGCCTGAACAAGCAGATCCCCACGGCGATCATGGGGGGCCGTGAAGCGGGCATGCAGACCTTCAACATGTCGCTCGTCGAGCTCGTCAAAAAGGATCTGGTCACGCTCGAAGAAGCGATCAAGAACTCCGACAACTCCGACGAACTCGAAATGAACCTCAAGGGCATCTACCTAAGCTCCAGCCGCGGCGGAATCTTGAAGAAATAGAGTGCACGGACGAACCCGGGAGGGTCGCGCTCCCGCGCGACCGAATAATTAGAGGCAACCCCATGCCTGACAACCCGAAACTTCCAATCAGAAAGCGCCCGGCCGGCGGCGTTCACGTCGCCATTGACACTCCAACGATCGTGTTTGTCACGGTCTGTACGAAAGACCGCGAGCCGTGGCTCGCGAATCCCGAGTGTCACGACCTGGTTCTCGGCGCCTGGAAGCGCGCCGACGCCTGGCACATCGCGCGCTACGTCGTGATGCCCGATCATATCCGCCTGTTTGCCGTGCCAGGAGAGAGCGAACTCGATCTGGACGCATGGATGAAGTATTGGAAGTCCCAGTTCACCCGATCGCGCGGGCGACCCGAAGAGAGGTGGCAAAGAAATCAATGGGACACGAGAATGCGGACGGCAATACAGTACGCCGAGAAATGGGAGTACGTCCGAAATAATCCGGTGAGGCATGGCTTGGTTGCCAGGTCAGAGGATTGGCCCTTTCAGGGCGAGTTGTTTGATCTTCAATGGTGAGATCGCCGGTGCGCACGCGGTCGCGCGGGAGCGCGACCCTCCCCCTTGTTGCGTTTATCGCGCTCATGAGCGTCGGGCCGCCGGCTGATCGAAACGCGGCTGCTCATCCACGCGCCGGAGGGCTGGGTCGGCGCGGCGTATGTGTGGAACGATCCCGCGAGCGGCACGCTCGAACAGCGCGCGCTAGGCTACCTCGACATCAACTGCGCGCAGTGCCACAACCCGAAAGGTCTCGCGGGGCCGACGCAACTCGTGTTCACGCTGGACGAGGCGCTCATCCACCGGCCGGGCGTATTTCACAAGCCGACCGCGGCCGGCAACGCCTCGCGCGGACGCAACTACGCCATCGTCCCCGGCAACCCCGACGCGTCCTTCCTGCTCACGCGCCTCGGCTCGACGCACCCCTTCATCCGCATGCCGCAGATCGGCCGCACCATCGTCCACGACGAGGGCGTGGCGCTGATCCGCGAATGGATTCTCTCGCTCGCAACGTCACCGTAGGGGCGGCCCCCCGTGGCCGCCCTAGGCGCGCATGTCGACGCAGGGCGGCCACGGGGGGCCGCCCCTACGGATCGCGCGCGTTGACCGCTAGTGCGCCCGCCCGCGGCCAAGCCCCGGACGAGGTCAACTCGAAGGCGATCATGTCGCGCTTCGAATGACGAAGGGCAAATAGACAGGATTGACATGATCCTTTCAGGATTTACAGGATTGATGAATCGGTTCCTTAAATCCTGCTAAATCCTGTTAATCCTGTCTATTACTTTTTCGCTTAGAGGCTGCGGACGAAACGCACAAGATGCTCGACGTGTTCGAAAGGCGTCTCGCGCAGGAGGCCGTGGTCGAGGTTGAAGAGGTGGCCCTTTCTGGCGCCGGACTCGACGATGGCGCGGGCTTCGCGTTCGATGGCGGCGAGGGGCCCTTCGCAGAGGAGCCGGTTGCTGAGGTTGCCCTGGATGACGCGGTCCTGGCCGGCGACCTCGCGCGCGTCGGCGATCGTGCCGCGGCTGTGGATGCTCAGGATGTCCGCGCCGGAGGCGTGCAGATCGGCGACGTCCTCCCACTCGCGCGCGAACATGATCGTCGGCGCGCTGCCCCGCAGCGCGTCGAAGATGCGCCGGTGCGTAGGCAGCGCAAGGCTGCGGTAGAGCGCGGGCGTGAGGAGGTTGGCCGCGGACTCGAAGAGTTGCACCGCAAACGCGCCGGATTCGATCTGGTATCGCAGATACTCAATCGTCATTTCGGTCAGGCAATCGAGCAGCAGCCGGGTCGCCACGGGCTGCTGCTCGAAAAAGTCGAGCGCCTTCGCCGCGGTGTGGCCGAAACTTTTGCCCTCGATCATGAAAACCGCCAGCGTGACCGGCGCGCCGGCAAAACCGAGCACCGGCAATTCGCCGTTCAGCGAGCGCGTAACGTTCTTGAAGGTCTGCGCGATAAAGGGAAGTTCCGCGGCAACATCAAACTTTCGCAGCTTGGCAACGTCCGCCGCATCCCGGATCGGCGCGTTGGTGACGGGCCCGGGCCGGAACACGAAGGGGCAGCCCATCGGCGTGAGCGGCGTGAGAATGTCCTGGAAATAGATGATCGCGTCCACGCCGATGCGTTTCGGCAGCAGCGAGATCTCCGCTGCGGCGTCCGGATCGGCGAACAATTGCTCCAGCGGCCGGCCGTCGCGCTCGCGCAGCGCGTTGTACTGAGGGTCGGTGCGTCCCGCCTGGCGCATCAGCCAGATCGGCGGGCGGGGCGTCGCCTCGCCGCGCGCCGCGCGGGCGAATAGTCCGTTCGTGTACGGGTCCATGCTGCGGGGTCCGCTCAATCGCCCGAACGCCGCGTGAAGACGGTCACTGCGATACCGACGCCGGCGACGATGAGCCAAGTGCTCAACGCGCCGTAGTGCATCGTTCCGATGTACGTGAGGAAAGACGCGCCGAGGCCCGCGATCATGACGAGGATGGCGACAAAATGCAGCATAGGGTAGGAATCCTGACGGGCGCGATTCGGCTTCGCACACGATCCACGCGATCAGTATAATGTTTAAGACCTAAGATACGGTAGCGACAGGACTTGGGGGCCGCGATTGGCCAACGAATCGCCACAGAAACCGGGCGACGACCATCACCGGATCGGGGATCTCGAGGCGCAAGTGCGCGAGCTTTCGGGCCTCGTCGAAATCCTGCTCTCGAAACCGGAAAACCAAGTCCCCGCGGAGGACACCACCCCGCGCAAGCGCCGACCACGTCAGCCGCGCCCGGTGAAGCCTCCGCTGTCGGAGGGCGTGCGCGAAGCGGTCGGCCGCGCGATCGGCGGCGAGGAGGGCGAGTCCTTCGAGTCGCGCGTCGGCGGCATCTGGCTCGGGCGCATCGTCGCCGTGCTGTTCATGACCCTCTTCGTCCTCGGCGCGATGATCACGGTGCAGGACGACACGCTGGGCGCCATTTGGAAAATCGGGCTGGGATACGCGATCGCGGCTGGCGCAGTCACCTACGGGCTTCTCAGGCGGCGCGATGAAAACCTCTTTCCGCAGACCGTGCTCGGCTGCGGCCTCGCGGCGCTCTACTTCACGACCTACGCCGCCTTCTTCCTTCAAACGACGCAGTTGTTCGACGACCCGCGGCTCGGCATCGGCGTGCTGGCGGCGGCGCTGATCCTCGTGGCGGTGATCACGCACGTCCGCCGCAGCGAGGCGGCCGCCGGCATCTCTCTCTTCCTCATTTATTACACGGTCGTGTTGAGTCTCGCCGACAGCCTCACCCAGGACAACATTGTCTACGCCCTCGTCACCTGCTCCGTCGTGGCGATCATCGCGCTCGTCTTTCACCTCACGCACCGCTGGCTCATCTTCACCTGGGCCGCGCTCATCGCGACGCAAATCACGTACGTCTATTTCTTCGTAGTGCGGCCGCTGGAGCTGGACGTCACCGAGGACCAATATTTCTGGATTTCGAACGCCTTCCTCACGCTGATCTTCGGGGTATTCTCGATCGCCTGCGTGACCGACGCGCACCGGACCGGCGAGTATCGGCGGACCGTCGCGCCGATGGCGGGCGTGAACTCTTTCGTCTACCTCGCGCTCACGTGGCTGTCCGTCCGCGCCCATTATCCGGACGTCGAGTGGGCCTTCCGCTTCGTCCAGACGGCGATGTTCATGGTGTTCGCAGCCTACGCGAATTTCGCCGGCCAGCCGCGAAACTATCTCTTCCAGATTTTCGCCGCGAAGGCCTTCATCGTATTCACTCTGGCGCTCCAGTCCTACCTCTCGCACGAGTGGCTGCTCGTCGCGATGTCCGTGGAGTGCCTCGGGCTCGCGCTGTCCTACCGCCGCAGCCGTCTGGTGATCTTCAAACTCTTCGGCCAGGGCCTGCTCCTGATCACACTGGCGGGCTGCCTGCTGGCGATTCCGTCAGACCGCGAAGTCGAGGTCCTCGGCTACGTCATGCCGGCGCGATGGTTCTCGTCCGTTGGCACGGCCTTCGTGTGGTGCATCATCGCATGGTTCTATCACCACTACGTCGTCAAGCTGCCGCCGGAGCGCCGCGAGGTAAAGGGGCAATGGTTCCTCGCCGACACCCGGCTCGACGCTTCCGGCTGGGCCATGGCGCTCCTCCACGCGAGCGCGGCCGCGCTCGCGCTGATGGCGATCACCATTCTCGATCTCGGCAGCGACCCGCGCATGCCCTTCCTCCTCGCCGGCGAGGGCATCCTTATGGCGCTCGTCGGCCTCATTCTCGCCGCGCCACAAGTCGAGGTCGCCAGCGTGCTCCTGCTCATCGGCTCGCACGCGTGCTACCACACCTTCCTCGTCCTCAACGTGCCCGGCTTCGAGAATCAACCGTTCTTCGTGCCTTACGCGCTCAGCGTCGCGCTGCTGACCTTCGCCGGCGGATACCTCTGGGAGCGTTACCTGCGCCGCATCCAGGGCGGCACGCAATGGGAGCACGACGCCATGGCGTCGATTCCCTTCATGGCCGCGGTGTTGATGTTATTTACGCTCGCCGAGCGGCGCTTGGACGCGTCGATCACTGCCGTCGGCGGACTTGGCCTCGCCGTCTTCATGCTCTTCTCCGGCAGCGCGACGAAGCTGGCGGGCCTGCGCTTCGGCGGCGTACTCACGCTGAGCCTGGCCTCGTGGAGCTACGCGCGCTACTTGCTCGACCCCGCCCTCGATCACCACGGCGACCGCGGCGTGCTCGGTGGACTCGTCGCCGCGATGCTGTTCTACGCGACGGCCGAGCGCGCCTGCCTGCTCTGGGAGCGCAAGTACGGCCGCTATGGCCCGTGGGCGGACCTGCTGCGTAGCGCCATCGTTGTGATTGCCGTCATGATCGGCCTGCTGGGGCTCTGGCGCTGGGCGCCGGAGCGCTCGCTCACCCTGTACTGGCTCGGCGGCGCGCTCGCCGCGATGCTGCTCGGGTTGGTGTTCTGGGAGCGTCGATATCGTTGGGCCGCGCTCATTGTCTACATGGGCTTCGTAGTCGGGCGAGTGTTGTTGCACGATCTATCGAGGCTCGCGCTGATTCCACGCTTCCTCACCGTCTTTGCGCTGACCGTGCCCGGCGCGCTGATCTACTGGGGCTATTCAGAATACCGCGCGCGGCACCTGAGGCGAATGCGCGAAGCGAAGGCGTTGCGCGGCGAGGCGGACGCCGCATCCGCGGGCGAGCAGTCCTCGCAGGACGCGCCGCAATCGTGAGTACCGCACGCGAGGCCGCGCTTAGCGTCTGCCAGACACTGGCCCGCGCGGGCCATCGCGCGCTCTTCGCGGGCGGCTGCGTGCGCGATGAACTGCTCGGCGGGCATCCGAAAGACTTCGATGTCGCCACATCCGCCAAGCCGGACGAAGTCGAACGGCTGTTCAAGCGCGTGATCGGCGTCGGCAAGGCCTTCGGTGTGCAGATCGTCCAGCTCGGCGAGGTGCAAATCGAAGTGGCGACCTTCCGCTGGGACGGCCCCTACCTCGACGGCCGCCGCCCGGTGTCGGTCGAGTTCCGCGGCGAACAGCAAGACGCGCTGCGCCGCGATTTCACGGTGAACGCGCTCTTCTTCGATCCGATCAAGAACGAAGTGATCGATTACGCCGGCGGGCGGGACGACCTGGCGAAGCAGGTCATCCGCGCGGTCGGCGTGCCGCGCGACCGTTTCATGGAGGACCACCTGCGGCTGCTCCGTTGCGTACGCTTCGCATCAAAGCTGGACTTTGAAATCGACCCCGAGACCTACGCCGCGCTAAAGGAACTCGCCCACCTCATCAAAAAGACCAGCCCGGAGCGCGTGCGCGACGAATTGCTGCGCATTCTCACGCAGCCCCACGCGCACCGCGGGTTCATGCTGCTCGCCGAATCGGGCCTCCTGCCGCAGCTCCTGCCGGAAATCTCCGCGATGAAAGGGGTCGAGCAGCCGCCGGAGTATCACCCCGAAGGCGACGTCTTCGTACACACCCTGAAGATGCTCGACCTGCTCGACGCGCCGACAGCGACGCTCGCGCTCGGCGTGCTCCTGCACGACGTCGGCAAGCCGCGCACGCAGACCTTCGAGGACCGCATCCGATTCAACGGCCACGAAAAAGTCGGCGCCACGATGGCCGCCGATATCTGCGCGCGGCTGCGGCTGTCGAACGCGGAGGCGGACCGCGTCGTGTGGCTCGTCGCGCAACACATGCGCGTGTCGGCCGCGCGCGAGATGCGCGAGAGCAAACTCAAGCGCCTTATCCGCGAGGAAGGTTTTCCGGAACTCCTCGAACTCTTCCGCATCGACTGCGCCTCCAGCCACCGCCGCATGGACACCTACGAGTGGCTGCGCGATCGCGCCGCCAGCCTCGGCCCCGAGGAGGTCCGCCCCACGCCGCTACTCACCGGCGACGATCTCATCGCGCTCGGCTACGCGCCAGGCCCAAAATTTGCCGAAATCCTCCGTACCATTGAAGACCTCCAACTCGAAGGCACACTCACATCTCGCGAGCAGGCGATCGAGCACGCACGCGAAACCTGGCCGAAAACCTGACGAAACCGATACCCATCCGCCGATGGATACGGTTGGATGTGGATAAGGTCAACCGCGTTTTAGCCACGGATCGACACGGATTTGACGGATCACATCCCACTGACATAGCCTGCAACGATAGTCCGTGATCCTCCCTGGTTTTTGTCGTTCTGAGTTCCGCACCGGCCATCGCCGGAGTTTGTGTCAAGAAAGCGTACCCCGCGATCGTGGGGGCGGGGCCCCGTCCCCGCCCGGTGCACGCCGGAGTCCCAGGGCGGCCACAGGGGGCCGCCCCTACAACGACCCACTACTTTCTTAGCAGCGAAGCATCTCGCTCTTTGCGCCCACCCGCGATCGGTCTGCGAACCAGTCTTTCTTTGCCTACTTTCTTTCTACTCAGAAAGAAAGTAGGTGGCGCGGGCATCGTGGCCCGCGTGACGTCCTCTATAGAGTGGGCGGCTTGTTGCACTGGGGAACTGACGGGAAATGACGAGGTGCGGAACAAGGGTGGGCGAGCCGGCGCGGACGCTGGGAAACAATGGGGCGCGAAAATGTGCGTCGAACATCGTCGAAGGCCGCGTTCCTGTTGAGAGCGCGGAACAAGGGTAATTTGATTGGCGAAACTGTGAAAGCGCGCTCAAAAGTGCAACAAGGATTTGCCGCACTTGCGCGGGTCCCCTGAGGCAGGGATTCAAGGCGGGCGAGGACGCCCGCCCCACCCGTGTGAGGCTGGGGCTGTTTGGCGCGGGGCGGACCGCGACGTGAGAACGGCTTTTATGAGAGCCAGTTCCGGAAAACCATCGAAAACGGGTACCTTGAAATTTCGGCGGCGTCCTTCGAGATTTCAAGGTAGCGCTGGATGCGATCCCTTCTCAACTCCTAATGCACGAAGGTCATGCTCGGCGAATGGAAGTAGCGCCCGAACCAGCCGGGCTTGCGCTCGATGACTTTTAGTTTGGATGTGTTGATGAAGGGCATGCGGCAGAGCTCCGTACGCCGGTCTACAACATATACAGTGCCGCGCCTCTCTGAAAGTCGACCGAAATAGAGGGTTTGCCGCCGTTAGTGGGTACTTGTGAACCTTGAAAATTCGAAGGTCGCCCTCGGAATTTCAAGGTTCTCTCGCCAAAAACATACCTTGCATTTTAAAAGTTAATGTATAATAATACAAGGTATGCGATACATCTCCCGATATCAGGTCGATCGCCTTCGCCAGCTACTGCGCGACTTCCCGGCGGTGCTTCTGCTGGGTCCGCGCCAGTGCGGGAAGAGCACACTCGTGCGCCACGCACTTCCGGACTGGACATATCTTGATCTCGAGCGGCCCTCCGACGTAGCGCTTTTGGAGGCCGATCTCGAAGGATTTCTCGACGAACATTCGAGCAAAGTGATACTTGATGAGGCGCAACGCCTGCCTGAAGTCTTCCCGGTGTTGCGCCACATGATCGATCGGTCGGCGCGGAAGGGCCGGTTTGTCCTGCTTGGATCCGCCAGCCCGGAACTCATGCGGTCCGTGTCAGAGACGCTTGCGGGTCGCATCGCGCTGCTTGAACTTACTCCGTTTACGTCCATGGAATTGACGAAAACCCGGCACGCGGCGGACCGCTGGTTCTGGGGCGGGTACCCTCCCATTCACGCACTGCGCAACGCGCGTGCACGTCAGGAGTGGTTTGGCGCGTACGTATCGACGTTTCTGGAGCGGGACCTTCCCGCGCTCGGTCTTGGGCTTCCGCAGCGGCGACTCCGCAGACTGTGGACGATGCTCACACACGTCCATGGGAATTTGTTGAACGTCTCCGACCTCGCGCGATCGCTGACCGTCACATCGCCCACGGTATCGCACGACCTGGATGTGCTTGAAGGCGCGTACATGATCCGGCGTCTTCAGCCGTATTTCGCCAATGTGCAGAAGCGCTTGACGAAGAGCCCCAAACTCTACGTACGCGACAGCGGCCTGCTGCATTTCCTGGCGGGCCTGCGCCGCCCGGACGAACTGAAGACCTGGCCCAAGCGTGGCGCGTCGTTCGAGGGCTTGGTCATCGAGGAAATTATCAGCCTCGCCACGCGCAGCTTGGTCCGGCCGGAGTTTTATTTCTGGCGCACCCAGGCAGGTGCGGAGGTCGATTTGCTGGTGGTCGACGGGCGGAGGGTCTTAGCCATCGAGATCAAGCTAAGCACGACGGTGAATCAATACGATGTGGCAGGCTTGCAAAGCTGCATGAAGGACTTGGGATTACGCCGGGGTATCGTGATTTCAATGTCGCAAGAGCGCCGACGACTATCTTCCGCCATCGAGATTGTTCCGTGGGGCGAGGTCGCGTCGGGCACCGTTGATCTTTTTTGATACGGCGCTCAGGTTATGTTCGACGAATGGAAATAGCGGCCGAACCAGCCGGGCTTGCGCTCGATGATTTTTAGTTTGGATGTGTCGATAAAGACCATGGCACAGGGTGCTCCATAATGCGATCTACACTTTATGGGTCGACTGCATGCGTTTGTTAGGCCGGCGTCCCGGGGCCCTCTAATTCGAGCGAAGAGAACGCGCTGATGGTGACGTAATATCCGTCTGGATCCCGGAGTGAGAACTCCTGCGTTCGAGTATTCGGGTTCACGTGCCGCTCCTCTTCGAACCGGGCGACGAGCGCGCGTCCCGTTTCAGGGCCCTATCGAAATCGTCGACACGAAAGAACAAGAGGAGCCCGTTGCCGGGCGTCGCCGCATCTGGGATCATCAACGACGGGTGCTCGTGCGCGCCCCATTGGTGAAGACAGAGCAAGACCGTTCCATCCGAATCGAGGATCTGACCAAAGTAGGTATGGCCCGGTGGTGTCTCAGGCTGGCCGAAGAGCAACTGATACCAGTTGAAGCTACGCGGCACGTCGCGTACACCGATGATCGTCCAAGTGCGTTTCATGACCTCTCTCCATCGGCCCGACACTGCAGTTCACATGCGCCGGCTGTAGCTAGCGGCCCGCTTGATGATCTTTCAGACCCGGGTTAGCGTCTTCCCAGATACACAGGTTAACCCCCGCCCGGCACCGGCCCGCCCATCACAGTTTTCAGTCGCGTGCGATCGCCCTGTTTCCAAGCGTCAATGATTTGGTGACCCTTGTCTGAAATGTTCACGGTGTAGGTCACGATCTGCCAGTTGTTGTTCGCCTTTTGCTGAAAGGTCGCCAGTCCAGCCGCGATTAGACGCCCGAAGTGCAGCAGACCGTCGCCAGATACCACTAGTAAGTCCTCCGCGCATAAATCCAGGAACAACAATCTATCGATGGCATCAATATCGAATGCTCGCGAAATAGCGACTAGCATCGCCTTGTAAGTGTAAACGGATTCGGCAGTGATATTGCCGCGATGGTACATGTCATGACAGTATGAGCACAGCGCAATAAGATTTGACGGGTCGTCAGGGCCGCCTGCTTGCACTTCCCAGATGTGATGCATGTCCAAAGCGAGGATGTTCCGGCAAGTAGGCACTGCGCAACGGTAGCCGCATTCGGTTAGAAGTAGATCGCGCGTTTTGACAGGAAGTTTCTTACGCTCGCTTGGTTTCGATTCAGCCTTCTTATTGGCCATAGCTACGGGCTCGGATGTCAGGAATCAATTGCCACCGGCGAGAATACCCTTGATCGCAGATTTCGGAAGCCGCCGAAAGAGATTACTCCACTCAAAAACGATGGTGCCATGCTCTTCAATCGCCTGACGCAATAGGTCGGCTTCACGTAGCGGCTTTAGGTGATAATCAAGAGCTGGACCACTTTTATAAGCGAAATGCGTTTGCAAATGGGAGCGAGTTCGAGGTGTTTCGCATTCAGTCATTATTTTTCTCGCGTCCTTTGTCTTAAGGTGCTCTTCAACATATTTTCTCACAACTGACGCGTTGGAGATACTCTGAATCGTCTCGATGGCGTTCAAACGATCTTTGATTGCGACAAGCTCATCTAGAATCGGTTGTGACGAGACCTCGACCGCATCCTTCTTGAGTCGCTTGTCGCTCACGACTTCTCTCCTGATTTAGTCGACTCGCTAAGACCAACTAGACCAAAATCGGCCAAGTCGAAGAGCCTAAGGCGCTTCTTGTCGTTGTCGTGGTTGATCTCCATTAGGCCCATTGAGGCGCAGCGGTTCGCCATGGCGACTAAAGCGTTCGGGCTCAACTTGCAAGCGATGCGCACTTGGTCCATTGACACGCCGCCGTCGAGCATCTGGTATGCCATGCGCGATTTCGAGTCGGGAAGCGCTGCTTCGAGCAAAGTCTTCACCGGACGTGCGCCGCCACGCGAATCCAGTTGCGAATTTCGACTAGTACTTCCAACAGCTTGTCGTCACTCTGTTTTTGCATTGGCTTCAAAAAATGTAGAGGGTATCGAAATGGCCAAATGAGGTTTAGCTGTGTCACCAACAAGCAACTTTGCTTTGTGTAGTTTTCCAACCATCGTGCTCAAATGGCCCCGATTGACTGATGTCTTTTCGTGGATTTGTTTCTGATTCCGCGTGCCATCCATTAGGAAGATTGATTTTTGTTTGGGCTTGCTGGATCCGACGATCTCGCGAAGTTCGGCGCGCTGCTTGGCATCGCACTGAGCAATCTTTTCTTCTGCGAGCAGTTCCAATAATCCGTAAATCTTACGGACAGTCTCCAGGAGTTCGCTGGAATCGTCACTCATCAGAGTTCTCTTTCTGTTCGAAGAAATTTATGGGAATTGAAATAACGAGTTGTGGCTGTTTGGGACCGCCTGCCAGTAGTTCCGCAGCCTTTAACTTTTTCACCAACTGGCTCAGATCGCCCTGGTTTATTCCACACTCGCTGACGATCCCTGCCTGATTCCTTGTACCATCCATCATAAGAATGGCCTTCGCCTTTTTCCCCGTTGCACTTCCGGCAATATCGCGCAATTTTTTTCGTAGTTTCTCATCGCGCTCGGCGATAGCTGGCTCAGCGATCAGACGGAGAAGATCGCGCATCTCTGTTAATACGCGCATCATTTGTGCGGATTCGGCGCTCATCCTTTATCCTTAGAAACAGTATCGGGGAGATTCGCAGGCACGGGAAACACCAATTTAGGGTGTTTGTTGTCTGAACCGATCAATTCCGCCGCGCGCAATGCCTTGACCAAGCGGCTCAAATTTCCATCGTCGATCCCGCAGTCCTTTCGAATGGCAGCTTGTGAGCGCATCCCGTCCATGAGAACGACCGCCTGGGCTTTCTGTTTACTCTTTCCTATGACCTCGTGAAGCGATGACCGAAGTCGTTCATCGCGCTTCGCGAGCACAGGCTCGGCCATCAGTCGTAGAAGATCGCGGATTTCCTTTAAGATTTCAGTATTCTCAGTCATATTGAGGTGGAGGATACGGCGCTGACAGTTCCCTGTCAAATCTTACCGTGTTCGCTTGCGCAGACACGCCACGTCCTGTTGCACTTTCGTCGAAATTTTCCCAGTACTGACAAGCAAAGGACCCTTGTCTCGCACCCGCTCTTCCCAACGAAGTCCGCTTCGTCCGTGAGGTCCACTCCAAGACCTTGTTTCGCACCGAGAGTTTTCCCCGGTTTCCGCGCCGACCCGAGGGCAACAGACTGCGCATCTATGTAGGAGGTTTCTACGGCCGAATCCCGTCCACGACTGGCGTTCAGTTCCAGCAGTTCGTGGGGTGGCAATCCGTCCAATCCGTACTTATCCGTGGCTAAAGTGCTCTACGGCAGTACTTTCCCCGGGTTGAGGATGCCCTTCGGGTCCATCGTTTGCTTGATGGCTTTCATTAGGGCGAGGCCGGTGTCGCCGTGTTCGCGCTGCATTACGTGCATTTTGCCGATGCCTACGCCGTGTTCGCCGGTGCAGGTGCCGTCGAGGTCGAGGGCGGCCTGGACTAGGCGGGTGTTGGTTTCTTTGGCGCGGGCTGCTGCGGCGGCGTCTTCCATTGGGTAGAAGAGCGTGACGTGGAGGTTGCCGTCGCCGGCGTGGCCGATGATCTGGCCTTCGATGCCGACTTCGTCGAGGATGACGCGCGTGCGGCGGATGAGCTCGGGCAGGTGGGAGATGGGGACGGCGACGTCGGCGACGTAGCGGCCCTGGCCGGGGTGGTTGCGGATTAGGATTTCGTAGAAGTGGTGGCGCGCGTCCCAGAGCCGTTGGCGCGATTCGCGGTCGAGGCCGGCGGCGAGCTGCACGCACTGGTTCTCGCGGCAGCAGGCCTCGGCGGCTTCCGTGCGTGACTTCACGCCGGAGGCGTCGGGGCCGCTGAACTCCATGAAGATGTGCGGCAGTTCGGGGAAGTGCATGCCCTCGTCCTTGTTCATCATCAGGATGCCGGAGGTGTCAACGAGTTCCATCGCGCCGGGCTCGAGGCCGGAAGCCATGACGGCGTAGACCGCCTCGACGGCATTCTCGACGGAGGGAAACGCGGCGACGATCGCGCTGAAGTGCTCGGGGATCGGCACGAGCTTGAGCGTGGCCTCGGTGACGATGGCGAGGGTGCCCTCGGAGCCGACGATCAGGTGCGTGAGGTCGTATCCGGCGGACTGCTTCACCGAGCGCGAGCCGGTGCGGACGATGGTGCCGTCGGCGAGGACGACTTCGAGCGCGAGGACGTTGTCGCGCGTCGCGCCGTACTTCACCGTGCGGATGCCGGCGGCGTTGTTCGCAATCATGCCGCCGATGCTGGCGTTCGCGCCGGGATCGGGCGCGAAGAAGAGGCCCTGCTTGCCGAGGTCGCGGTTGAGGTCCTTGTAGAGCACGCCCGGCTGGACCGTGACCTGGAAGTCCTGCGCGTGGACGGCTACGACGCGGTCCATGCGCTGGAAGTCGAGCACAATTCCGCCGCGCACGGGAATGGGATTGCCTTCCAGGCTCGTGCCCGCGCCCCAGGCGACGACGGGAATCCCGTGCTCATTCGCGTAGCGCAACACGGCGCTGACGTCTTCGGTCGTCTCCGGCCACACGACGAGGTCGGGCATCCGCGCCGGCAGCGTCGATTGATCACGCGCGTGCTGTTCGCGGTCGCCGCTCGACGCGGAGATGCGCTGCGCGCCGATCGCGTCGGCCAGCGCCGCATGCGCGCGCGCAGTGGTGTCGGGCGTGTGTGCAGGGGCCATGGGCCGAATAATAGCGCAAGGCCACAATTCAAGTCGTGCCGGACCGGGGCGCGGGCACGCTGCGGCCTCACGCTAGAAAGCGGGCGGCGGAGCGGCCGGCACATTGGCGAGGCATGATAGGCGATCCTTCACCTCACCGAGCATTGGGGCGACTGCACGCCGGGCGCGCGCGTGTACATCGTCACCGACGATGTACACGCGCTCCATCGTGAGTTGCGCTCGCGGCCCAATCCAAACATGAATCCCGGCATCTGCGATCAGCCCTGGGGAACGACAGAGATGGAAGTCGTCGGATCCCTTCGGCAACCGGCTCACCTTTAGTCAGGACAAGAAAGTCGCTACCTGAATGGCCTCTCATAATTCCGAGACACTTCCGATTCGTGTTGGAGGCCTCGCCTAACTCGTCATTCTGAGTTCACCACCGGCCATCGCCGGAGGCTGCACAACGAAAACGGTCTTCCCGCGGCCGCGAACAAGGGCGGACAGGATTTACGGGATTTACAAGATTTGCGAGATTAAACGCTTCTCACTTTGTCCGATTCGATTGCCGGGCACCCGCATGGACGAGCCGCCCATGCTACGAGGGTTGGGATTTGTTAGAGGGCTTTAGACTTACAGCAAAAAAAGAACGCGGCAGCGGGGGGGTGCTGCCGCGTTCGGATAAAGCCGGCGGATATTCAGGGGGGCTGATTGGCCACCGGCTTTGAGGGCGATGTAGGGCGACGCTTATTCCACGAGGAAGACCCTTCGTCCCGGCGAGGGAATGCTGCCGTCGGCGGCGAGCTCGATCAGGCCGTTGCCGAAAATCTCGACCGACCAGGCGATAAACTGGTCGCCGAACTGGTTGGTCGTGCCGCCGAGATTGATCTTGTTATTCGGGAAGTAGTACGTGCCCTGGAAATCCATATCCCCGGTGCCGATGATCGTGCCGGCAGCCGTATTGGTGCGCGCTTGGAAAATCGCGATGCTTTCGTAAATGTCCACGCCGGTGTAGCTGTAAAGGTCCGGGTCCGGCGGCGTGATCCGGAGTGTGCCCGAGCTGATATTGACCGGTCCCTCCAGGATGTAGAACATCACGCCATCCGCCATGAATGTCGTACTACCGCCGATGTTCATTCCTTTGCCGCCAAGAATGTAGATTCCGGGAGCGAGGGTGTGGGTTCCTCCGGTCAGGTCGATACCGCCGGGGTAATAACCGGGCAACCAATTATTAATACCGCCGCCGGAGATCGTGCCCGGGACTCTCGGAGCGCCGATCGGCGGCGCGGGCAGGTCCGCAAGCGGATCCGCGATCGCCTGCTGATTTGTGTTCAGCGGCGGGACTTCGTCCTCGGTGACGCCGGTCAAGCAGAAGCCGCCGACCAAATTGAATTCGGACGCCAGGATTTCCGGGTTACCCGAAAGACAGGTGCCGCAACTGTTCGTTGAATTGACCTGGACCGCGCCGTTGAAGAGATTGACGGTGGGATTGCCGCGGATCGTGAGCGCACATTCCCCGTTGCCCAGGATTAGCATGCCCGTGCCGGTGCCGCCACCGTGCATGGCGATGGCGTCGCGCTGTATGTCGGCGCTGTTGAAACCCAGCACCCGTGCGAAGTGGAGAACGAGCGCGCCGTTCTGCGAGGCCGCGGTGCGCCGCGCGGTGACCTTGACCGCGTTCGGCCAAACAGCGGCGGGATCGAAGGTGCTATTGGTGCGGTCGTAGCGGCCAAACACGACATCACCGCCGGGAGCGTTGGCGTCGTTCCGGTCGACTTTGATTTTGACGCCGCCGGCGACGTTGGAAAGCGCCACCAACACCGCCTGGTCGCGCGCCTTGACTGGGTCCGTGCGCACGAAATGCGCGCCGGCCAAGGCCGACGCGTCCGCCACGATCTGCAACTGCTGCGCGGTCCACACCTCAAGGCCGATGTCGACGGCGAGGGCGGTAAAACCGATCAGCACCAGCATGGTGATGGCCGCCCAGATCGTTGCGATACCTTTGTTTCGTTTGAGGCGCTTCATGGCTCGATTCCTTTGATTCACTCCGGGACGCAGCAACTCAGTCCGTAGGCGGGGTGATCACCTGCGGAGCGAGTAAACCTTTGATGATCTGGGTGTTGTGTTCGGCGGCATCGGCGGAAACGACGTCCTCGTAGAGCGCTTTGCTCTGCTCCGGATCGCCGTTCAGGCCGGTCGCCAGCGCGATGTTGGCCTTGTATCGCGCCTCGTAGGGCGCGACGGCCGCCGCGGCCTGGAAATGTTCGAGCGCGGCGGCGTAGTCGTGCTTGAGCAGCGCGCAGACACCGGCGTTGTTTTGCAGGATCGGGTCCGTCGGCGCGACTTTCAGGCCCTCGCTCAGGTAGTGAATCGCGTCGTCGAGGCGCCCGCGATCGAGTTGAATCTCCGCGAGGTCGTTATACGTCGGGCTGAATTCGGGAAACTGGCTCATCAGCCCGACCAGCGCGACCTCTGCCTGCTCGGTCTTGCCCTGCGCGCGCAAGATGCGGCACATGCCGTACATCGTGTTGGCGCGCGGCGCGGGGCTGCCGGCCTGCTCATCGCCCTTCCCGCCGAAGGATCCGTCCTCCTGCGCGGCCTGCGTGGTGGCGCAGCCGGCGAAATTAATCGCCAGCGCGCCCATCGCCAAGCCCGCTATCGCTCGTCTCATCACGTGCCACATATCCTCGTCCCCCCTTGGTGGATTGCTCTCGTTAGGATTACGGAACGACTCCCGGCGTCCGGGTCAGGGGCTCGGATCCGATCCCGCCTTCGCCGAGTTGGACTCAGACTCCGGCGTGTAGCTGTTGATCAGGAACACGACCGCCTGCTGCGAGGGCATGCCGTCGCCGCCGGGGAAGCCGTCGGTCAGCGCGATGCGCTTGGTATCGACGCCCTGCGCTTCGAGGAAGCTGCGCACGGCCTTGAGGCGCGTGTCATACAATTCTTCGGAGGCGCTGCCCTGCTTGACGTTGAGGTTCACGGGGAATTCCTGCGTCTCGGCGACCTGGAACACGGCGTGCCGGTCAAGCTGCATGCCCGGCTCGTCGGTCGTCACGGAGGACGCATCGAGCTTGCCGCGACTCACGATCTTGATGCGGTCCGGGTTGCCGCCCTTGGAAACGAGGTACTGGCGGACTTCCTCGGCACGTTTCGCGCCGAGCGCGTCGTTGTGCTCCTGCGATCCGCGCTGGTCGGCGTGGCCCGTGATGATGATGTCCGCGCCGGGGTTCTTAGCCAGCAGATCGAGGCCGCCGTCGAGCGACGGTTTGGCGTCTGGGCGGATGAAGGACTCGTTGTAGTCGAAGTACACCTTCACTTCCTCGATGACGTTCGTCGTGCCGGCATAGGGAAGGACGTTGTCCTTGTAGTGCCGCGCGAGGATAGTGAGGTCGTGCTCGCCCAGCTCATTGAGCGCGGGCGCGTCAGCGACGAAGTGATACGCGAAGACCGTCTTCTGGCGGATCACGCCATTCTTGGTCTGCTCGTCGTACTGGCTGGTCGCCATCTCGCGGTTCGCCGAGCGCTGCCCGACCACGTCGTCGTAGACGTATTCGTTGCCGACGGACGTGCAGCCCGTCGCAGCGATCACCGCCGCCATCGATCCAAATTTCACCAAGCGATTCATGTGTATAGCCTCCTGCTATGTCGTCCGGCCCAGGGCCTAGTTACTACCAAACATCTCGGCCAACGTGATGCCGGCCGGACCCACTGCAACGATAAAAATCACAGGGAAGATAAACCCCACCATCGGGAAGATCATCTTCACCGCCATTGTTTCTGCGCTTTCCTCGGCGCGCTGGCTGCGCAGCTCGCGCATGTCCTTCGTAAACACGCGCAGCGCTTCCGTCAGGCTCGTACCGAAGCGCTCGGACTGGACCAGCACCGCGACGAGCGAATTGAGTTCGTCCGCGCCGGTGCGCTCGGCCATATGGCGCATGGAGGTGGCGCGATCCGCGCCGAGGTGAATCTCGAGGTTGCTGAGCGCGATCTCGTTCGCCAGTTCCTGGCTTACGGCCCGGACCTGCTCTTCCACAGCGAGCCAGGCCTGATCCAGACCCATACCGGCGGAGACGCAAATCTCCAGGAGGTCGATCGCGTCAGGCAAATGCCGGCGGATTTCCTGCTGACGCTGACTGATGCGCAGGCCCAGGAACAGGTTCGGCACGAAGGACATCAGGCCGGAGAGGCTGATCGCCCCCATCATTTCCATTGGAAGCGGATAACTCACCAAGGTCGTGGCGAAGCCGAAGACGACGACGGCCGCCGCGAAGAGCAGCGCCTTGATTCCGATGAAGATAACGCCCGCGCCGGGGCTGTAGAATCCGGCATGGACCATCTGTTTTTGAAGACCGACCGATAGCCCCTTGGGCGAGACTCTCTTGCCCACGCGGGAGAACATGCGCGCAAAGAACGCGCGCATGGAGAGCGACGCATCGCCCTGCACCTGCGAACGCGGCCGCAGGCGCGCCATGAGCCGTTGGCGCTGCGCCCCGCCGGCCACAATGAAGGCCCCGCCGATGCACAGCACCGCGGTGAACGTCAGTACCGCGATGAGTACCGCTGTCGAGCTCATCATGATTGTCATATCGTCAATCCCCGTGTTTCGGAGAAACCCCTCAATATTTGAGAACCGTCATCTTGTTCATGACCCACGAACCAACGACCAGGAACGCCACAGCGAGCCCCAGGAGGATGCGCCCCATTTCGGTCTCAACCAGCGGCGCGAGATAGTCCGCGTTCGAGAGCAGGAGCATAAGAATGAGAATAAACGGAATGGCGATGAGCACGCGCTTGCTAAATTGCGCCTGCGACGTGAGCACGCGCACCCGGCGTTGCAGGCGGATGCGGTCGCGGATGACCGCCACGAGCCGGTCCATCATGTCCGCCATATTGCCGCCGCTGCGCATCTGGATAATGGTCGAGGCGGCAAAGAGCTTCATGTCGTCGCTGTGCGATTTAGCGGTCGCCGCGCGGATCGACTCCTCGAGGTTTTTGCCCAACTGCTGCTGCTGAATGATCTCCGCGAATACCAAGCTCACCGGCGGCTCGAGCTCCTCCACGATCACCTGGAACGCCGCCATCAGCGGCTGACCCGCGCGCAGCGATCGCGTCGCCACGCCCAGCGCGTCGGCCAACTGACGCTCGAATAGCGCTTCTTTGCGCGTCGTGCGGCTTGCGACAATGAAATTGATGACGAAGGGAAGCAGCGCGGGCAAGGCGGCCGCGACCACAATGTTCTGCGTCAGCACATACGCCAGGATGAACCCGACCAGCATCAGCGAAATTAGGAACAGCGCCAAGGTCGCCACCGGTCCGCCCCAGTTCAAGCCGCTGCGCGTGCGTTCCAGCCAACGGGCGATCAGGCCGGGCGTCATCTGATCGAGCACGGTCGTGGTGCCGCTGCGGCCGTTGTGCCACAGGCGCAACGTGCGCACCTTGGACGACGCGTCGAGCTCCATGTTCAGCCGGTCCGCGATCTTCTTCTCGCGGCGGGTGCGGCGGATATACACGACCGTGGTCCCGATAAACCACACCGAGCACACGAGCGCGAACACCGACACTGCCGTAATTAAGGCGACCGGACTGACGCCGAAGAACTCGTCGAGATTAAACACGCGCCACCTCCTTGCCCTTGACGTGCGGCGTACCCGGAGCGATTGTGCGTTGTTGGAAAAAGCCGTCGGGGAAGGTGATGCCCTCAGCCTCGATGCGCGGCATCACGGTCGGGCGGATGCCGCAGACTTCGAACATACCCTTGGCGTGCCCGTCCGGGCCGATACCTGACTGTTTGAAGCGGAAGATTTCCTGTATCAGCACGGTGTCTTGCTCCATGCCGGTCACTTCGGCGATGGACACAAGTTTGCGGCGTCCGCCGGTGAGGCGTATCATATGGACAAGAATGTCGATCGCGGAAGATATCTGCTGGCGGATAGCCATGATCGGGAAATTCAGGCCGGCCATGCTGACCATGTTTTCCAGACGCGTGAAGGCGTCGCGCGGGCTGTTGGCGTGCACCGTCGTCATTGAACCTTCGTGACCGGTGTTCATCGCCTGCAACATGTCCAGCGCCTCGGCACCGCGCACCTCACCCATGATGATCCGGTCGGGCCTCATGCGCAGGCAGTTTCTCAGCAGCGAGCGCTGCGAGACTTCGCCCTTGCCCTCGACGTTCGCGGGGCGGGTTTCGAGACGCACCACGTGGTCCTGTTGCAACTGCAACTCCGCCGCGTCTTCAATCGTGACCACGCGCTCGTCGTTCGGAATCCAGCGCGAGAGCACGTTGAGCAGCGTCGTCTTACCCGAGCCCGTACCACCGGAGATCAGGACGCTCAGTTTCGCGCGCACGCAGGCCTCCATGAACTGGGCCATGTCGTCCGTGAACGAGCCGGCTTCGACCATCGGGCGCGTGTCGAGCGAAATCGTGCCGAAGCGGCGGATGCTGAGCGTGGGCCCGGTCAGGGAGAGCGGCGGGATGATCGCGTTCACGCGCGATCCGTCTTTGAGGCGCGCATCCAGCATCGGCGAGCTCTCGTCGATTCGGCGGCCGACCTGCGCGGCGATGCGTTGAATGACCTGCAAAACCTGTTCGCTGTCGCGGAAGCGCACGTTGGTCTTGAGCAGCACGCCGTGCTTTTCAATGTAAATCTGGTCTGGACCGTTCACGAGCACGTCGCTCACTTCGGGGTCGCGGAGAAATTCCTCGATCGGGCCCATGCCGAACACGGCGTCGAGCACTTCGCGGATCAACTGCGCCTTCTCCGGTGCGGACAGCGGCCGGTTCATCTCCGAGAGGATTTGGTCAATCTGCCGCGAGCACTCCTGGTAGAGTTGCTCGACCGGCATGTGACGCGCTTGCTGGAAGTCGAGGCGCTCCAACATGCGCGCGTGGACCGTCACCTTCAGTTCGTCGTTTGATTTAGTGTTACGCTCGTTCATGGCCACCCCTTCACACGGTCAGACGGCGAAACGCCGACGACGCTTTGTCCGCTTCGGCACCGCGCTTCTCCTCGGCCGAGGAGAACATCGAAGCGAGTTCCATAACGTCCTTGCGCAGCGCCGAACGCGGCGCCGAATTCGACAGAAAGTTTCCGTAGTTGTTCCCGTTGCTTGCGGCAATGTAGTCGTTGCTCAGGCAGATCGGCGCAACGCCGCCGAGGGCCTTCTGGACCTCTTCGACGCTGACAATTTCGCGCCGCTTGCGGTACCGGTTCAGGATCGGCTTGATCCGCTCGACCGGGACCTCGCGATCGAGCAGGGCCTGGATCATGTTGCGCGACACCCGGATGTCCTTCACCACCGGCTGTAACACGATGAGCGTCGCCTCGCTTTCAATGGCGAGAGTGGCAGCGGCGTCCATCGAGATTCGGGGTGCATCGAACACCGTGAACCTGTGGCGGGCTTTGCAGGCGCCGATCGCTTCGCCCAGACGCTCCTGGTTGATGACGCTGTGGCGCCCGAAGCTCACGCTCGCGGGACTCAACAACGCGCGGATAGAATCCGAATGGCGCACCGAGGTCGTCTCCACGAGATCGGCGTCTATGGCGCCGTCGTGGCTGAGCACGTCGGCAATACCGTATTTGCCTTCCAACTCCAAGTAGGCGGCGACCGCGCCGTAGGCGTAGTCGAGATCGGTGATGAGCACAGGCTCGCCGCACAGAATCTGCAGTTCGTTGGCCAGATTGACTGCGATCGTCGTGCCTCCCGCGCCGCCGCCGGCCGACAGGACCGTGATCGCGGAGCCCAGGTGCCGGCCGTTGGAGGGGGCATTGGACATGACGCGCTGAATGATCGGCGGCAGCTCGATGGTGATGCGTTCTTTAAGCTGCACGTAGCGCACGCCCACCTGCATCGCCTGAAGCACGATGTCGTTCTTCAGTTCCCGCGCAAGCACGACGAACTTTGTATTGAGATACTGGTTGACAAGCGGTTCGAGGCGATCCAGCAGCCCGCGCGGATCGGGATCGATATCCACCAGCACCACCGGCGCCAGGGCGCGATCGAGGGCCACCGCCAGCGCTTCGAGGCTGCGATACACCTGGATATCGCCCGTGCACTCGTCCGAGGCCAGCAGGATGCGGAGCGTAGTTTCCGTGTCCACGTCGCTCGTCAGCACCAGTATGTTGTTCTTGATTTTCATCGCCACGTCCCCCTTGGGCCGGCCTTCCGGCCCTGGATTCCAACCGTCTAGTTGTTCAGCGTCTCGACTTCGACTTTGGCTTCCTGTACCGCGCCGGCGGTCTTCTGGCCCGGCTGCTTGTCGTCGTAGTACCCCGCCCACGCGCCCGGACCTTTGAGGTCTTCGATCTCGCCAAGGTCGGCGGTGGCGGCGGCATCGGCGTCATCGCTCTTGGCCGTCTTCGTATGGCCTTCGAATTTGCCCAAGCCGAAGAGCTCCCAGTCGTTCGGGGATTCATGCAAGTCGCCGGGCACCGGACGGCGCGTCGCGTGGTCCAGCGGCTCGACCAGCGTCGGCGTCACGAGGATGACCAGTTCGCTCTCGCCTTTCTGATAGCTGACCGAGCGGAAGAGCTGGCCGAGGACCGGCAGATCGCCCAGGAACGGCGTGCGCGAGTTGCGCGCGGCGACGCTCTGGCTGAGTAGGCCGGCCATCGAGAAGGTCTGGCCGCTGGACATTTCGAGGACCGTCTCGGCACGCCGCGTGAGCAGTGAGGGGATACGGAAACCCTGGATTTCGACCGCGCCCAGGTTGGAGATGTCGCTGACTTCCGGCGCGACTTTGAGGCGGATGCGCCCATCGCCCAACACGGTAGGCGTGAAGCTCAGGCGGATACCGAACTCTTTGTACTCGACCGAGACCGAACCGCTCCCACCGCCCTGCGCGACGGGAATCGGATATTCGCCGCCGGCCAGGAAGTTGGCTTCCTGACCGCTCAGCGCAATCAGCGTCGGCTCCGCCAAGATCTTGAGGAACTGGTTTTCGGCAAGTGCCTCGACGAAGAAGGCCAGGTCCGCATTCGGGAATCCGAGGATAAGCGTGTTGAAGGGGCTGACCGCGCTTTCCCCAAAGGTGAAGGGGAGGTTGCCTGAGCTCGCGTTGCCGCCGGGGATGATCGGGAACTGATTGGGCGCGCCGCCGCCCGAAGGCCCAGGCATGCTCACGCCGAAGAAGTCTTCGCCGGCCTTGAGGATGTTTGTGCCCATGTTCTTGATCGCCACGCGATTGACCTCGGCGACGGTCACCTTAATCATGACCTGCTGCAGGCCCGCGACGCTGGTCATATCGACAAACTTGATCTCGGCCGCATTGAGGAACTCGCCCAACTGGCGCGCCTCGTCGGCCGTATCGAAGATGCCCCGGGCGAAATATACGTCCTGCGAACGCGTGACCTGCACCGTGGAGCGCGGGAACAGCGACACTAGGTCTATGTTGAGCTGCTTGATGTCGACGTCGACGGCGACCGAGGTCGTAAAGACTTCGCCGTTGTCGCCCCACAGGATGAGGTCGGTCTTGCCGACTTCCTTGGCGATGACCAGCACCTCGTTCGTCTCGAGCGCGTCCACGTCCGCCACTTCAGGATTGGCGACGGAGACGCGCTTGATGTTCCACGAGGAGCGCAACGCGGCCGATTGGCCCACGCTCAAGTTCAGCTCCTTGCTGACAGCCACCGGGCCTTCGCTGGTCAACCGGACCGGCGCTTCTTGCGCGTAGACGCCCAGCGCGCCCGTCGCCATCGAAGCGAGTACCGCCGCCAGGGCGCGCCGCGCGCGCCGCGTAACTTCGAGTCCGTTTACGGTGTTCACAATCTCTCCTCCCCTACCGGTTAATTCTGGGCCGGGATAAACGTGGTTTCTTTGCTCATCGCGCGAAAGACCTCGATTTCCCACGGGCTCGGGCCCTTGGGCGCGCTGTATTCAGGCGTCGCCGAAGCAACGGTTTCCTTTAACGGTTCAAGCGCGGCCGCCGGCTGCGAGTCATCGGCCCCGGACGCGACCTGCGCGATCGCTTGTTCTTCGAGGCGGTCACCGTGACCGACCTTGGGACCCAGCAGTTGCGCCAACTGCGCCAACTGCCCTTCAGCCAGCACCGTCGCATCCGACGTCGCATCCGCGAGGTCCGCGGGGTTGCGCATCGCCAGCGAGATTTTGCCGTGCTCCACCGCGAGCTGAAGCGCTTCGGCTTGCTTGGAATTGACCATCACGGTCACCAGCAAGCGGCGCGTACTGCTGCGGGTCGAGCGCGCCTCCTCCGTCTCCGCGTTTTCCTTGTTCACCACGGTGCTGTCCTCGACCGCGAGCACTTCGATGTTTTGCAACATCGTCGTCGACACGGCCCGACCGATGTCGTCGCTCGCGTCAAGCGTGAACGAGACAACGACGTCGACGATGCAACCGGGGTAGATGATCCGCTCGAGCCCAGCGTGATCGTCGAGCGAAAGCGTGACCGCGCGCTGGCCGTGCGGCAGATGCGCGGCGAGCAGCAGGCCCGATCCGTCGGCGGGGAACGAATTCTTCGCCAGCGGCTGACCCTGCTTGACTGAGAGGCTTAACATGCGCCCGACCACCTGGGTCGGATCCGAATACTGGGAGTCCGTCGCTACTTTTTCGGGGATTTTTTTTGCCACAACGTCGTCCTCGGTGATGACTTCCATGGCCCGCAAGTCGTGCGCAGCGACGAGAATTGTCACTTCGCGCGGAGCTGCGGGGCCCACCGCCTGAATGCCCTGGGCACTCAGACTGGCGGTGATGACGGCAGCGGCGACGGCCGCCACCACGCCAAACAAGCCTAGAAATACGATCGACCACCTGATCTTCATTGGACTTCTCCTAGAACCGTTGGCCGTTTTCAGGCCGTTTGTCGTCTGGACCCCTGCCCTAAGGTGCAAGAATCGCACCAATCCTTATGGACTCTCCTTGGCCATCGTCGCCGATGTACTCAAGTTTCCACCCAAGAAACTCTGCGCTAGAAACAGCCCGGTCAGCATCACGTTTCTCACCGGGACTTTCACAGTGACCTTAATCAGAGCGCCTGACGCCAGATTGGAGGTATCGGCCGGATTGACCGTGACGGTAGCGCCCGCGATGCCGAAGCCGGCCATCAACGTGTTGACCCGCGCGATGGCTTCCCCCGCAGTGCGATCGGGGAGTACCGCGAGGCGCGCGCCTTCGCGCGCGCCGTTGTTGATTTGCTGAATGCGGTGGAAGAGCCAGCTGAATTCCATCATCGCGAAGGTGATGAACAGCAGCAGCAGGATGACGATCGCGGTTTCGACCAGGGCGAGGCCGCGCTCATCGCGCAGGCGCCGGCCGAATGCAGCGCGTCGATTTAGGCGTTCCACAGCATGACTCCCAGAGCGGCGAAGGTGACGCCGGTAAAGATCGAAACTCCGTAGGGCATTTGAAGCGGCTGCGCGTCGTCCAATTGCGTGATCACGGGGCGATGCCCAGCCGAAATCATCGCGACCCAGGAGCGGCTCAAGTCGGCCATGCGCCCGGTGACGTGAAAAAACTTTTTCTGCCAGGCCGCCTGCGCAAGGCCCAAGACGGCGCCCGCGATGACGACCATCAGTAGCGCCGCGACACCCTGGGCGAGGCCGAGCCAGGCGCCAACCGCGCCCATCAGCTTGGCATCGCCCGCGCCGCCGCCGGCGTAAACGAAGAGCAGCAAAAACGGTAGTGCGGCCACCGCCGCGCCGCCCACACTGAGCGACGCGGCGGTGATGCCTCCAACCCATGCATTGAACGCAACGCCTGTGAGGAACAGGGGGAGCGTTAGCGCGTTCGGGATGCGCCGGGAGCGCAAGTCCCACACCGCTGCCGCCAGCGAGGCGCCGAGTACGACGCCCCACTGGACAAGCAGTGTGCTGCCTTCCCCGAGGGGAAATTCACTCCGCTGAGCGGCGTGAAATAGATTGGGCAGCAATCCGGACATGGAAATTAGATGCCGTTGATGACGGCTTGGGTTTCGCCGAAGCGACCCGTAACCGCGGCGGCAAGCAGCCCGATGGCCGTAACCATCGCCGCGACGATCAGGGCGGTCATCACGGCATATTCCACCGTTTCCAGACCGGCCTCGTCCTGCACGAACTTCTTGAAAACTTTCGACATTTTCCTTACTCCTTTGTTGTGGGATGAGGAGCCCGTGGGACTCCTGAACCCTATGCTCAGCGCCTGCACAACGCGGGCGCTATAGACATCAACTAGATGTGAATCACCTGCGAGAGCGTGGCCACGTCGCCGTTCAGCGCGACGCCGAGGGCCGCGATTGCCGCGAGCACTGCACCCACGATCAGGACGGTCACGAAGGCGTATTCAGCGCCTTCAAACCCGTCCGCCTCGCGCATCAGGCCATGCTTCACGCTCTGCACTTGATTCATGTTCCACTTCCTCCTTGCTAACTCCGGACCCATTACCCGGAGATCACTACTTCGCCAAACTCGCCCGACTTGGCTTCCGCCAGCCGTTCGCGCGCCCGCTCGAGCAATCCGAGCGCCGCGTCGTCCGTCGGGTAGGTCGCGATCGAGAACCGCAGGTCGATCCGCTCCGTGCAGAACGCCTTGAACCGGTCCACCGCGTGCGTCGCATCTTGCAAGGTTGTGTGCGGCATCAAGATCGCCAGGCCTTCGTCGAGCACAAAAATCTCGTCGCACTCGCGCAGCGTCTCGTCCAAAATCTGGCGGACGCTCACGCCTCCCTGGGTCGGCGCGACCATCACGACCGAAACGAAAAACCGGTAGCGCGCGGCGAGCCGTTGTTCATGCTTCAACCGTCTTTCCAAATCGCAACTTTGCGCAATCACTGTTTGTCCCCACCCCCGCACTTACTCGCTTCGGGCGTGGTGAACGAAGGGCAAACACCGTGCCAGCTTTCTGGTACAGAAATGTTAATCGATGCTAAATGATTGGCACGACTGGACTTACGCGGATTTCGGAGAGACTGCGCAAGCAAAATTTCGTCCCGAGGGTCGTGGGAGGTGCCCAAGCTGGGCACTACTCGCCCAGTTCACGGTGACCGGCCTGGGCAGGTTTTGCGCCTGGATATGGCGAGTTGTCAGGTCTGACAAACTATTTTGTGAAACCCGCGGAAGCGTCGAGGAAAACGGCTGACGGACCGGCATCGAACGGACGAAATACGCGAAGAATACGCAAATAAACATTTGGTGTGTACTATCGCTGTTAAGAAAACGCTTCCGGCAGGGTAGGGCGGGTCATGACCGCCCTACCCTGCCGGACGCGTTTCATTTCTACAAACTCCGGCGATGGCCCGTGGGGGATTCAGAATGACAAGGCCGGAGAGGTCTTCATCAGGAATTGGAAATGTCTCTGGACTAGGGGAGGCGATTCAGTTCTCGACTTGGAGGTCGAGGTGGTAGCGCTCGATGCGGCGGCGCAGTGTGTTGTAACTAATGCCGAGGATTCTCGCCGCCTTGCGGCGGTTCCAGCGGGTCTCGGCCAGCGCGGAGAGGATCACGCGCCGCTCGCTCTCGTGGTAGCGGTCGCCGCCGCTCATTTCGTCCAGAGGTAGTTCAGCCTTGACAAAGGTTGAGGTCAGCGCGCTTTCGTCGCCGCTCACGGTGAAGCGCTTGACAGCCACTTCCAGCTCGCGGACATTGCCGGGCCAGCCATACTGCGTCATCCGTGCCAGCGCGCGCGGCGGCGCCTCCAGCGCGCGGCCGCCGCTGAGCGGGGCATACTTGGCGAGAAAGAAATCGGCCAGGATAGAGATGTCCTCCGGGCGATCGCGTAGTGGCGGCAGCTCGATCGTATAGCCGTTCAAGCGAAAGTAAAGGTCGTGACGAAATCCGCCGCGCGCATACAACTGGTCACGCGTGGAACTGGTCGTCGAAATGAGCCGCACGTTCCAGGCGGTCCCGGCCGTGTGCTCGGGTTCGAACACGTCCAGCAGGCGCGCCTGGGTCCCCGATTCGATCTCCGCGATCTCGTCGAGCAGCAGCGTGCCGCGCGAAGCCAGTTCGAGGCGGCCCGGTCTGGCCGGCCCGCCGGCGGTCACGGGGCCGCCGAAGAGTTCGTCTTCCAGCAATGCGTCTGGATACGACGGGCAATTGACCTTAATGAAGGCGCCGTGACCGGAGGCCTCACGCGACGCCTCGTGAATCAACCTCGCCACCACGTCCTTTCCGCTCCCGGTCTCTCCGTGGATCATGACGGGCATGTTCGATCGCGCGGCCTCGCCGATCGCGCGGCGCACGCGTTCGATCGCGGGGCCCCGGCCCTCGAGTGTCGCGCTCTGCTTCACGCCCCCGAGCACCGCGGTGTGTGGCGCCCCCACGAGGTATCCCGCTCGGCGCTGTTGCAGGGCTTGATGCACCTTGTGCGTGAGCCACGCGCCGGTCACGGATCGCGGCAGGCAATCGAATGCCGCGTCTCCAGCGATCGCATATGCATCGGACAGGTGGTCCTCGTCGGCCAACAGAATCAGTGGAACGCGGATAGCCAAGGAATGCAGCCGATCGAAACGGCCTGAATCACGGGCATCACCGTCAGGAAGACTGGCGAGAACGACGTCACACGCCGAAGCCTCCTCCGAATCGACCCGCGGCACGTCATCGGCATGCGACACCGCGATCCCCGCGCCCGCCAGGCTTTCTTCCTGGTCGGACGAGAGCGTGTGGTCGTCGCCAATCACCAGCGCCACCCCAATCCCCACGACACACTCCTTCGGACGCCGCCGCGCCACGCCTCCAAGCACCGGGCTAAACCGCTCCCCGCTCCAAGATGGGCATACTTTGTCCGCGCGGATTGAGCAACCGGAGTGCCAGCATTCGGGCCAGGTGCGCGAAACATTCCAAACTCAATGAATCGCAAGCAGAATGCGGGATTCGCGGGAGCGGCGGCGGTGCAAAATTGGGGAAGAAGTGCGCTCCGGTGGCGCACAGATCTGAACGCGGTGACAAAAATGGGCCCGCTATATCCTTCGGCCGGCGTCCTGCCAGTATGGCTCGCGGAGCTTGCGTTTGAACAGCTTCCCGGAATCTTCTCGCGGCAGGCCCGTGCGAAATTCAATGGTCCGCGGGACTTTGTAATCCGCCACGCGCTCGCGCAGATACGCGCGGATCGCGTCTTCGCTCAGCCGCGCGCCCGGCTGCGGCTCGACCACCGCCATCACGGACTCGCCGAAGTCCGGGTGCGGAATGCCAAAGACCGCGCAATCGTGGACACCCGGAAAATTGATCAGGACGGACTCGATTTCGGCGGGGTAGATGTTCACCCCGCCCGAAATGATCATGTCGTTCGCGCGATCGCAGAGGAACAGGAAATTTTCGTCGTTCAAATAGCCAATGTCGCCGCAGGTGATCAGGCCGTCGCGCTCGATCCGGCGGCGCTTCTCGGGATCGTTCTGATACGTGAAATCCGTCGTGGTGTGCAGCCAGCCGTAGACCTGGCCCGGCACGCCGCGCGCGCACTCGTTGCCCTGCTCGTCCAGGATTTTAACCGTCGCCTCCGGCACTGCCTTGCCCACCGTGCCGGGGAACCGCAGCGCATCGGCCGAGGAACAGTGCGTGACCGCGCTCATCTCCGTGCTGCCGTAGTACTCCCAGATAATCGGCCCCCACCACTCGATCATCGCCTTCTTCACCTCCGGCGGACACGGGGCGGCGGCGTGAATGACGTATTGCAGCGAGCTGACGTCGTACTTGCGCCGCACGGCCTCCGGGAGTTTCAGCAGGCGCACGAACATCGTGGGCACGGCCTGGAAGTGCGTGATCTGGCGCCGCTCAATGATCGCGAGCAGTTCCTCCGCGTCGAATTTCGGCATGAGGACGACAAAGGCGTTCTGCTGCACTGCAAAAATACTGTAGGTGTTTGGCGCCGCGTGGTACATCGGCGCGGGTATCACCGTGCGGATCCCGGGCGACACGCCGAGGATGCCGCCGACAATCCTTACGTTTTCCTGGTACTGCTCGAGTGTGGCCGATTGCCGGCGCACGCCTTTGGGCCGGCCGGTCGTGCCGGAGGTGTAGATCATGCTCGAGGTCTCGACATCGGGCGGGGTGGACCAGGGCGCATGTCGCGCGATGAACGAGTCCCACTCCTGCGCCCCGGCCAGTCCTGCCGGGCCGGGATCGGCGACGCCGTAGTCCTGACGCAAAAATTCGGGGACGCAGACCTCGATCACTTGCATTCCCACGGGGATCGCCGCGTGAATCTCGCGCAGCAAATCCGAGTGGATCACGAGCACCTTCGCGCCGGAATCTTCGAGAATATAGGCGACTTCCTCGGGTTTTAGGTGCCAATTGATCGGTACGGGGAGGCCGCCTACGATGCGCGCGGCGAGGCTGGCTTCGATATAGGCCACGTCGTTGCGCAGCATGATCGCCACGCGATCCTCGCGGCCCACGCCTAGCGCACGCAGCCCGGAGGCGCCTTGGGCGACCCGCCGTAGAATCTCCGCCTGCGGCACGAAACGATCGCCCAGTTGCACTCCCGCTTCCGTCATCAGCGCCCACTCCCGGTGAAGTTATTTCGCGGCCGCGGCTTCCTTGGCGTACCGGTCGCGGAGTTCGCGGCGCAGAATCTTGCCGACGCCGCTCTTCGGCAATTGCGCGATGAAGAAGATTTGCGACGGCGCTTTGAATGATGAGACGTCTTTCTTGACGTGAGCGATGATCTGCTCGGGCGTGGCGTCGTTCCCGGCGTGCTTGACTACATACGCAACGATGTCCTCGCCGTACAGTTTGTGCGGCACACCGATCACCGCCGCCTCCGCGACCGCAGGATGCCGGTAGAGCACGTTTTCGATTTCGGCGGGAAATACGTTTTCCCCGCCCTTGATGATCATGTCCTTCTTGCGATCGATCACATACAGCCAGCCATCCGCGTCGAGATGCCCAATGTCGCCCGTGTGCAGCCAGCCGCCGCGCATCGCCGCCGCCGTCGCCGCGGGGTCCTTGAAATACCCTTTCATCACCGACGCCCCGCGCGTGACAATCTCGCCGGCCTGTCCCGCCGGCAGCGGGTTGTCGTTGTCGTCGTAGATGCGCAGCTCCACATTGCAATACGGCAGGCCCGCCGATCCGCGGCGATAGGGCTGGTTAATGCGCCCGGCACTGGCGACACCCGTGTTCTCGGTCATGCCGTAGAGCTGTCGTATATAGCACTGGGCCTTCTGCGAAAACGCATCCGCCACTTCGACCGGTAGCGGCGCAGCCCCCACATCGACCTTTACGAGCGACGTAATGTCGTACTTCCCCGCGTTCGGATGCGCGAGCATCATCGCCAGCATCGTCGGCACCGCCGGCATGTCCGTGACCTTGTATTGTTGGATGAGTTGCATGAATTTCTCCGCCTCGAACCACACTTCCTGGATCGTGATGGGCGCGGGATACTCTTTGGGATACGTGTAGCCGCCGATCATGACTCCCACGCCGAAAATGTGGGCCATCGGCATGCCCGAAAGCGTAATCATCGGGTGCGGCCGCGCATGGAGTTGCTGCGCGTCGAGCGACGCCTCGGCCATCGCCATGAGATTTCGGTTACTGAGCATCACGCCCTTGGGACGCCCCGTCGTACCGGAGGTGTAGAGCATCAGCGCCACGTCTTCGCTCGCCATCGGCGGCAACTCGAGTTGCGGCGCGGCCTGCAGCAATCCCTCCAGCGAATACTCCCGGGGCGTCGCGGCCGGATCGTCCGGCCCGCCGAGCACGGCAATCCACTTCACATGCGAGAGCCCGTTCACCGCCTCGCGGACTTTTCCCACCAGCGTCGCGTCCGTGACGACGCCCTGCGCCTCGGTGTGGCCAATGATGTAGGTCAATTCGGCGGGCGTAAGCTGGAACATCATGGGCACCGCCGTGCCACCCGTACGAAAGATGCCGCCGAAGACCGAGTAGACCAGCGGGTGATTCACCATGCAGATCGTGGCGATGTCGCCCTTGCCCAGGCCGAGCCCCGCGAAGGCCCGCTGCAATCTTCGCGCGCGATCCAGAATCGTCACATTCGAGACGCGCTCGCCTTGGAACAGCAGCGAATCGCGCTCGCCCAGCCGTTGCAGGGCGTCCTCGGCGAGGCCGGCCACCGTTCGTGAAGCCATCATGGCGATCCTCCCTCCGCGTCAGACGCGCGCGGGCTGCTGGCGCGACTGCCGGAGCTTCTGTTGTTCCTTGAGCTCGACCTTTGCGATGGTCTCCAGGTGCACCTCGTCCGGTCCGTCCGCCAAGCGCAGCGTGCGCGTGCCGGCATAGGCCTTCGCCAGGAAAAAGTCCTGGCACACGCCGGCGCCGCCGTGCGCCTGGATCGCGCGATCGAGCACCCGCAGCGTGACATTCGGAGCGAGCACCTTGATCATAGCGATCTCCTTGCGCGCGACCTTGTTGCCGACCGTGTCCATCATCGCCGCGGTCTTCAGCGTGAGCAGGCGGGCCTGCTCGATCTCGATGCGCGACTGCGCGATGTTCGCCCGAATCGTACCCATCTCCGCGAGGTGGCGGCCAAAGGCCACGCGCTCCTCGACGCGCTTGCACATCAGCTCGAGCGCGCGCTCCGCCACGCCGATCGTGCGCATGCAGTGGTGAATGCGGCCCGGCCCGAGGCGCCCCTGGGCAATTTCGAAGCCGCGGCCTTCGCCGAGGAGGAGGTTCGACGCCGGCACGCGCACGTTGTCGAAGACCACCTCGCCGTGCCCGTGCGGCGCGTCGTCGTACCCGAACACCGTGAGCATCCGCTTGATCGTGATGCCCTTGGTGTCCATCGGCACGAGGATCATCGACTGCTGCGTGTGCGAGGGCGCCGTGCGATCGGTCTTGCCCATGAAGATCGCGATCTTGCAGCGCGGATCGCCCGCGCCCGAGGTCCACCACTTGCGCCCATTGATCACGTACTCGTCGCCGTCGCGCTCGATCGACGATTCTATGTTCGTCGCGTCGGACGAGGCCACGGCCGGCTCCGTCATGGCGAAGCAGGAACGAATCTCGCCCGCGAGCAGCGGCTTGAGCCATTTCATCTTGTGCTCCTCATTGCCGTAGCGCTCGAGCACTTCCATGTTTCCCGTGTCCGGCGCGGAGCAATTGAAGACCTCCGGCGCAAAGGGGACGCGGCCCATGATCTCGCACAGCGGCGCGTACTCCAGGTTCGTCAGCCCCGCGCCCGCCTTGCTCTCCGGCAAGAAGAGGTTCCACAAACCGGCCGCGCGCGCTTTGGGCTTGAGCTCTTCGATGATCGGCAGCGGCTGCCACCGATCGCCTTCCTCGAGCTGCTGATGGACCAGTTTCTCGTTCGGATAAATGTTTTCATCCATGAACGCGGTGAGTCGCTTGCGTAAATCCTGCACCTTTGGCGAATACTCGAAATTCATCGCTGGCCGTCCCTTCCGTTTGTTGGATCGCCGGCGCCCTTCAGCGGGCGCACGAATTCTTTGCTCGTCTCCGGCAACTCCTTCAGGCGCTCATACTCCGCGCGGTCCACCTGCGCGCCCACCCCATCGCCCTTCAGCTCGCGCAGCGCCGCGCGGTTTCGCAGAATATTGAGCACGCGCTCCTTCCCCTCGGCCCATTCGCGCGCCAGTGAGAGGTCCGCTTCCGCGCCCGCCAGGTCGCCGAGCTTTGCCCGCGCAATGCCGCGCCCGACATAGGCCACAATGCCATCGGCCGGCGTCGCACACGCCGCGATCACGCTGTCTAGATCCTGGACCGCCGCCGCCGCGTCCCCCTGCTGAAGTCGAAGCAGCCCGCGGTTGATCCGCGGTCGCAGCATCGAAGGGCGTAGCGCAAGCGCTTCGTCGAAATCGCTGAGCGCGCCCTTCGTGTCACCCAGGCGCATACGCGCGACGCCGCGGTTGTTGTAGATGTGTTCCGGATATTTGTCGAAGGCGAGCGCCTGGTCGAACTGCGCCACCGCTTCATTCAGCTTGTCGTCGTTAAGCTCCGTCGTCCCGATTAGGTAGTAGGCGGAACTTACCTTGGGATCGATCGTTAGCGCCTCGCGGTACTTGGCGACCGCGGCGTCGATCTTTCCCGCGGAGTATTCCTGCGTGCCCTGGCCGATCGTGTCGTACGCCTTCTTGCGCTGCGCAGCAACGGCGTACTTCTCTTCCTCCGTGGCGCCGCGTGGATAAAAGGCAATCGCGAAGGTCAGAGTCGCGGCCACGGACACGGCGGCTGTAATCAACCAGAGTATGGGAATGCGGAAGGTCATCTAGGTGCGATTCCAAACCTCAACGCGCCAAGCTCGCGCGCGAACTCGCCATTCTAGGCACGCCCCACCATCGCCGCAACTCGCGCGGGATGCGCCCGGTCGATCACGATCGAGTTGCGGGCGAAATTTAGCGAATTTGTCCACGCCGTGGATTTTCTCGCCAAGATTCGGAACGATCCTTCGGGCCATCACTAGGCCTAACTCATTGCAAATAAAGGAGTTGTATGCCTTTCGTCCCGTGGTATGCCGATTGCCTTTCTTCGGCAGGCTTCGAGTGTATGACGTGGAACACAAAGGAATCCAGAGATGCTTGCGCAAATGATAGAAGGTTGCTCCGTTGAAAACCCCGCCTAAACCGTCATTGCGAGGAGCGCGCTTGCGACGAAGCAATCTCATCCACCAGAAAATCCCAACCCTCCCGCGACATTCCCTACAACTGTCATCCCCCGTCACCCCCGGCTCTCCCTCAGCCGCACCGCCACCACCGTCCCCACCGCCCGCTCCTTGCCCGCCGCGCTCAGCACGCACCCAACCGTGACGCGGCCGCGCTCTCGATCGTCCGCCGTCACCCGCGCGCGCAATTCGATCGGCTGATCCGCCGGAGTAGGCCGCCTAAAATCCACGTTCAGCGAAGCCGTCACGCACCAAATCCCCGGCTCCGATCCAAATGCCCGGCCCTCGGCCTGATACAAGTGCGCCATCGCCGTGCTCACCGAATGGCAATCGATCAGCGTCGCGATGATCCCTCCATTCAACACGCCCGGCGCCGCCACCATGTGTGGCCGCGGCTCGAAATGGCAGACGCCCTCCGTACCGTTCCAGCGCGTCTTGAGTTGCAATCCGAGGGCATTCTCAGTGCCACACCCGAAGCAGGTCTTGATATGCATGAGTTCCTGCACCGCGTCCCCGTTCATCGCCCCACTCCGTCCACTAGGTCCACTCACCCCAGCTCCGTCCGCGCCTCGCGCGTCATCAGCTCCACGATCGCCTCGCGCGGGTCCGCGCCCTCGAAGAGCACGCGGTATACCTGCTCCGAAATCGGCATCTCCACAAGGTGCCGCCGCGCGAGCGCATGCACCGACTTCGACGTCCGCACACCCTCCGCCACCATCGGCGACGCCGCTACCGCCTGCTCCGGCGTCATCCCTTTGGCGATCCGCGTGCCCACGCTGTGATTGCGCGAGTGCGTGCTCGTGCACGTCGCGATCAAATCGCCCATGCCGCTGAGCCCCGCGAAGGTGAGCGGGTCCGCCCCCATCGCCACGCCCAGCCGGGACATCTCCGCGAGTCCGCGCGTGATCAGCGCCGACCGCGCGTTGTCCCCCAGCGCCAACCCGTCGCACACGCCCGCCGCGATAGCGATCACATTCTTCAGCGATCCGCCCAGCTCCACGCCCACGACATCCGGCGTCGTATACACGCGGAACGCCGCGCTCATAAACGCCTGTTGCACGATCGACGCCAGGTCCATGTCCTCCGCCGCTACGCACACGCTGCACGGCAAGTCCTTCCCCACTTCCTCCGCATGGCTCGGTCCCGACAGCACCACAATCCGCCGCGTGCCGCTCACCTCGCGGATCACTTCCGACATCCGCTGGAGGCTTTCGTTTTCGATCCCCTTCGCCACGCTCACTCGAATCGTCTTCTCCGAGAACCGGTGCAACTCCGCCGCCGTGCGCATCACATGCGACGGCACTGCCAGCACGGCGATGTCCACCGACGGATCGTCGTCCAGTGAAATCTCGACCGACTCCGGGAGTTTCACGCCTGGCAGATACACCGGACTCGTCCGCGACTCGCGCAGTTGCTCCGGCCCGTCCTCCGCCCGGCACCACAAGCGCACGCGATGGCCGTTCAACGCCGCCACCCGCGCCAGCGCCAGCCCCCAGCTCCCTGCACCGACCACTTCGATATACATCGCTGTCTCCCGTCATTGCGAGGGGGCCGCGCCAGCGATCCGCCCCTCACTCACGCGCTCAGTTCTGCGGCCGACGACGCAATCTCACTCACCCGAAACTCCACCCTCGCTCAGCGTCCCTACTTCAAATACCGTTCGAGTCGCGCCAAAAAATACTCCCAGGTCCTGCGGATTCCCAGTTCAAGCGGCGTCGTCGGCCGCCACCCAATCAATTCGCGGATGCGCGCGCTGGAAACCGAAACGTCGCCCACGTCCATCGACACCCAGTTCTCCGGCCACGGCACGTGTTTCACCGCCCCGCGGCCCAGGATATCCACCAGCCGCGCCGCAAACTCCGCCACCGTATATTCCTCGTCACCCGCCGCGAACAGCGTCTGCCCCAGCCCCGCATCGCTCGCCGCCACCGAAAGAATCGCGTCCACGCAATCATCCACATACAGCACGTTGCGCCGCTGCGTGCCCTCGCCGTAAATCGTCAGGTCCTTGCCTTGCAGCGCGAGCCCCACGAAATAATTGAGAACGCCGCCGTGGGGATTCTTAATGTTCGCCCGTGGGCCATACACGTTCGCCAACCGCACCACCGTCGTCCGCAGACCATGCGCGCGATGGTAAATCAGATGATACTTCTCCGCCGCGCTCTTGTTCGCCGAATAGATGTCCAGCGGATACTCCGGGTGCTCCTCGTCGATCGGATCGCGCAGCATCGGCCCGCACTGCGTACTCGTCCCCACGTACACGATCCGCGCCGGCGACTTCGCCCCGCGCAGCGCTTCCAATATATTCATCGACCCTTTGCAATTGATGTCGATGTCCAAAAACGGATCGCGCATGGAATAGGCGTGCGAGGTGTGCCCCGCGCAATTGAAAATGAAATCCTGCTCGACCACCACCGGATTGATCAGCAGGAAATCCCGGATGTCGTTGATAATGACTCGAATCCGGCTCTCGTACCCGGCCAGATTCACGGGATTGCCGCCGCCGTGGTTGATCAGCGAATCGAGCACCGTCACCCGGGCGCCCGCCTCCGCGCAGCGAATCGCCAGCGTGCTCCCTATGAAGCCCAAGCCGCCCAGCACCAACACCCGGCGATCGGCGAACGGTTCCAGCGATGTGACGGCCAAGCGCGCTCCCCCAGCTTCCCGCGCGAGGATAACAGACTGCGCACAACCCCAAAAAAAGTGGAGGCCGGCCCGCGCTGCGGTCCGGTCTCCGTGCTCCCGCCCCAAGGGCATCGCCCTTGGAGGGCAGGGGACTACTAACTCGGCCACGAAGCTCTCAACCCAATCAGGCGTCGGGGGGATGCCTGTCGCGGCCAGGGCGACCGCTGGGTATCAACTCTCGCAACCACCCATCCAGGGCATATTCTGTGCCACATCGCAGTGCATACATAACTCTATTGTTTTCAGGCACTTACGAAATGTGACCTCAACGAGAACTGCGCCAATTCCAGGCCCTATCGACCGTTTTCGTCAAAGTCCTCCCGCAGCCCTCGTTTCACCCGATCAGCCCCTCCGCCCTTCCCCGAACGTTGTCGAAAAAAACAGTCGAGAAATCGAGCGCCGCTCTTGGCGTATCGCGTCTTTGGACTATTGGACATGCCGCAGCCTCTCTGCCGGACGTGCTCGCGGCTAAACTATCGCCGCCTCGGTGATCGGATCAAAGTAGTGCGCTCGGCTCATATCGACGTCCAGCACGTGAGCGGATGCCGTCCGCGGCTGCACATCGCCCGAGACGCGTGCCGTCAGCGCGTGGCCCGCGGCGTCAAGGTAGAGATAGGTCTCCGCGCCCAGCGGCTCGACCAGCGTCACGATGGCCGTCAGGCTCTTGCCGGCCACCGCAGCCTGGGACGGATTCTCGATAAACGCCTCCGGGCGCAATCCCATCGTGATCTGCTTGCCCTCGTAGCGGCCGAGACCGGGATAGCTCCGCGGATCGACGTCCAGCGCGACCCCATCGCCCGCGACAAATCGTAACGCGCCGTTCTGCCCGCGCAGGGTGCCGTCCAAGAAATTCATCGGAGGCGTGCCGATGAATCCGGCCACAAATTTGTTCTTAGGTTTCCTGTACAAATCCATCGGCGTCGCGATCTGCTGGATTTCCCCTCCCAGCATCACGACGATCCGGTCGCCCATCGTCATCGCTTCGACCTGATCGTGCGTCACGTAGATCATCGTCGTGCCGAGACGCCTATGTAACTTTCCGATCTCGCCGCGCATCTGCACGCGCAGCATCGCGTCCAGGTTCGACAGCGGCTCGTCAAACAGAAACACCTTCGGATCGCGCACGATCGCCCGGCCCACCGCCACGCGCTGCCGCTGACCGCCCGAGAGCGCCTTCGGCTTGCGCCCCAGCAACTCCTCGATGCCCAGCACCCGCGCCGTCTCGCGCACCTTCGCATCGATTTCTTTGCGAGGAATCTTGCGCAGTTTCAGCCCAAACGCCATGTTCTTGTACACGGTCATGTGGGGGTACAAAGCGTAATTCTGAAAGACCATCGCGATATCACGGTCCTTCGGCTCGACCTCGTTCACCACGCGAT
This sequence comes from Candidatus Hydrogenedentales bacterium, assembly GCA_038916785.1. GTDB lineage: Bacteria > Hydrogenedentota > Hydrogenedentia > Hydrogenedentales > VFKU01. The sequence goes on along the minus strand of JBCLBO010000001.1, from coordinate 73,642 downwards.
CGCCGATCCGGACCTCGCCCGACGAAATCTCCTCCAGCCCCGCGATCATCCGCAGCGTCGTCGATTTCCCACAGCCCGACGGCCCGACCAGCACGACAAATTCGCCGTCGGCGATCTCCATCGAAAAATCCTTCACGGCGACCACGTCGCCGGGAAACACCTTCGACACCTTATCGAGAATAACGCCCGCCATCAGAATCCCCAGCCCCTATCGTAATCGTGCTCGTAGTCGACCCTTGATCTTCCGCGCTTCACGCTCACTATATATACGGCCCCGTGCCTCGGCAAACCTCAGTCCCGGAGGGACTCACTAACGACCTTTGACCCAGCAATTTGAAAGCGGTAAAACCTTGACCCGCCTCGCGCCGCCTGAGACAATCCCCTTTTCTCACCCAGGGAGACTGCACACCATGTCCACCAATCGCGCCATCGCGCTGGCCGCACACCCCGCCGGCTTTCCCAAAGACTCCGACTTCAAGCAACTCGAACTGCCCATGCCCAAAGCCGGCCCCGGCCAATTCGTCGTCCGCACCAAATTCCTCTCCGTCGATCCCTACATGCGCGGCCGCATGACCGGCGTGCGCAGCTACGTCGACCCCTTCGAAATCGGCAAGCCCATTCCCGGCGGCGCCGTTGGCGAAGTCGTCGAGTCGAACCACCCCGAGTTCCCCAAAGGCCAGGCCGTCCTCGGCATGTGGGGCTGGCAGGACTACCACCTCAGCACCGGCGCCGACGTCCAAAAGCTCGACCCGCGCCTCGCGTCCATCTCCATGGCGCTCGGCGTCCTCGGCATGCCCGGCATGACGGCCTACTTCGGCTTCCTCGACATCTGCACGCCCAAAGCCGGCGAGACCGCGTACGTCTCCGGCGCGGCCGGAGCGGTCGGCGCGATCGTCGGCCAGATCGCCAAGATTAAAGGCCTGCGCGTCGTCGGCAGCGCCGGCTCCGATGACAAAGTGAAGTACCTCCTCAACGACTGCGGCTACGACGCCGCCTTCAACTACAAAACCGTCCCCACCAAAGACTTCGCCGGAAAAATCCGCGAACTCTGCCCCAAAGGCATCGACTGCTACTTCGACAACGTCGGCGGCGAAATGACCGACGCCGTCTTCATGAACCTAGCCAACTTCGCCCGCATCAGCATCTGCGGCGTCATCTCGCAATACAACCTAGAAAAACCCGACATGGGCCCCCGCTCCACCTACATGACCCTCCTCGTCAAACAAGCCCGGGCAGAAGGCTTCATCGTCTCCCGCTTCATGAATCGCTGGCCCGAAGGCATCCAGCAAATGGGCCAATGGCTAAAAGAAGGCAAACTAAAATACCGCGAAGACATTCTCGACGGCCTAGAAAACACCCCCAAAGCCTTCATGCGAATGCTCAAGGGCGAGAATATGGGGAAACAGTTGGTGAAGGTGTCGTAACGCTTTCGTTTGCATATAGGTGTACAGTTTCGCATTATAGACTCTGATGGTGTATGTTTCCTGCCCTTTAGGATCTCTCTGCCACTATGCATCGACTGAAAAATCAAAAAAGATTGGTCGGCATAGATTTATTTTGTGGCGCAGGCGGAATGACTTTAGGAGCCACGCGAGCCGGAGTGGATGTCATTTTCGCAGTCGAAAAGTGTTCGAAAGCTGCTGCCACTTATCAGTTGAACTTTCCCGACATCCCGATGCATGTTGGCGACATAAGAGCCTTGAAGACTCTACCTCCAAAACCGCGTGGTGCGATGTCTGTAATTTTTGGCGGTCCGCCGTGTCAAGGGTTTTCTACTTCCAACCAGAAAACGCGCAACGCTCAAAACCCGAATAATTGGCTATTCAAGGAATTCGTGCGTCTCGTTAAGCAATGGAAGCCCGATTGGGTCGTTATGGAAAATGTTAAGGGAATCACTGAGACCGAAGGCGGTCGATTTGTAATTTCCGTGCTCAAAGCATTGGAGAAAATCGGGTATACAACCGCCTTTCAATTGCTCAATGCTCGCGACTTCGGAGTGCCCCAGAGTCGAACCAGGGCTTTCTTTGTTGGTTCACGGACTGGTCACTCTTATGATTTTCCAACTCCTCATGTTGGTAAGGCAGTCTCGGTCCGTACGGCAATTCGGGATTTGCCAACCCTCGACAACGGTTCGAATGTCGATGAACTGCCCTACAAGGCTAAGGCGACCAGCAAGTACGTCCGGGGTTTGCGAAATGGTTGTCGGACGGTGCGCGGAAACCTAGTGACGAAAAGCGCTACACACATCATTGAGCGCTATCGGCACGTGCCTCCTGGCGGAAACTGGGAGGACGTACCCGAATCGCTATTTCGGAATTACACCGATCGCGAACGTTGCCATGCATGGATTTACCGCCGACTTGATCCTGCAAAGCCATCAGTAGTGATAGGAAATTTTAGGAAAAACATGCTAATTCACCCCACCGAGAATCGAGGCCTTTCGATTCGCGAAGCTGCACGAATTCAATCAGTGCCTGACGATTTCTGTTTCAGTGGCACGATAGGATTTCAGCAACAGCAGGTCGGGAATATGGTGCCGCCGAAATTATCCGAAGCTGTCTTCCGCGGAATAATGCTCCAATGAGTATTTACAGAACAAATGGCTTTCTAGTTTCCCTGCTGGAACAGGCGTCCCGTAATGTTACGGATCCTGATCATGCCGAAGCCCAAACGTATCTGAATTTTTTTCGCGCGCTTGAGACTTCCTTCTTTGCCAGTAAACACCCATACGTTGATTTGGGCTTGGCTATGAGTGAATTGACGAGAAGTGACGGAACTGCCCCCAACCTCTACACCGTTCACGGGTGTCAACATATTTTCGATCTGATCAAGAGCCTCGACAAGTTGGCTGAAGAGGCGACTAGCACGCCAGGAACTCCAATCTCTCCATTGGAAGCATATATTCTGCTGTCCGCTGCGCACGTACACGATGCGCAAAATGTTGTCAAACGAAAGGACCATGCCGACCGGTGCTACGTCGTTATCCAAGATCACAAAGACCTGTTCGTACCTGCGGCGACGCAGCAAATCTACGACGTAGCGCGTGTCCACGGTGGCTCCCATCCCGAGTATGACAAGGACACTTTTCGGAGTATCGAAGTAGACGGTATAGGTCCTCCACGACTATTGCTACTTGCAGCAATGCTCCGACTCGGCGACGAACTTTCCGAAAACGAAGAGCGCGTTCCAAAGAATGTTGCCAATGGCCACCGAATTTCTGACGCAAGCAAGCTTGCTCATGCCTATGCCAAGAGTTTTTCCCGCTTTGAGTTACGAGAGGGATCTCTCTTTTTGGTCTACAGCGTCTATCCCGAACAACATGAACTCGTCGTTACAATCAAGGGCGAGCGCATGAGTTTCTACGACTTTTTGGAAGATAAGCTGGACGAGATAGAACTGGAAACACGCTATTGTTCACAGTACGCGAGGCCCGACTTGAGTATTTTCAAGATCGAGGTAACAATCCGCCGATTCGCAGCCAAAAGACCAAGCGGCGCTGTAAATTCAGAAAAATTCACTCTTCACCTCAATCACGGATATCCCAAAAGCGCCCAGCCACTATGCCAACGATCTCCGCAGCTGAAAGCGAAAGGCTTTCACCGACTGAATGAATGCTTTCTTGAAAAGTCCGCAACAGTCCGCGAGAAGCGACCGTGGTGGGCTGCATGGAGACGATCGAAGTGAAAAACCCATTCGAATTGGTCACCGCATCCAAACTAACTGCGCAGGAAGCCATCGATCTGTGGTGCGACGATAAACGCCTTGATCGAGTGAACAACAAGGAGAACTGCTTCATAAATGGACATCGCGGAACTGGGAAATCAATGTTATTTAGAATTCTTCAACACGATTGCCAGAGCCTGCTACGTCCGACGACAGACGCCGATTTTCTAGCAGTTTATTTCTCCGTCAGAGACGCGGAATTCCTCACCGAAGAGTTGGAACTATTTCAAAGTGACGCACAGAAGAGTGTGATAAGCGAAAGCCATTTCTCACTTCTGATCGTCAAGCAACTTTTTGTTCTCCTTCAAGGGGCACCCGCGCTTGTTCCGAATGCGCATCGGAAGGAGTTAATTGCGTTATTGATTGCGTGCCTTCGCAATGCTTTTCAGTACTGTACGTTCAAGATTCCATCCATCGATGAGCAGAACTTCGACGACTTCCTAAAGTCTGCGATAGTGGCGATTGAGACGGAACGTAGTCGCATCGTGGCTTACATTGGACTTCGCCTTTACGAAGCCACGCCCTTTTCCGGGCCGCTCTTTCTTTTCGACACGCTGCTCGCACCGATCTCAGACTTTTTCGACGATACGTTAAAAAAATGCCTATATATACTGATCGACGACGGCGATGATCTTACGGAATCTCACACCATTGTTCTTAACTCTTGGATCGCACGACGGCGCAAGAGCGCGGTTTTCAAGGTCAGCACAATGTTTGGATATAAGACCTATAGGACACGCTCGCGCTCCGCTATCCAGCACCCGCACGATTTCGCTCTCTACGACATAGCGACACGCTATATGTCCAATCCCGCAGAGGATTATGTAGATCTCCTGAGCGCGATCTGTACCAAGCGTTTACAAAGCGCACATATCGAGACTTCGCCGGGAAAGACAGACCCCTACGAATTCTTTCCCGAGGACATCGAACAGAGCCGCGCCTTGGAAGCCCTAGACCAAAAGCTTTACGAAGAGTACGGAAAGATATACGAAGGGAGAAAGGTTCGAGATTATGTCTATCGACATCTTACTTCGGAGTATGTGAAACAATTGGCACAAAGCCGGTCGCCGCATTCTTTTATGTACTCGGGATTCAGGACACTCGCAATCCTAAGTAGTGGACACGTTAGAGATTTCATAATATGCGCTCAGCTCATGTTCGACTACGCGTCCCGGCAATCACCCACTCCCACTCCCAACCGAATCACGCCAGCGATCCAGAACAGAGTGGTGAGAGACCACGCCGACGAAGTCTTGGGCGAAATTGCTGACCCCAGACAAAAGCGAGGACTTCACTCTACGAACGAAGATTGGGAAGAAATAAAACGTTTTGTCGAAGGTTTGGGAACTCTATTTAAGCAGAAGATGCTCTCAGACGACTCAGAACGGCGCGTGTTCTCGTTCGCCTTCCAAGATGAACCCAATGAAAAACTAAAGAGATTGTTGGAACTTGCAGTTGCAGAAGGTTATCTGATGAAGGGATACATAAGCCGAAAAGAAGGCACAGGTCGCCGAACGCTCTACGTGCTGACTAGGCGCCTCGCTCCAGCTTTCAACCTCGACGTCTCCTCGTATTCGGGTTATCTTTCGGTGAAATCGGATCGTGTCCTTGACCTGATGCAGCACGGCGCCTCTCGTGCACCGGACGGAGCGAGCAATTTGGAACAGATGACTCTTTTCGACGACGGATCAAACACGCCCGATCAGTGGGTGTTCATTTCGCCTGAGGAGGCAGGCCTATAATGGCCACGTCAACCTCATCTTGCTTTATTGGCGCACTATCGTTTGAAGAACGTTGCACTTTGGCGCCTATTCGTTTTGTTCAATCCGGAGGCAACACGGATTCAGTTCACCTCGTAAAGCTTGCAGGCGACAGTCCACAGGTTGCAGAAAACGTTGAAAGATTCAAAAAGGTTGGATTGACGCGGTTTCCGATGAGTGACCGATTCAGTTCAAGATCCCTTTGGGATTGGATTTGGAGCGTCGTTCGTGTTGCTGAAGGAGACGTTGACGTTGACGCAACTTGTTTGCCTCGTGAAGTTCTAGGAATGTTGCTTTTCGCACTGTCGGTTAGGAGGCAAAAATTAAATCGGATCCAACTGCTTTACGTGTCCGCGCCTCCTAGCCCAGGCGGCTATGCAACCCAAAACCAATCGCTCAAGCAAGAAGAGCAATGGTTGACCAAAGGAGTCGTGACGATTCGATCCATTCTTGGATTTCCTGGGAACTTCGACAGTGAGAAGCGGAGGCACTTGGTAGCACTTGCGGGCCACGAGTTCGAACGGCTTCTTAATATAATTGTTTTCTATGAACCAGATCGGCTTTCCTTGAGCAGTGAACGGAAAGGCACTTCAACGGTCGACGGCGCGGGCGATTACAGCAATAAAGTAGAGGTCGAACTGCGACAGGAACTGCGACAGAAAATCCCTCTACCAAAAATTGAGGAAGTATCATTTAGTGCTAACTCAATAACTGCGACGTATAGCAGCTTAGAGGCGATGCAACTGGACTCGGTAAACGAGAACGTAATCCTGGCAGCCATGAATACAAAACTATCGTTCGTCGGAGCAGCACTTTTCGCCCTGCACGAAAGGAATATGCGGATGGTGTACGCAGTTCCCGAGCGGTACAATCCGCTTTACTGTCAAGGGGTCGGGAAGCTACAGGAATTCGATATCACTGACCTTATCAAGTCCGCCAAGACCCGTGCTATGGGATCTATCTGAACCAGGCTCCGTTCGGAGTCGAAGCGTGGGACCGTCCGACGAGTGAGCCAAACTCTATCTGTCAAGAATTTCCCCCTTGTCCCGCGCTTGCCAATAGCCACGATCCGCGATTCCCTCCCCGCGCCGAAGGCGCCCAAAATCCCGCCCAGGCGGGACAGGACTGCAACAAACTCCCAATCTATATAGGGAGCATCATCGAGCACGACGATGCATCGACGGTCTTTCTTTGGTTAATTCTTTCTTCCCAGAAAGAAAGTAACCCCTTCGTTCCCGCGCGCGCAACCAGTGCAACAAATCCCTGATCACTATAGGGAGCATCGGCGAAGGTCCAGGGCGATTCACCACAGAGGACACGGAGGACACAGAGAAGGTCAAGTACACGCCACGGATTTTACGGATCGAAGGGATCTAACTTCCGGGAGGAAACATGGTTGCAATCCCGCTAAATCCTGTTCATCCTGTCCGATGCCCCTCTGCCCTTGACCTTCACCTGTCTCCCCTGCGGTCAAAATGCCCTTGACCTTCCCGATCCGCCCAATCCGTCAAATCCGTGGCCGTTTCCCCGGCGGTCCGCCCGGCGATCTCTCCTTGGAGTCGCCGCGACATTTCGCCTACAATCTCGTTGGGGGCACTGCGGCGATGAGGAAATTTGAGATGAACGCTCAGTCCATCATGCCCAGTGGGCGTCCATTGCAGGCTCCTCGCCCACCCTTCTGGAATCGCTTCCTCTTTTCCACCGATCACAAAGTCATCGGCGTCCAGTATGGCCTTACGGCGGCGTTCTTCCTCCTGACGGGCTTCACGCTTGTCCTGCTCATTCGCTGGCAACTCGCGTATCCCGGCGAGCCGGTGCCGCTGCTCGGTGAACACATCAGCGCTGAGAATCCGCACATGCCCGCAGGGCGGATGACCGCGAACTTTTACAATTCGCTCGGCGCGATGCACGGCACCATCATGGTCTTCCTCGCCGTCGTGCCGATGCTGGTCGGCGCGTTTGGCACCTACCTCGTGCCGCTGCAAATCGGCGCGCCGGGCATGGCCTTCCCGCGGCTGACGCTGCTGGGGTATTGGGCCTATGTCGCGGGCGGCCTCGTGATGCTTAGCGGATTTCTGCTGCCCGACGGCCCGGCGTACTCCGGCTGGACCTCGTACCCGCCGCTCGCCAACATCGCGCCGGACGGCCAGACCGTTTGGCTCATCGGTATGCTTTTTATCATCGCCGCATCGACTTTCGGATCGATCAACATGATCGTGACCATCGTGCAGCTTCGCGCGGAGGGCCTCTCGTTCATGCGACTGCCGCTCTTCGTGTGGACGCAGCTCTGCGCGGCGTTTCTGTTGCTGCTCGCGTTTCCGCCGCTCGAGGCGGCCAGCGTCCTGCAACTCTCCGATCGACTCCTCGGCACGAGCTTCTTCCTGCCGAGCGGACTCGTCGTGAGCGGTGAGCGCATCGCGGCGACCGGCGGCGGCAGCCCGCTGTTGTGGCAGCACCTCTTCTGGTTCCTCGCGCACCCGGAGGTCTATGTGCTCGTGCTGCCGGCGGTGGGGATCGTCGCCGAGATCATCGCGAACAACACGCGCCGGCCGATCTGGGGCTATCGCGGCGCGGTTGCGGCGGTCCTCGCGGTCGGGTTTTTTTCCTTCGTCGTCTGGGCGCATCACATGTACCTCACGGGGATGGGCACGACGATCAACGCCTTCTTCGAAATCACCACGATGGCCATTTCGATCCCCTCTGTGATGCTTCTGACGATCCTGGTCGCTTCGCTATGGGGCGGCGCGATTCGGTTTCCGCTGCCGATGCTTTACGCGATCGCCTTCCTGCCGATGTTCGGCATCGGCGGGCTCACGGGCCTGCCGCTCGGCCTCGCGATCTCGGACGTGTACCTGCACGACACGTACTACGTCGTCGGGCACTTCCACTACATCGTCGCGCCGGGCACGCTCTTCGCCATCTTCGGCGGAATCTGCCACTGGTTCCCAAAAATCACCGGGCGCCGCATGAATACCGTGCTTGGCCATCTGCACTTCTGGCCGACTCTTCTCTGCATGAACGGGATTTTCTTCCCAATGCTGTTGCAGGGATTCCACGGCGTGTCGCGCCGCCTGTATGACGGTGGAGCGACCTACGCGTATGTGCAGGATGTGGCGGTCTTGAACGAGATCATGTCGCTCTCCGCCTTCGCGCTCGGCGCGGTGCAGATTTTTTTCCTCGTCAACCTCGCGTGGAGCGCGTTCTTCGGCAAACGCACGGAGCGCAATCCCTGGGACGCGACGACGCTCGAATGGACCGCGCCCTCGCCGCCGGTGGCGCGCGGTAATTTTGAGACCGTGCCAGCCGTGTTCCGCGGGCCGTATGAATACAGCGTACCCGGCGCCGCGCGCGACTTCAGCCCGCAGGCCGAGCCCGAGGGGGACGCGGCATGAACCGGTGGCTCGGGTTCCCGCTGATCGCCTCGGAGCACGGCGCGCAGATCGACCACTTCATTCTCATCATCCATGTGGTGATGGTCGCGGCCTTCCTCGGCTGGGGCGCATGGCTCGCGGCCGCGCTGCTGCGGTTCCGGCGCTCGCGCCACGCGCGCGCGGACTATCACGGCCTGCGCACGCGCCTGCCCTATCTCCTGGTCGCGCTAATGGCCATCGCCGAGGGCCTGCTGCTCGCCGGATTCTCGCTGCCCTTCTGGCACAACGAAATCGTCGCCGCACCGGACGCATCGCGCGAGAATCCTTTCATCGTCCGCGTCACTGGGCAGCAATTCCAGTGGAACGTACACTACCCAGGGCCGGACGGCGCCTATGGCCGCACCGACCCCGCGCTGATCGACGACGCGCTCAATCCGCTCGGCCTCGACAACAACGACCCGGCCTCCGCGGACGACATCACCACGCTCAACCAGCTCCACCTGCCGCTCGGGCGGATGACGCAAATTTCACTCGGCTCCAAGGACGTCATCCACGGTTTCTTCCTGCCGGAGTTCCGCGTGAAACAGGACGCGATCCCCGGCATGCGCGTGCCGGTGTCATTCCGCCCGACGATGAGCACGGAGGAATTCCGTGCGCGCACCGGCAAACCCGACCGGGACTTCGAAATCGTCTGCGCACAGCTCTGCGGCATCAACCACTACACGATGCGCGGCTTCGTGACCGTCGAGATCCAGGAATCCTTCGACGCGTGGTACGCGGCGCAGCTCGAGGAAAAGCGCAGCTACGCGGACGACAACTGGTGGGAAGAGCAGCCCAAAGAGGGCGACGCGGCCCCCGCGCCCGCCCAACCGAAGCCCTGAGCCTCGCCAAAAAAAGAACGGGCCGGATGCGCTCCGGCTCGTCCTTCAATTTCACTGGGTTGGACCTTCGATCGGCCCGGTATGCTCCGTTCAGACTCCCTTAGCCAGCCGGGGCAGGGGCCGCAGCGGGTGCGGTGGGCGCAGCGGGTGCGGTGGGCGCGGTGGGCGCAGCCGCCGGTGCTGCCGCTGGCGGCGGCGCAGGCGGCGCGACGAAGCCTTCGACCTCGAAGGGCGCGGACCATTGCTTATCGCCCCACACCAGGCGCAGGACGCCGCCGTTCGCGGTTTGTTCGAGTTCGACTTTGAATGTGTCGGAGGCCGCAGTTGCGGCGCCGGACTCGATCTTTATCGTCGCGGCGTCCGCGTCCGGATTGTGCATCGTTCCCCAGACGTCGGACTCGTTGTTGAAAATCAGGTCCCAGCCCTCGGCCGTTTTTCGCATCCACAGGCTGTAGACGCCGGGATAGTTCGGCGCGGCGTTTTCCTTTTTCACGACGGCCTGCGCGAACTTCATGTTCACGTCGGTCATCAGCTTTGTTGCGCGACCGCCGACGAACTCGAAAATTTCGCCATCCTTGATTGCTTGCAGGCGCTTGTAGTCCTCGGAACTGGTCGCGAGCGGGTGGAAATTGATATTGACTTTTTCTTCGCCGAATCGCAGACGCACGGAATTCGAGGCGTTGCGCCGGTTGCGGCTGCGGGTCTCGCGGATCTCGGCGTCGTCGCCGGTGGCGAGTGCGGCGGTGAAGGGTGCGCTGAAGAGGCCGCTATCTTCGGCGAAGGTGCCTTCGAGGCCTTCGGCGGCGACTTCGGCGGTGACGGTGACTTTGAATTCCTGCTGGCCGAACTTCATCGGATACTTGAGCACCAGGCGCCCGCGTTCGTCGATCGAGATGTCGTCGATCGCCAGCGGCTCGGGCATCTGCTCGGAGTCGATGGTCGCTCCGAGTTTACCCTCGAGGTCAACGGCCGTGAGGCCGAGATCCATCTTGCGGCCCATCATGTCGATGGCGACGATCCACTTGCCCAGGAAGTCGCGGGCCTCGGAGGTGTCCAGCTTCGAGGGCACTGGGGCTTCGGCGCGGGCCGCCGGCATCCAGGCCGCGCCTAGCGCTGCCACGCCCAGCACCGCCCATTTCCACCCTTGAATTCGCGCGTACATGGTTCTTCACCTTTCTCAGGGCCGCAGCACCCGATAAGACCATCGGGAGGGACCCGGTACTGGCCGAACCCCTCTCCACTTCCTCAACTATACACGACCCGTATTAGTCGCCGGGAATCTCTTGTTCTTTCTTCGGGGCCACGGTGATCCATGCGAGGTCCATTTCGTCCGTGGTCGGGCCGCCGAAGCGGATTGCCTCGTTCGAATTGAAACCGGCCGCCTCGCCGCGCTCCGCCGAGTTATTGAACCAGAACTCCATCTCGATGCGCGTACCCGCGGGCAAGTTCTTATGGACCTTGTAGTTGTAGCCCGTCTGCCAATTGAAGTCCCACTGCGGCACGTCGAGAAGGAGTTCCGTAGCGCCGTCGGGATAGTACGCGGTGTACTTGGCCGCCGCGCCGCGCAGGTGCATGTGCGGCAGCATATTGAGCAAGAGTGTGTCTTCATCGAAGGTGTGCGACGCACCGACTTTCCAGTGCGCGTGGTTCGGCGGAATTTCGAAGCCGCCGTGCCCGATCGGGTAGGTCGTGACCGGGTGCGTCACCTTCGATCCCTCCGGGTGGAACTGGAGGCCGATCTGCGAGCTGTCCCATTTGCCGGTGCCCGGGCCAGCTTCCTTGTGGTAGTGCAGGGCGAAGGTGATGGCGGAGTCCTTCTTTAGCAACATTCCAAAGCCATCGTCCCACTGCGCCTGGTCCGCGCCCGGCGCATTGCCGCCGATCATGCCGCGGCTCGTATCGCCTGCGGCGCCGCCGGTGGAGGCGTGGCCGATAATATGATGCACGACATCGCTACCCGGTTTGAATTCGACGCTGCGGATCCAGCGATCGGCCGGAAGCTGCGCCGCGGTGAGCTTCGTGGTGATGTTCTCGTAGAGATCCTGGACCTCATCCTTCACAAAGAAGGGTTCCGGGAAGTCCACGACGAGGTCGGGGTTGCCGAAGTTCCAGCCGGTGTCGGCGAAGTGAATCGGCGCGGGGGCGTCCTGCGGATTGCCGCGCTTGGCGCCTTGGTTGATCCAGTCGTTCAGGATGGCGATTTCGCCCGCGGTGAGCGTGCGCTCGTTACTGAAGACGCCGTTGAAGTGTTCGGCCGCGTCCCAGGGCGGCATTACTTTCTCATTTACGGCCTTGACCATCGCCTTTGCCCACGGGCGGACTTCCTCGTAGGTCATGAGCGACATCGGGGCCACCATGCCGGAGAGATTGGTCCCCGAGGGGCGGTGGCAGGTCTGGCAGTTTTGTTGCAGGATCGGAAGCACGTCTTTGTTGAACGTGATTTCCGCGCTCGCCGCGCCCGCGAAGGATGCGCCCGCCAACGCGACCCACAGCGCGGCTAGTCTCGGTGCTTGATGCATAATTATTCTCCCGTTTGAATTCCGATCGCGTTTACGCCGTTGCCGGCGCCTCGTGCCCTTAATGGTATTTCAAGCGGATCAATATTCGCTGATCACGCTCATCCGAATAACGTTGACACCCTTGGCCTTGTACTTCAGACCTTGGACGGTGACTTTCTTGCCGACATATTCGGCGACGTGCTTGTTCGCGAGTTCCAAATGCGACGCCGGGGCGTTGTTGCGGTACACGCAGACCCACACGTCGCCGGTCTCTTCTTCCACGATGCCAACGGGGAACCCTAGTTCGATCCGCGCCTTGTGCGCGGCGACGAGTTCGGGCGTATTTCCCTGCATGGCGAAGGTGCCGATCTCCACGAGGTCGCCGATGATGATGCCTTTCTCGCCTTTGGGCGCCGCGTCCTGCGCGTACACCCACGCGCCCGCCAAGACCGCCACTACCGCAGATGCACACAACACCGAGAACTTACGCTTCATGTTTCCTCCCAGAATCGGCCGGGCGGGCCGCCGTTGAACTTGCGCACTGTACCTACACGAGCGCGAGGCCCAATGATACGGAATCGCGGGCCAAGCGTCAAGCCGGACACCGGCGCCGGGCAATCCCATAACCCGCCTCACGCTATAGACTTACAAAAGACACGCCCCACGAGTAGATGGCGGCCTGTAGTGGATAAAACACCGGACGACGCGGTCGAGTTCCCGACGGCGGCCATAAATAGCGGCCGGGGTCACTTTTTGGCGGGGAACATCGCGTGGATTTCGCGCAGGTTTCCGGCGAGTTCGTCGAAGGCGGATTGAATCCGGGGCGTATCGGCGGTGTCCCCGGCGCGGTCCATCTTATTCACGGAGCGGTTCACGGCGCCGAGCATGATCTTTAGCCGGCCCTTCTGGCGCGGATCGACCCCTGCATCCAGTTTCGCAAGCGCGCCGACGAGATCGGAGATATCCAGCGCGGGCTGATACAGGGTGTACCAGTCTTGCGCGGCGATCCGCTGGCGCAGGTCTTCCTGCTTGGCATCGATCGCGGCGAGGATTTCATTCAAGGTCGCCGGAATGACGAAGGGCGGCCGGATGTGTGTGTGTTGCGCCGGGGCACCCGGGCCGGCGGCCATGCCGGACATACCGGGCATCTGCTTGGGCCCGCCGGTGTCGACGGTCACCTGGTTGAATTGGAAGTCGAAGCGTTTGTCGACATCACCGAGCGTTGCGGACGCGTACAAGGTGGCCGGCATGGACGCGGGAATCTTGGCCGTGAGAAATCCGTCGCCGGGGCGGAGCAGTTCGAGGGGGAAAATTTCCTCCGTCACGTCACCGGAGTTTTCGTCGAGGTGCTCGATGCGCGCGGAGCCGGAGAAATTTCTCGGGTCGATGGGGCGTCTGAAATCGTCATAGAAGTACATCCGGAATTCGCCGGGGGCGGGCAGGGTGCCTTCGACGTGGTGGAACAGGTTGTCCGCCATGAAGAACTGCCCGCCGTGGAGTGGCGTGTGATTCATATGCGCGATCGCCATGTCTCGCTGCTGGGCGGGATCGAGGGTGACGTCGCTAAACCGAAACCTGAATTTTTCTTCCTTGCCGCCAATCCACAGGCTCGCGTTGACCTCGAGCGGCGTCTGCGGCGGGTGGAAGGCGGCGAGGAATTCGTCGCCCGGGACTGGACGCACGAGCGGCTGCTTGACGCCGTTCAATTCGATTTCGCCGGTGAAGAGTCCAGGATCCACAGGATTTTTCCACGCGTCGTAGAAGTAAAGCCTCAATTCGCCGGGGCGCGGGAGCGCGGCCTCGATGAAATGGAAGCCGTTGGCCGAGGGATAGAGTTCGGGACTGCCGTGCGGCCCGAGAATGACCGGCTGCGCGGGGGACGCGTCCGCGGCGGCGTCCCAGGGCGCTTCGGATTTCTCATCGAACGCGAATTCAAAGTCGCGGCGCCCATTGCCCACGGCGAACGATGCGCGGACTTTCAGCGGAAGTTCGGGCGAGACCTTGGCCGCTAGATATTCCGCGCGCGGCGAGGGTTGAGCGAGGCGAATGACGGATTTAATCGAGGATTGTTGCGCGTCCGGCACAATCTCGATCTCGCCGCGGAAATTTCGCGGGTCGACAGGTTTCATGCCGGGGCCGTAAAAATAGAACCGTAGATCGCCGTTGTCCGGAAGGGCCGCTTCGACCTGGTAGCTCGTGCCCTCGATGCTCTCGAGCCATCCGCCGTGGGGCGGCTGGATGAATGCGGCTTTGGTCCCAGGATCGGCGCCGGTCACTTCAGGCGAGGGGGCCGCGAAAGCGAAGTCGAACGTTTCCTCGACGCCACCCATCTGAAGTTTGGCTACGAAGGACTGCGGAAAACTCGGGTCCAACCAGGCGGAGAGGAAATCGTCGCCCGGCGTGTAGCGCGCGAGGGGCACGGTGCGCGCGCCGCCGTCGAGCAGCAACTCGCCCGCGAAGTTTCGCGGATCGATCGGCTCCATGCGGTCGTCGTATACGTACAAGGAGAAGGCCCCCGGCCGGCGCATCATCCCTTGCACCTGGTGGTAACCATTCGACGCGATGCGGACGCGCTCGGGCGCGGTGGAGGATTCGAGCGATTCGGCCACCTGTGCGGTGGTCTCCTGGACGCTGCGGCCGGCGCCTGCGGCCGTGAGAATGTCTCCGCCGAGTCCGCCGAGCATGCCGCCGCCCTCCGGCGCTACTTTGGTGACGGCGACCGGCTGCAATTTGAGGTGGTCGTCGAGCTGGTAGTGCAAATAGGCGTATAGACGCTCATCGAGGTAGCCGGGGCCGGTCTTCACGTCCACCGGGGGATCGTTCGGATTGTTGGCGTTGTCCTTCGTGTTGTCGAAGGTCCCCGAAATGACGACGCGCGTGCCCTTGGGGGCGGCGACGGGCGCGGCGAAGTGATAACTGGTGGCCCATCGCTGTTGGTAATGCGAGACCCAGACGATTGTGCGCGCCATGCCGTCGGGATAGAAGAGTTCGATTTTCATCTGAGTGGCGACGGGGCCGAGGTGGGGCTCGATTCCGAGCAGATGTACGTTTTCCTCCAGGGTGTATTCGATCCGGTGCTGTTCCTTCGCGCCTGCAAGCACGGTAAACGGATTGGACTCGATAAGTCTGGATTCGACGAGCAGATCGAATTCTTCGTTCGGCGCGCCTAGGAAGAGCCCGAGGCGGGTGTTATCGCGGATTTCCTTGGTCCAATCGGCCCCGTCGGGGCGGACGAATTCGACGCGGAGCTGGATACTCGAGCCGGCGTAAAGCTTTCGGCCTGCGGTCTCCGGAAAGAGCACCGGGCCGTCGCCTTTGACCCACTGGCCCAGGAAGTGCGGTCCGCGGGGCATCGGGCGCAGGTGGGTCTTCTCGCGCTCGGTAACGGGCGCGTAGGGGTCGTACCCGGAGGTGACTTCCATCTCGATGGGCTGCGGATCGAAGCCATCGGGGTCGTGGAGCCAGGCGGTGACGCGCGAGACATTTTGTGGATCGCCGGCGAGGAATTCGTAACCGGTGATGAAGGTGTCCTGCTCGATCGGCACGGCGAGGGTGGCCTCGGCGGCATCGAATCGCTGGTCCGCGGGGACGACGTGGCCCTGCGGGAGCCCGACGACGACGTCCGGTTGGCCGAAGGTCCATTCGGGACGGGCGAATTCTTCGGGCGGCGGCAGATTGCGCAAGGGTCCCTGTGGGCCGCCGCCTCGAATCCAGGATATGACGAGGTCTTTTTCGTCCTTGGTCAGGCTGCGCGAGTTGGAGAAATTTCCGAAGCGCTCGTCCGCGTTCCACGGGGGCATGCGGCCGAGCATGATCTCGTCTTCGATCTGCGCGGCCCATGCGCGCGCGCCAGGCACGGTGTCGGTGCCGTAGGTGGTCAGGTTGACGTAGTCCGGCGCGAGTCCTCCGGGATGGTGGCAGGGCATGCACTTCTGGATGAAGATGGGGCGGATGTACTCGCTCCACGTGACGCCGGTGGTGATGCGAGTGTGCGCGTCTGCGCGCTCGAGCGTGGCGAGGCTGGCCGCGAGCGCGGCTGCGCCGGCGGCGGCCGCGACGATTCCGATTCTCGCCCATGAAATTTTCGGCTTCATTGATTGTCGATCCCATCTTCCGATTAAGAGAAAACCCGATTTTACGGGTGAAAGTTCCCCAATTCCAAGCGGGACCGCGTCTGAGGACTCAGAGCGCCGCCAATGCGGGTTCGACCGGCTCTTCGATGATCTCCTCGGCGATCTGGCCGTCGACGCAGACGTAGCGCGCGCGCTGGTCGCCCGAGGGGATGGCCAGGCGCGCGCCGCCGCGCGGCACCTCGCCGGGCGGCAGCGAGAGAAAGTCCGGATCGGAGAGCATCCGCACACTCGTCTCGAACCGCCCCTCCATGACGATGCGTCGGTCGGAGGAGTCGCCCGAGTCGATTCGCAACTGGAAGTTGGTCCAGACGTAATCCCGGAGCTCGTCGAACTGCTTCTGAAGGCGGGCCGCGTCGTCCTTGTATTTTCGGCTGACCGCGAGGCGCTTTTCGATCGTCCGCAGGAGGAGTGTGGCGAAGGGCGCATCGAGCCGCTTGCGAATTCCGTCGTTCTGATCGTGCGTGGCGGCGCGTTGGATCAGGCGCTGCAACGCGAGGACGCGGGAGTGCGCTTCGCCGGGGTCCTGGAAGAAACCCGCGGCCTGCATGGACTGGCGAATTTTTGCCCGCCCCTCTCGCACGTCTCTTTTCAGTTGCTCGAATTCATCGCGCCAACGCGCGAGTTTCTCGGAGATGTCGGACAGCGCCGCACGTATCAACCGTCGGTTGCCGGCTGTGTTTCGCATGCGCTGGCGCGACTGGACCACATCGTCGTACGACGTTTTCAGCGAGGCATCGGCGGGTTGTTCCGACATCATCTGATTGATTTCGGAATCCAACTGATCGAGGAACTCGCCCTCGGACGCGGAGTCCTCCGCAACCAGTTCGTCGCCCTCCCCCGTGTCCACCTTCGTCTCCGCGACGGCGTACAGCGTGCGCAGGCCGATGAGCACCCGATTGAGCACATCGAGCCGGCGCTGCGCGGCCATCACTTCCCCCGAGACCTGGCCAACGACCCCGGCCAGGACATACGTGAGCACGGTCTCCGCGGCATTCTCGGCCTCGCCGATCGCGAGGCTCAGTCGCTGGCGCACCCGCTCTAATTCCGCGCGGCATCGCAGGGCCCGCGTGAGTTTCGTCGTCATAACCGCTCCGGGATCTTCGCCGTAGTCTTTGCATGACAGGCTGCGGCGAAACACAACCGTAAGCGCCGTGTCGGGCGCGCTCCGAAATACGGACGCCTCTATTCGCCGGGACACGTGAAGCTCTCCAGCCTCGACACTTCCGCCGACGCTTACCGTAGGCGCGAAGAACCGGCTGCGGGAACACCGCTCCGCGACGCGAATGGTGTTCCCGGCGAACACGAGTTTTGCGCCGGCGGCGCGCTTGCAATGGACCCAGCCGCGCTTGGCGACGACGAAGGCGCCGTCGACAATGTTTCTCGCCCGGACGTCGCCGTTTCGACTGATGACGACGCCTGACACATTTTCCAAGACTTCGCAATTCCCGCTTACGGCGACCCTACCGATGACGTAGCCGTCGACGACGCAGGCGCCGTCCTCGACGACAAGCGTCGTGCCTTGGGGGACATCGCCGAGCACGCGGACGTGGCCGTTGTGCACCATGACCGGGCCGCGCGAGGGCAGCTCGACGCCGGCAATGACGCGCACTTCGCGCGGGGGCGCAACCAGGATGTCGCTCGCGCGTACGACGAGGAACCGGGCGGTGAGCGCGGGCATGCCGATGACGGCGTGCGAGCTTGCGCGGCGCGCAGCGATGCGCGCGCGGCGCCGCGCGATAGCGCGGCGAACGCGCGCGAAGGTTTCGGGGTTCTGTGCGGCTTGGGAGAGTCCGTAGACGGCCTCGAGCAGGTCGAGTTCATCGCGGGCCATCTTGTCCACCTCGCCGGCTTCGAGGCGATCGATCAGTTCGCGCAGGACCGTCTGACTGCGGCGGCCCTCGGACTTTCGCTCCGGGCGATCGGCCAGCGCCAGCCAGCGCTGAATGCGCGCGGCCAGGGTGTCGATGCCGGCGGGTGGATCATTGCCGGCGCCGCCGTTTGCCCACCAGACCTGGCAAAGGGCCGCGTCCTGGATTCCGAGCGTGGCGAGCCCTTCGTCGTCGAGCGCGAGCACGTGCTCGACGAGACGGCGTATGCTGTCGTAGGCGGTAATCGATCCCCCTTGCGCGGCGTGAGATGGGCGTCACGCAGACCGTAGCGTCCGCGGAGTTCTAGCCTATTCTGGTGCACTGGGCCGGCCGTCCGCAAGGCGGGCGGAAGTTGTAGTTAGAGCAGCCCAATTCGCTTCATCGCCAGGCGTAGCGCGCGCTTCTCGTCTGCGCGGAGTTCGCGTTGCGGCGGGCGGACGTGGCCGGTGTCGTGTCCGAGCAGGCGCACGGCCTCTTTGTAGGTCGAGATTTTCGCACCGCCGCCGAGGACTTCGATGATGTCGTTCAGACGCTGCTGCGTTGAGAGGGCCTGATCGAGTTTGCCTTTTTTCACGTCCTCATAGATGGAGAGGAAGAGGCCCGGCACGACGTTTGCTGTGAGCGCCACGGATCCCGCGGCGCCGGTCAGGTAGGCCTGGTAGCAAAATTCGTCGGCGCCGTTGATGACGATGAACCCCTTCGGCGCGCCGGCGATTACGCGGCTGAGGTGGCCGATGTCGCCGCTGCTGTCTTTCATGCCGACGATGGATTTGAAATCGTTGGCGAGGCGGAATATCACCTGCGGCGAGAGGGAGTTCCCGGTGTAGCGCGGGATGTTGTAGAGGAGCAGGGGCATTTCGGGGACGGCCTTGGCGACGAGCGCGAAGTGGCCGTAGAGCGCGTCGTCGTCGTACCGATAGAAGCCGGGCGTGTAGACGCTGGCCGCGTGCGCGCCGATCTCGAGGGCGTGCCGGGTGAGATCGATGGTGCGGAGCACGTCGAGGCATCCGGTCTGCACGACGAGTTTGATCTGGCGGCCGACGGCGTCCATGAGCACGCAGGCGAGTTGCTTGCGCTCTTCGATTGACATGAGCAGACCCTCGCCGCTCGAGCCGGCCATGAAGATGCCGTGGACGCCAGCGCGGGCCAGCTCTTCGGCCCATGCGGCGGCCTTGTCGAAATCGATCTCGTTGCCGCCGCGCTTGAACGGGGTCAGAATCGCGGGCAGGATGCCCCCCAGCTTAAACTTCATTGCTTGCTCGCCCTCCGCCGCGCCTGCGAACGCCCCGGAACGCCCCGCGGGAGCCACGAGAGTACGTTTTGATACCGTAGAGCTTCAAGAAATTGACGGCAGGATCGGAAGTGCACCGAATGACGATCGCATCAACTCTTCCTCTGATCGCGATCCTCCTTGCGAATCTTATCGCGCTGGCCACCGCGGGCGCCGCAGGGTGGGGCTTGGGCGAGTTGTTTCGCCTGTACTGGATTGAATTGGCCGCAGTCGGCGTCGTCGCGCTATTCCAGATACGCTTCGCGCGGCGTCCGGGCGCGTTGGGGAAGTCGCGCGGGTACCAGGGCATTTTTTTCGTCGCGCACTACGGTACGGCCTGTGTCGCGTATGGCGCGATTATGTCGTCGATCCTGGGTAGCCGTTGGACTGTCGAACCGATTTTCTGGCTGGTGGTTTGGATTCCGGCGTTGGCGCTTATCGTCGCGCATGTGGTTGCGTTCCGCGTGGACTTTTTGCGGCGTGAGGCGGCGCTGGTGTCGTCGATGCAGGCGATGCTGTTGCCGTATGCGCGTGTGCTGCCGGTGCAGGCGCCGATCATCCTTGCGGCGGCGCTGCTTTCCGCCGATCTCCCGGCGCGCAGCGCGGCGGTGTTGTTCGCGTTGGGGAAGACGGTGGCGGATTTTGGCCTGTATGCCGCGCGTCGAAGAGAAGGTCCTTGATCGTCCCTTGCTCCGGGATCACCGAGCCCAGTTCTAAATCCAACGCGCCCATGATCTACTTAGCGTTGCTCTCCGACTCCAATCCTAGCATCCGGAACAGATACTCAAGGACAAACAACCGGATACGCGCAAGGTTGTCGGGAGCCATTGGATTCGTCCGGAATTGCGTCTCCGACATGGGGCCGGCGACGATGCGCTGAAAAACTCGATCGAGTAGACGCCTGACTACATCGCGCGCGCCGGCCACGTTGTCGACCATCACAGACGGCAGCCGGGCCGGCCAGGCCTCGATGAGGGCGCGATCCTCGCGGTATAGCCGCTCGACCACCGTTCGGTACAGGT
This sequence comes from Candidatus Hydrogenedentales bacterium, assembly GCA_038916785.1. GTDB lineage: Bacteria > Hydrogenedentota > Hydrogenedentia > Hydrogenedentales > VFKU01. The sequence goes on along the minus strand of JBCLBO010000001.1, from coordinate 53,116 downwards.
GGCGCTTCGTGCCGACGTGGCGCTGTATGGTCGCGGCGTTCAGTCCTGTCGCGACCGCGATATGCCGCGTCGTTACGCCGTGATAGCCGTGTTCGGCGAAGAGACGCGTGGCCTTTTCAATGATCTGGTCCGTGCCGCTGGACTCGACCAGCGCGGCGATGGGGGATCGTTCCCGCCTCACGCCCATTTGCGCCTCCGCAGCTTCGTAGACGGGCCGACTATAGGTTCCTACAATAGCCCCGTGCAAACGCATGGCGCCGGCGCGCATTTTGGTCATGGGCTGAATGCGGTGTCGGACGGTATCTTTAAGATTCGTTCATCTCGTAAATCGTGTAAATCCTGTCTAACCGCTCTTTCACTGGTGTGGTGATCTTGTCTGAATCATCCTCCGCCGTTATGCTCCTCGTAGAGGGGGACGAACCGTGCATACGGCTTTGGTGATTAGTCCTCATGCGGATGACGCGACAGCGTTCTGCGGCGGGACGATTGCGAAGTTCGCGGCGGAAGGCTGGCGCGTCGTGGTTGTGCGCGTGACGGATGACGCGACGGACTCGGTCGGGCTTGAGCTGGCGGAGTCGACGATCCGCAATTATCACGAGCTGCGCGCCGCGGCGAAGGTCCTGGGCGTGGCCGAGATCGTGGAGCTCGATTACCAGACGGACACGCTGTCGAAGTTCTCGCATGTCGAGATGCGCAAGCGGATGGTGTTTCTGATCCGCAAATACCGTCCTTACGCGGTGTTCAGCTTCGACCCGGACGGCGTCGGCGAGGACAACATGGACCACATCGTGGTCGCGCGGGCGGTCGCCGAGGCTTTCTGGGTGGCGCAATTCGATCTGCACCACCCGGAACACATCGAGGTCGGGCTCAAGCCGCACGCGGTCTGTGAGAAGTGGTATTACGGGCGGACGCTGCCGCACGCCAACCACGCCGAAGACGTCACCGAGTTCATCGAGAAGAAGATCGACGCGCTTGCCGCGCACCAGACGGCGATGCGCAATGCGATGAACCAATTCCGCATGCACCTGGAGACCTATGGCCGCCGGATGCAACTCGTGGAGGACGCGATGAAGAACGGCGTGCGCCCGGTGCTCGATCGTTTCCTCAAGGAGCAGGCGCGGGAGACGGCTTCGCTGTATCAACTCGGCGAGGACCGATACGCGGAGCGATTCCGCCTCGTGCGCTTTGGCGCGCTGGAGGGACTGGTGCGGCAATTTTCCGAACCGATCCCCGGTGCACCGGAGCCGCCGAAGCGGAGTAGTCTGGACTTTGAGTAGATTTCTCATCGTGGCGTGCCTGCGGCGGTAATTCCCTCCAGTTTCCCTCAGTGTCCTTATCTATACGTTCGGATTGTTGCACTGCTTTTGGCGAAGTGGACGCAGTGGACACAGTGGACGAAGTCGGGGAATCAGGGTATTTGGCGGGTGCGGAACAAGGGGTCGGCGGCGGGAAGCCGCCGCGCGGCGTTCGGAGTTCGGCCTTTAGGCGGCATTCCGGCGAAGAGCGGCCGCGTGAACGCGGAACTCCGAACTGGCGCGGCGCGGAACAAGGGCGATAATATACTTGACACATCATAAATTATCTGATAGAATGGGGCTAGTTCAAGACTAGGAGCTAGCCAAATGGACACGCAAGGCACGGAGCCAAAGACACTTAGGGACGCAATCCTGTTCTTTTCAAACCCCGAAGTGACCCATGATTACATCGTAGACCTTCGCTGGCCCGATGGCCCGGTCTGCGTTGACTGTGGCTCCACCGAGATCGGGTTCATCAAGTCCCGCTCCAAGTTCCAGTGCAAGGTCTGCCGGAAGCAGTTTACAGTCCGCCACGGTACGATCTTCGAGGATTCGCACGTCGGCCTTGATAAGTGGATGGTCGCATTCTGGATGATTTCCAACTGCCGTAACGGGGTTAGCTCTTACGAAATGGCGCGGGACTTGGGTATCACTCAGAAGTCAGCATGGTTCATGCTCCATCGGATTCGCCTTGCGATGCAGACCGGCACGTTTACGAAACTCTCCGGCGAAGTGGAAGTAGACGAAACCTTGATTGGCGGCAAGGCCCGGTTCATGTCCCCCAAGCGCCGTGCTGCGAAGTTCAAGAAGGGCAAGAGCAAGAACACCGGCTCATTTGGCAAGATTGTTGTCATGGGCGTTGTCGAGCGCGCCGGAGAAGTCCGCACCGAAGTAATCCAAAATATCCAACGCAAGAACCTTGACCCGCGCGTTCGCAAATATGTCGAGGCCGGATCAACGATCTACACGGATGCGCTACCGAGCTATGAATCGCTGCGGGATGAATACATTCACAAGACCATCGACCATGCGAAAGCCTACGTCAACGGAAAGATTCACACGAACACGATGGAAAACTTTTGGAGCTTGCTCAAGCGCGGATTGAAAGGTACGTATATCAGCGTTGAGCCGTTCCATCTGTTTCGCTACCTGGATGAACAGAGCTACCGCTACAACAATCGCGATCTCTCGGATTCCGAGCGGTTCAAGGGCACGCTTCGCGGCGTAGTTGGAAAGCGCCTGACCTACAAGAAACTTACGGGCGAAGCGCAGACGATCTGAATAGTGGATCGGTCTACAGGGCGAGGGCCGAAGCGAAAGAAGAAGTAGTCAGGCTTTCTTCGGGCGCTTCTTCTTGCGCACCTGTTCGTCAATCTCGCGCTTAGGGACGGTAATAAGCCTTGAAGCTAGGCTTTTGAAACGCTCTAAGGCATTCCCATGCTCTTGCTCGCCGGGAACAAGTTCATCAATTCCACGATGCGCTTTTTGTCGTCCACGATTTGATACTGAACGACCATTGGCATGAGCCATCCGGCGGACTCCCTATTGGTTCGTAGTAGTCGTGTTTTCCAGTGTGGATACTTAAACCCTATGTAGGGATTGTGCGCGAGCCTGTTTTTCACGCCGTCCAGAAAGTATTGATCGGTACGTTCGTCGTGGATGCCGCAATGCTTGTGCACACATTCGCGAAAAAAGTGCGACTCTATGATCTCCCAACGCCGATTTTGGTCGTCCAGCGCGATCATTAGCAACCAACTCATCCTCGAATGCTTGGGCCTGTCTTATCTCTCTTTCAGTAAATCCGTCATTGCTAACGAGGGCGATTTCATACGGAAGCGTTTCACCCTCGCTGTAGTCACTTAAACCAAAATCCTGATACGCCTGTTTACTAATCTGCTTGCCATTGAAGAGATGGAACCGATCCAAAATCTCATGGACAAGCGCCAATTCATCCGCGGCAAAAAGAGAGGTGTCGGGCTCGCGTAACGCCCTAGGTACTTTCTGACCAAAGCCAAAATATCCGCGCGATTCAAGAGCAAGCTCTTGCTCTCTCACCATTGCATCAAGAACAGGCTTCATGGCTGTTGGTGCAGGCCCGCGCTCGATACGCCGATATTCAGCCCCCGTTACAGATTTCCCCGTTCGGATGTACGAAGTAAAATCAACGTAGAACAATTCTTTGTTTAGCTTCGTACTACCAAACCGCTCGTCCCCCTCGCTCTGGCGAGCCACATACAATATTAAATTACGAAGGCGATCAAAACAAGCCCCTGAATCAGACACACCTCGTCCATGCGTAGACATTACCCCTGCCTCCGGTTCACCCAAGACCCCAGCCGCCCCCTGCGACCGTGTTAAGCTGGTCATGGCCCACGTCTCCATCGTCTCCGGTCTAAATGCCGGTAGACTTCGTCTGTAGTACATTGTATCACTTTTGTATCACTTTTGTATCACTTTGCCTGACAATTTAGACGCCGCTCTGTGTGGAATTCAAGTGCGCCCAAATTATTCCGCAAGTGTGCCAAAGCTGAACATTACGGCCCGATTGTGATTCCCCTACTTAAAGACTCTCTATCTTGCTATCTCGTTGCATTGATGCGTCAAGTATGTTATTACCGGAACAAGGGAGATTCAGCAGACGACGGTTGAGGAAATATGTGTGAAGTGGGAAATATTCGATGAAAATGCAACGCGCCGGGTGCGCGCTGCATCGGCCGGAGGCCGATGCTACGAACCTCAGGTGGATTTGTTCGGGCGGATGGCGAGCATGGGGCGATAGACGTGCCAATTTTTTGCGGTGAGATAGGCGAGCGCGGCGGACATCAGGGCTACGAGACCCATGACGGAGGGGTTGGGTTCGAGCCAGAGGTTGAATGCGATGATGTTGAGCATGACGGGTGTGATGATGACGAGGGCGAGCGGCAGGTAGAGTCCGGTGAGAATTGCGAGGCCGCAGATGACTTCGGTGCCTTTCCAGAATGGGAACATGTAGCCGGAGTCGATGAGTGCGCGGAGGAAGGCTTCGCCTTCAGGGGTCGTTTTGGGGACGGGGATGACGCCGAGGAAACCGTTTAGGCCGAAGACTACGAGCGGCAGGCCCAGGAGGATTCTTGCGGCGATGACGGGTAGTTTGTTCATGGGAATCCTCGTGGGGTGGCCGCGGTTCGTTGGGTTCGTTGGGTTCGTTGGGCGCTATCGTACACCCAAAAATCTTTACGGAAGGAAACGAAGAGAACGAAGAAGTGATCAAATGCATCCGGTGGACGGGATAACGGGGTCTTTCCGGGAGGCGTTTTTGGGTTCGATCGTGGGCCTGCATGGGCGGGCCGCCCATGCTACGAAGAAGTCTGGAGGCAGATGGATTTTGGGTTGATTGTAATTGGTCATAGGCCCTGCTAACCTATTGAATCACAGGGTGTTAGGAGGAATTTCGTGTTGTGTTTTGTAACCGATTCTTGGGTTTTGTTCACTATTCGCACAGAGTATGCGGACGCGAGCCTTGGAGGCCGAGGCGGTGACGGGCCCGGTCAGCGGTGAGGATCGCCGCGATGTCGAGGCGAGTTTGCGCGGCGATGAGCACGCGTATGCGCGCATCGTGGCGCGGTATCAGGGTTTGATCGCGGCGCAGATGTGGCGCTTTTCGCGCGACGCGGTGGTGGTCGAGGAGTTGGTGCAGGAGGCCTTCGTCGAGTGCTATCTCGGCTTGGCGAAGTTTCGCGGGCAGTCGCCGTTGTTGCATTGGCTTCGGCGGATCGCGACGCGGGTCGGGTATCGGCACTGGAAATTGAAGGCGCGCGATCGGCGCAAGGAAGAAGCGCTGGCGCGGGAGCCGCGGATTGATGTCGCGCTGCCGGCGGATCCGGCGCCGGCGGAGGCCGCGGCGTGGTTTCACCGGATATTGGCGCAGTTGCCGCCGGAGGATCGGCTGGTGCTGACGTTGCATTATTTTGAAGAGTTGGACATGAAGGGGATCGCGGAGCGGATGGGTTGGACCCGGACGCTGGCGAAGGTGAGGGCGTTTCGCGCGCGCAAGCGATTGCGTGCGCTGCTGGAGGAGGCGGGATATGAGCGAGGATGAGGGCGGGTTCGACGGGCGGATCGCGGCGATCGCGGCCCGCGCGCGCATGGAGGCGGCGCCGCGTGTGGATGTGACGGCGGCGGTGCTGCGCCGGTTGCGCGCGCCGCAGGGCGAGAGCGCGTCTGAGCGTCCGATGTATTGGCTCGCGGCCGGGGCGCTGGCGGCGGCGGTGGTGGTTGCGATGATTTCCATGCCGTATGTGAGTGGCGCGCTCGATCCGTTGACGGAGTTCCTGGCGGAAGCGGACGCTTCCGTCATCTGACGCATGGCTGACACTCCCCTCCCATCGCCGGCCGCCCAAGGCCCGCTGCAGATGCCGCGCCGCTCGTGGATGAAGACGGTCGCGCTCGGCACCGTGGTGCTGGTGTCGGGCATGGTGATCGGGAGCGGGCTGACGGTGGTGGGCATCCGCCGGTATGCGGACGAGATGCGCCGCCGGCCGGACATGTTTTCCAATCGCATCCTCTCGCGCATGGAGAAGGACCTCAAGCTGACGAAGGACCAGAAGTCGGAGCTGGGCAAGATTTTCAAGGACGCGCGGGAAGAACTCGATGAGGTGCGCGGGCAGCATCGCGCGCAGGCGCACGCTTTTTTCCGCGATTTTCACGACCAAGTGGCGCGCGTGCTGACTCCCGACCAGCAAAAGAAATGGGAAGAGACTTGGAAGCGGGCGCGCGAGCGTGCGTTTAAGTACCGTTCGGGTGGGCCGCCGCGACCGGGAGGACCCGAGCGCGATCGCGGGTCGCGCGAGTATCGTCCGCTGGATGAGATGAAGAATCGAAATCCGTCTGCGCCGCCCGTGGAGACGAGCGAGCCGCCGCAAGGAATCCCGGAACGCCATTTCGCGCCGGACCCTTCGGCGCCGAGCGCGGAGAACCAGGCTGAGCCGAACCGCGTTCCTCCGCCCGCGAACTGATGGCAGAAGGTGAGTATTGGCGGGTCGCTCTTTTGCGTTGGGCGATGCAGAGCGTTTGGCACAACCCTGGGCGGTCTCCGTGGATCCGCATGGGCGGGCCGCCCATGCTACGGAGGTTGGGCGCCTTGCTCGGGGGTTTTACTCGATGAATTTAGGTCGGGATTCACGCATTCTCATCGTTGGTTGCGGGTATGTCGGGACTGCGCTGGGCGAGCGGCTTGCGGCTGAAGGTTGTAGGGTCTACGGATTGCGGCGGGACGTTGCGTCGCTGCCGCCGTCGATTCGCGGGGTGAGGGCGGATCTCTCGCGCGCGGAGACGTTGCGCGATCTTCCGGGGCCCTTCGATACGGTGTTCTACACGGCGGGATCCTCGGCGCATACGGACGAGGCGTATCGCGCGGCGTATGTGGATGGGCTCCGGAATTTGTTGGCCGCGATTGGCGAGCTCTCCGCGCCGCCTCGGCGTGTGATTTTCACGTCGTCGACGGCGGTGTATGCGCAGACGGATGGGAGTTGGGTGGACGAGGATTCGCCGGCGGAGCCGGACTCGTTCAGCGGGAAGCGGTTGTTGGAGGCGGAAGCGATCCTCGCGGCGGGTCCGTTTGAGACGGTCGCGCTGCGGTTGGGCGGGATTTATGGTCCGGGGCGGTCGGGGTTGATCGATCGCGTGCGGCGCGGCGAGGGGCGGCGGGAACGCAACAGAACCCGGTACATGAATCTGATTCATCGCGACGACATTGTTGGCGCGCTGATGCACGTGATGAGACTGGCGCAGCCCGCGCGCGTGTATGTTGGGGTGGACGACGAACCGCAGGAGTACAATGCGTTGGTGGAATGGATTGCCGAGCGGATAGGGGTGGCTCCTCCCCCATTCTCGGACGAACCACAGATGCGAGGACGGGCGGCGCATAACCGAAGATGTTCGAATGCGCGGTTGCGGACGAGTGGGTACACAATGTTGTATCGCAATGCCGCGCGGGGTTACGAGAGTATTCTGGGTGTTGACAAACATGAATAAGTTGCCGCGCAACGGTTCGGAGGGTTTTGGTGGCGCGGGCTTCCAGCCCGTGGGGGGCGGCCTGGCTTTGAGGTATGAGGACCGATACTCGGCGGGAAACGGAGATTTCGGCTCATTCTTCATCGGCCGGAGGCCGACGCCACCGAAGGACGTGTTTTTCTCTCCACAGACTCCGGTCAAAGGCCGGTGGGGAACTCAGAATGACAAGGAAGGTGGAATTGGCGTCGAGGAGTTGACGCCTACAGGTACCGCAACAGGCTGTTTAATCCTCCCAGGGGAAGGTCTTGATACTACATTGAATGCCGGGCTATCGTGTCGCGTCGAGTTTTTGGGTGGATTGTTGGGAGGTTGTTTGGGCTCCATGCAGTATTTCTCCTTATATATAGTGACGGCTTGTTGCATTGTGGCGGGCTTGGCTGGGGCTGAACCGCGGCAGCCGGGGACCCATGCGGCCTCTGAAGAGCTGAGGAATCCGGTTGAAGCGAATGAGCAGTCGATCAAGCAGGGGCAAATGGCTTATGGCCGCTACTGCATCACGTGCCATGCGGCGGACGGTTCGGGCAAGACGGACATGACGGAGAATTTGGATGTGCCGCCGGCTTCGTTCATGGACGCTGAGTGGAAGTACGGCGCGAGTGACGGCGAGATTTTTAGTGTAATCAAGGACGGCGGTCAGAACGGGATGCAGCCTTTTTCGGACAAGGTTCCGGACGACCGTATCTGGCATATCGTGAATTACATTCGCACGTTCTCGACGGGCGCGGCGGCTGACGGTGCAACGGCGGCGGCCGCGGAGGAGGCTCCCTCCAACCCGATTCCCTATTCGCCGGAATCCGTCGCGCTGGGCAAGCAGTATTATGTGCGGGCTTGCGTGGTGTGCCATGGCGCGAACGGGAAGGGCGATACGGAGATGCGGGAGTTTCTCAGCACGCACCCGAGCGACCTGACGGATGGCGAGTGGAAGTATGGGAACAAGGACGGTAATTTGTTCCTGATTATCAAGAACGGCACGGAGTACGATATGAAGCCGTTCAAGGATCAGCTTGACGATGAGAAGACTTGGCATGTGGTGAATTATTTACGGAGCTTTGAGAAGAAGAAGTAGGCGTGGCGGCGATAGAACGCATGGGCGTTTCGGAGGACACGGGCGATGAGCGAACGACGCAGCGGGAGACCACCCAAGGTGCCGAACGAAAGCCGGCGCGACTTTATGAAGACTGCCGCGCTGGGCGCGGGCGCAGCGGCCTTTGCAGGCGGCGCGGCCAAGGCCGCCACTCCGGACGCTCCGGGGCGCGCGATCGCGCGGCCGAAGACCTTCGAGGAGATCACCGCGGCTCCCGTGAAAGCGTTCGCGTTCCCGGCGACGGGCGGCGACATCTTCGCGCAGGTGTGCAAGGAGGAGGGCCTCTCGGCGCTGTTCTGCTGCCCCGGCAATTACGAGATTGTGAGCGCGCTGGCGAACGCGGGCATTCCGAGTTACGGCGGGCGCGGCGAGGGGCCGATGTGCTCGGCGGCGGATGCGTTCATCCGGGTGACGGGGGAGGTGGCGGCGACCTCGGGGACGGAGGGCCCCGGCTTCACGAACATGATTTGCGCGATCGCGGCGGCGAATGCGTGCCGCACGCCGCTGCTGGTGCTGGCGAGCAACATGACGCTGCGCGGCGATGACACGGAGCGCGGCATCCAGCGCGGCTACCAGCAGCCGCTGACGGAGGGCATCAAGAAATACGGCAAGCGCATCGTGACGAAGGAGCGCGTGCATGAGTACGCGGGATACGCGTTTCGGCAGTTGAAGACGGGTGTGCCGGGGCCGGTGCACCTCGACTTTGTGAGTGAGGCGACGGGCCGCGAATCCGCGATCGAGAGCGCGACCGACCTCGACGCGTATTGGGGCCGCGACAAGTATCGGACAGACTCGCGGCCGCACCCGGACCCGAAGGATATCGATCGCGTGCTGGACTTGATCAAGCAGGCGCAGCGCCCGCTGATCATCGCGAGCACGGGCGTGTTTTACAGCAAGGCCTGGGACGCGTTGAAGACCTTTGCCGAGAAGGCGCAGATTCCCGTGGCGGATTCGGGCCCGATGCGCGGGCATTTCTCGGACGCGCACCCGCTCTCGGCGAGCACGGCGCCCACGGCGATGTTCAGCGTCGATCTTGCGATTTTCGTCGGGCAGTATTGTATGCCGGGGCTCGGCGAGTATCCCTTCGACATCAATTGTAAGTACGTCCGCATCGAGCCGGAGGGCCGGGACATCGGGCGAAACATTCCGATCGACGTGGGCATTATCAGTTGCGAGAAGGCCGCGCTCGAGGCGCTGGCGGACAAGTGCCCGGCGATGAAGCACGATGCGTGGGTGGCCGAGGTGGCCGCGGCGCGCGACGCCTTCGAGAAGGAGAATGACGAGCACTATGCTCTGGGTAAGGGCTACACCGACGCGGTGCATCCGGCGGTGATCGCAACCGAGCTTGCGAACTTTTTGTACAAGGGCAAGCTGCCGCCGGACCAGACGACGGTGGCGTCGGGCGGATTCGGGATTGGCCGCTACACGCGGCGGCGCCTGCGCGCATTCCGGCCGGGGCAAATCTGCAACGGCGCGTACCAGTACGGATCGATTGGGCCGGATGTCGGCTATACGCTGGGCGTGGGCGTGGCGACGGACCTCGGCGTGGGCGCGCAGAAGGCGTATCAGGGCGGGCCGGTGATCGGGATCACGGGCGACGCGGGCTTTGGATATTCCGCGTTCGAGATCGAGACGATGGCGAAGTACAAAATCCCTGCCATCGTGATTGTGTACAACAACAACGCGTGGGGCACTTGGGCGGGCTATTCGCGGATGCCGCGCGCTGGGCACATGCACCTGTTTCAGGAAAACCTGCGCTACGACAAGGTGGCCGAGGCGCTGGGCGGTTATGGCGAATACGTCACCGCGCCGGAACAGTTCACGCCGGCGCTCGAACGCTGCTGGCAGGTGGCCGTGAACGACCGCAAGCCTTGCGTGATCAATTGCCAGGCGAAGAAGGAATTTTGGATCGAGCGCGACTTCCCGCCGGGAATGCTGGGCAAGGTCGAGCCGGGCGTGATGGCGTATAACCATTAGAGCCAATTGTCCACCGATGCACAGTGGTGAACTCCGATAGTTCCCGTTAGGGATTCTTGCTTTGCGATTTTGGTGGGGCGGGTCATGACCCGCCCTACCTTGTTTTGGGTAGAGCCGGTATCCTCTGATTCCTGTCTTCGCGTGTGTCCCTATATAGTGTGATGAGTTGTTGCACTCGGGAGACTGGGCGCGAGGTAGGGACGAAGCGGCGGGACGCCGCTTCCACTTTTTCTGGGTGCGAGACCAGAGTTGGCGGCGATGGCGAAGCGCGAAACAAGGGTGGGTGTGCCGGAACGGCACACGTTGGTCGTTCGTGAGCGATTGCTGGCGTATGCGACTCGGGGCGTGTTGCGCGAGTTTGAGGAGCGCGCGCTGCGCGGCGGGAAGACCGAGTTCCGATTTACGTGGCTGCTGGATCGCCGGTTCAACCTGATTTTCGATCCCGTCGCGGCGACGCTGACGCTGAAGGATCTGCTGCCGGGCGTCCCGGCGAAATCGCGCGTTGAGGAAGCGGTCCTCCGGTTCATCGCGGGACGTGCGGACAAGAAGCTACCGGCGCATCGCCGGGTCGATCCGGCGAAGGCGGTCGTGAGTGCGCAGAACCGGCGCTCCGCGCTCAGCGTGAGCATGGCGGTGAAGCGGAGCCAATACGCGTACGCGGTCCCGAAACTGCTGAACGTTTGTAATGAACTCTTTGGGCATTTGGACATGTATCACGTCCAGTATCTCTGGGAGCACATGGGCGTGCCGGAAGAGTAGCGCGGACGGCGCGTCGGGCGAATCTCAGTCGCTCGGCGTGGCAGTCGCAGGCGCGGTAGGCGAATGTCCAAACGTTACGCCATATATGGCGTGGTTGTGCGTCTCTCCGTTAGGTTCTAATTAGCGCGTGGGAAGTAGGAACTCCGTCAGCTACATCCGTCAGCGTGTTGCCGCAAATCTTCGGCGGCTTCGGTTTCACGCGCGAATTACCCAAGAGCAACTTGCGGAATTAAGCGATCTCCACACACGTCACGTGCAAAAAATTGAGGCAGGCATGGTCAATGTCACACTCAGTACACTGACCAGTTTAGCGAGCGCGTTGCGGGTCGATGTAAGCGAACTGTTGAAGGCGTCAAAGGATTCAAACTAAATTGCCGCGACGCACCAAGACAGAAGGAAGCCAAAGCGAAGACTTCGGCGCTGAGATCGCAGCCCGATCCGCGGATGTAATTAGATGCTCTGCGGCGCAACGAAAAATCTCGGAAAACGACGTTATAACTCTCTACGCGGCAGCGAAATTTCTGTTCAGGGCGCTCATACGTCGCGATGGTTTCAGCGAGGATTCGGTTAAGGCTCTCCTGACAAAGTTCAACGATGCTGGACCGAGATCTGCGCCGTGGAAACCGACATCGAGTAGAGTCCCGGGCCGGCCGCAAGATGGCAAAGACGGAAATCGGATTAACCGCTGGGAATTACCTAAAGAACATAAGTTTTATGCGAACAGAATTGATGGAACATTAGTGGCCATCAAGTACATATTTCAGACCTTATCGATGACCGACGCCCCGACTACTCCCGACCATGTATCCAAACATCTGATATGGCTTGTAGGGCACGAGATCAAACCGGGAACATTTAGAGATCCGATTCAGCGAATAGAGGTCTCCTTGAAGCAAGTAATCGAGAACCCAAGGATCATCACGTCGGGCCACATGGTGCCACTCGACCGGAAAGGCCGACACGTCCCTGAAAACACATCACTCATACTAAAATTGAGTAACGACCTTCAGGGCAATAACACGATCGATGAGCTTCTCCAGCTTATCCGAGGCATTCTATCGCGCCACGGTCGTTTGTAAATGAATTGGCATAGAGGGTCCTAGTGGCCCAACAGGCTTTCAATCTCGGAAATCGCGGTGCGTAAATTCTTTATGGAGGCTTGACGACTTTCTTCAGCCTGTTCCACCGCATTTACAATACGGGCGAACAAGTCCTTGTCATTTGGAACAGGCACCTCGAGATCAGCGATGAATGCGGGAGTGATCTCGTCTATAACTGAACCAAAAACACCGCGCGAAAGCGCGCGTTGTCCGACCGTTGACCGTAAGTAGGCTTGGATCCATGCTGGCGAAATAACATTTAACCGAGGGACGATTCGAATCACGTGTTCAGACATTGCCACCCCATCCCACGCTGGAGGCACAGACGATACGATCCCGGTTGTCCCACTTCTAGTCACAAGCAACCAGCCTTCACGAACTATATAATCCGGTAGACGCGGATCATCCTTACTAATCCACTTATTCGTTTGAGCGAATAACTCTGAAATGTTGGATCCGCCTAGAAATGGCACCGCGGAATCGCTGGGTTCGACATAATTGCGCTTGAACCGCCCAGGGAAAAATATGCGCTCGCACGCGTCGCCCAGCCGTAGAGTCTTCCATTTGCCCCGAGCCCTTCCGTTGCGCGTGCTGGCCTTCCTTTCACGATAGTAACGAGCATTGAGACGTAAGTCTGGATCTGCGCTGACCTGAGCTAATTTGATCGTGAAACTATCGCTGTGGATGCTGGTCGGGTTGCTGCCAGCGGTAAACGCCTCAAACGCCCTACCGACATCTTCAATATCTGAAAGTACGGCCGCGGTCGGCCGTCCGTCAGGGTCGCGACGGTACGTCGGATGCCCTCGCCGATCATGCCCAATCCACTTTGGAGTCGACATAAACAACATTGATCCGGACTCACTGACGATTGGATTCTGTATAGGCTTTGCCCGCCGCCGAACCACTAGAAGCGACGTTTTAGTTCCCGTGTGAGGCTGAAAAGTTTCGGCCGGAAGGTCGACCACTGCCTCGATATGCGTGCGCTGAAGAAGCCACTCCCGAATGTAGCGCGTCTGCGGGCCAGATAAAATCTGATACGGTAAGACTATCGCCAGTCGGCCTTCGCCGGGTTTTAGCATTCGAATGTTCCGCTCCAGAAGCAATATATCCGGCGCGCGTGGCCGTACGTGCGCACTCCCTTGTTTAGCCAGATCGTAGTTTCTAAGTATCTCGTGACTCTTGACTGTGATCTTCGTTCCAAAGGGTGGATTTGAAGCTGCACAGCGATGCGTCCCCTCGATAAGAACATTTTCCGAAGCCATAGTGAAAGATGAAGGCAGTAAAGAATCGCCGCGCTGGACCAATCGCGCAGTGGGATGACCCAAACGACACGCGAGCGACGCGTTCGCAATCTCACAGATTTCAGGATCAATCTCCTGTCCGCGAAGGAGCCTAAGGGCGATATCGGCAACTGACTGTTCGCGTTTCTCCGTCGGAAAACGCTTCTCCGCAAGTTGAGAAATGTAGTCCACACCCGCCAGAAGAAAGCCACCGGTTCCGCAACAAATGTCGACAAGATCGTCCCCGGCAAAAGGGTCAAACTGGAGTAGGATCATCGCCAGATGCGTGACGCGCGAGTCCGTAAAGAATTGGCCCGAACTCTGCTTCGCCCAACTCGTTCGGAATATCTCAACGGCATCGCCAAAGACATCCCGATTACCGGCAGACACGGTGACCCCCTCGAGCTGAGCGCAGCACCAAGCTATATCGGCATCAGACAACAGCAGCGGCGCGTCGTTGTAGAGCTTCCATTCCGCCTTCATTTCTGCGAAACGGTTTCGCAGGTCCGACGCAAATCTTCGCGTTACTGCCGCCTCTCCCTTCAAGAGCCCGCTCCGAACATCCGGTGCCATGGTAAAAGCTGGGAAAACCCCCGCCCCGCCTTCCATGAACGCCGCAGTACGAATAAGTTTCCCGACTTCTGCGGCAATCCCGGCGGGAGTTCGCACCGATGCGTTCGCATAAAGGTGATCGTAAATGCGCTTGATCCGAGCGTCTAAGTCTGCCGGTGAGTGTGCTGCGACCTTGCCCATATCCAAAATTCCTCCGAACTGATGATAGCCTACATGCAGATTCTGCTTCATGCACAAATTGCAGCGTTTAGCCTCTCAGGCTTTCCCGTCCACTTACGACGTTTCCAGACGCAATGATCCCCGCCCAATTACCCTTGATGATGTATTTTATCAGAGGTAACTGACTCTATGAAGGAACACACCAAAACCCCCTCCACCTCTCTAACCCGTTCGTCGGGAACTCTGTTGACCGCGGAGCAGTTCCGGCGTCTCTCCTATGTGTCGGCGGCCGTCGAGTGGCTCGCCAACATCCCCAACGCCCGAACCCAGCGTAACTACGAGCGCCACGCCACGGACGCGATGAGCCTCGACCCAACCGTCCGCATCTCTGCGTGAACTCAATCCCTCCATGGATTTAATAGGGACAGCCACCATTTTCTATCTATCCATTTTCACCGAGCACCAACGTTTTGAACGAACGCCAGATTCCTTTAGAGGTTGTGCACCACATGCGAGAAATCGGGCGGGCGTTTTTCGAGGAATGCTGCGATGGCTTCTTTGTTGGCGGGGCCGCCGGCGAGGTGGGAAATGATTTCGTTTTCGAGGTCGCGGGCGGCTCGGATTTGGTTTAGGCGGGCGCCGAGTAGGAGTTTTTTGGTGGCGACTAGGGAGGTGACGGGGTTGGCGGCGATTTGCTGGGCTAGTTGTTGGGTCTCGGCGGCGAGTTGATCGTCGGGGATGGCGCGCCAGGCTAGGCCTAGTCGGACGGCGTCTGCGGCGGTGAGCCAGTTGCCGGTGTAGAGGAGGTGGGCGGTGTTGGCCCAGCCGATGGTGGCGGGGAAGAGGTAGGAGCTGCCGGCTTCGGTGGAGATGCCGAGGCTGACGAAGGGGGCGCGGAGTTTGGCGCTCTCGGCGATGAGCACGAGGTCGCAGTGGAGCAGCATGGTGGCGCCGATGCCGATGCCGAGTCCGTTGACGGCGGCGATGAGGGGTTTGGGGAAGGATTGCAGCACGTCCATGAAGGGTTGGAATCCGTGCGGGGCGTTGTCGGTGTAGCGCGGGCGCTGGGCGAGTTCGGCGAGGTCCTGGCCGGCGGAGAAGGCGCGGCCGCTGCCGGTGATGACGGCGACGGTGACGCGCGGGTGTGCAGACGCGGCGCGCAGGGCGGCGGCGAGGGCGTCGTAGAGCGCGTCGTTAAAGGCGTTGAGTTGCTTGGGACGGTTCAGCGTGAGGATGCGGACGCGGTCCCGGTCTTCGACTAGCACCAGATCGTTTTCGCTCATTCGACACCTCGCACGCGTTCGGGGTGGCCGGACCATTTCCAGGCCATCGTCGGCCGGGAGAGGCCCAGCATAACACCGCCGAGCGCGGGCGGGTGCAACCACATCTGGTCTGCCGGCTGGTCGGCGCGGCGGCCCGCGGGGCGATCGGCGGTGATGCCTGCGCCGGCGGCCTTCGCGCGTTGCTCGATGCCGAGCATGTCGCGCGATTCGGCGAAGCACATGTAGAACGCTTCGCCCTGACGCTCGAGGAATCGGCCCATGGTGGATTGGTTCGAGCGCGGGCAGATGACCTCGAAGCGGTGGAGATCGTCGCGGGAGAAGAGCGTGAGTATGCCGGAGTAGTCGAAGTGATCGGAGGAGATCGGCACGAAATTGGAGTCGTTCAGCGTGAAGAGTTTTGCTAGACGCGCTGAGACGCCCGGCGCGTCGTGCGCGAGTAGGGTGACTTCGTAGAGAAAATCGATCGCGCCGATGCTCGGGCGATCCGCGGCGGGGCTGAGGACTAGCGGGAAATCTACGCCGAGCGCCTTGGCGGCGTTGAGATGGGCTTGCCCGTTTTCGAGCGCGACTTCGATTCCTTGTGTGCGGAGATGCGCGACGGTTCGCGACACGTCGGGGGTGGACGCGCCGGCGGCGAAGAGATGCGCGCGGCCGCGCTTTTTCAGAGCGGCGTCGATCGGGCCGGCGCCGTCGGGTTCGAGGAGCTCGATCTCGACGCGGCCGAGGCGCAGTGTGGTGCGAGTGGCGCTGAGCGCGCCAACGGTATCGGTGGAGTGGGGTTGCGCGCCGAGCAGGGCGATCCAGCCTTTGGAGGCCTCGCCGGCGTTGGGCGTTGCGATTTGGATTCGATCGATCGACTTCAGCACGGGGCGGATTCTCCGGGTCGGATTTGGGCCCATGATACCCGGCGGGGCGGGAAAAGTGGCAGCCCGGCTCACGCGGAGGAAATGAGTCGCGGAGGTTTTTTCGGATTAAATGGGGATTAAATAGGGATTAAATAGGGACAGCCACCTATTTATGAATGAATGGGTGTGTCAATAAATAGGTGGCTGTCCCTATTAAAAAACTATTAAAAAACACTGTCAAATCTCGTTGCGCAGGCGCTCGGCGAGGCGGGTGTGGCGGCGCGTGACTTCGGTGTTGTGCAGCGCGCGCCGTAGCGCCTTGGGGTCGCCGACGAGCACGACGAGTTTCTTCGCGCGGGTGACGCCGGTGTAGAGCACATTGCGCTGGAGCAGCATGAAATGCTGCGCGACCAGCGGCATGACGATCGCGGGGTATTCGCTCCCCTGGGACTTGTGGACCGTGATCGCATAGGCCAGCGTGAGATCGTCGAGTTCTTCGAAGCCGTAGATCACCGGCCGGCCGTCGAAGACGATGGTATAGGTCTGCGCGTCGTCGTCCACGGATTCGATGCGGCCCATGTCGCCGTTGAACACGTCGAGGGCGTAGTTGTTGCGCTGCTGGATGACGCGATCACCAATCCGGAAACCGCGGCGCGGGGTGACCGCGCCCTGCGGGTTGAGCGCGGCCTGCAGCGCCTGGTTTAGGTTCGCCACGCCCACTGGCCCGCGGTGCATGGGAGAGAGGACCTGGATGTCTCGCATCGGGTCGAGGCCAAACTTGCGCGGGATGCGCGAGGTGACCAATTCGACGACCGTCCCCACGGCGCGCTCGGCCTCGGGCCGCTCGACGAAGAAAAAGTCGTCCGCGTTGAATTCCGGGTTCTCGCCGCGATTGATGCGGTGGGCGTTGCGAATGATGCCGCTCTCAGCCGCTTGCCGGAACACGGTGCGCAGGCGCACCGTCGGCACAACGTTCGACGCGATGATGTCCAGCAGTACATTGCCCGGGCCGACCGACGGCAACTGGTCCACGTCGCCCACGAGCACCAAGCGGCAGTCGCTCGGCAGCGCGCGTAACAAGCTATGCAAAAGGCCGACATCCACCATCGAAGTCTCGTCGATCACGATCATCTCGGCGCGCAGGGGGTCATATTCCGTGCGGACGAAGCTGCCCGTGCGCGGACTGAATTCGAGCAGACGGTGGATCGTGCTCGAGGGGCGGCCGGTCGCCGATTCCATGCGCTTGGCGGCGCGGCCCGTCGGCGCGGCGAGCAGCACGGAGAGCCCCTTCGCCTCGAAGATGCCAATGAGCCCGCGCACCAGCGTCGTCTTGCCGGTGCCGGGCCCGCCCGTGATGACCAACATCGGCGCGTGCGCGGCCATGCGCAGCGATTCGGCTTGTTCCACGGAGAGCTGGATGCCCTGCTGTTTCTCGACCCACGCGATCGCTTTTTCGATGTCGATCGAGACGGGCACCTTCCGCGCCGCGAGCAGCCGCTTGACGTGGTGCGCGCAGCCGGCCTCCGCGATGTGCAGCGCCGAGAGGTAACAGTCGCTCCCCTGCCGCGCCAGTTGCCGTTGACTCTCCAGCGCGCGGACAGCGTCGGGCAACAGCTTCGCGTCCACGCCGAGCAGTTCCGCGGCCGCCGCGATCAGCCGGTCCTCCGGCACGCAGACGTGGCCCTCGCCCGCCGCGTCCTGCAGCGCGAAGATCAGTCCCGCCTGGAGCCGCTGCGGCGAGGTCTTCTCGACGCCGAGGCTCTCGGCCACCTTGTCCGCGCCGGCGAACCCGATCCCCGCGATGTCCTCGGCGAGCCTATACGGGTTCTCGCGCAGCACCGCCACCGCGCCGTCGCCGTAGCGCTTGTATATTTTCGCCGCCTGGCCGGTGCTGATGCCGTGGCCTTGCAGGAAGACCATGATCGCGCGGACGCTCTTCTGCTCGGCCCAGGCCTGCTTGATTTGATCGGCGCGCTTGCGGCCGATGCCCGGCACCTCGAGCACGCGCTCGGGGTGTTCGTCGATAATCACCAGCGCGTCCACCCCGAAGGCTTCGATAATTCTCTTGGCATAGGTCGGGCCGATGCCTTTGATCAGGCCCGATCCCAAATACTTCTCGATGCCTTCAAGCGAATTCGGCCGCAGTGTCTCCCACGACTCCGTGCGCAACTGGCGGCCAAACTTCTTGTCGTTCACCCAATGTCCGCGCAGGCGAATCGTCTCGCCGGGCGACACCGCCATCACGTTGCCGACGAAGGTAATAAGCTCGTTCGTGCCGGCCTCGCGCAGGCGGCCCACGAAGAAACCCGAGTCCGCGCTCTCGAAGACGATTTTATCGAGCACCCCTTCGACGGTGACCGGCTCGGTGCCGGGGAGGGCGGCTTCGCTGCGGGGATCAGGCATTGACGGAAGGACGGCTCGCGGCCGGCGCGCTGAGCGATTGCACGTATCCTTCGACGAGATCGGCGAGCGTTGCGCCTGCGAACGCGCGGTCCGTGCGGCCAAGCTCGTCGAAGAGTTTCCGGCACCGGCCGTCCGACAAGAATCGCGAAGGATCGGTTCCGTCCTGACGCAACACATGCACGATATCGCCCGCCGCAATCTTGTCGAGCGGCCGCGCGGGTTGATATTCCGGCGGCTCCGCCAAACGCACGGCGAGCAGACCGCCGCGCGCGAGCGCGTCGAGCACGTCATTCAATAGGCGAAGCGGAACATTCCACTCTGCGGAGGCCACCTCCGCGGTGAACCCGGGCCGGCCTTCGGAAAAACGGCGGCCGATTTCGACCATGGCGCGCAGACCGACGGCCTCGCGATAGGCGTAGCTGGCTTCGTCGGCGAAGCGTTCCAACGCGAAGGTCCTTTCGTGTTGATACGCATAAGCGACTTCGCATCCCAAAAGCACAATCGCCCAACTCAGGTATATCCACATCAACAACATCGGGAATTGCGCGAATGCCGAGAGGACGACGGCGTAGCGCGTGAGGCCGAACTGAAATTGCACATAGCCCCAGGACAGCCCCACCCAAAGCGTCCCCGCGATCACACCGGCGAGCAGCGCGTAACGAAACCGTACCGTCGTGTTCGGCACGAAGCGATACAGCGAGGTGAACACGACAACCACCAACACGTACTGCCCAAGCCCGAGCACAAAGGCGAAGGGCCCCACCGCGCGTGACACCGACTCGCTCTGCAATGCGGCCAGCACGCCCATCACCGCGGCGACGACGAAGGGCAGCAGCACCATGATGAGGAAATAGTCGGCGAAGGTGCGGTACCACGCGCGGCGGCGGCGCACGCCCCAGATGCGGTTGAACACGTTCTCGACGTTGCGCATCAGGCCGAAAACGGTCGTCAATACCAAGATGACGCCAGACACCGTGAGCGCGGTCGAATTCGCCGCCGCGTCGTTCGCCAACTTCGCGATCGTGTCCGCGGTGGACGAGATGCCGTCCACCGGGTCCTTCATTTCCTCCCCCGGCCGGGTGACCCCCTGGAACAACGCGGCGACGATGTCTCGTTGTAGCCGTGTGCTGCCCGTGTCTTCCGGCGCCAGCGGGCCCTCCGGCGCCGGTTCCACCTGCGGCGCCAAGGGCAGCGGCGTGGCGGAGATATCCACTCCCGGCGCCGGCGGCTGCGCCGGGCGCGGCGCAACGAGTTCAGCGACGGACTCCACCCGGTTTTCAATGTAACCGTAGACCTGCTCGCCGAGGTCGAGCCGCTGAATCACAAAAAACAGCAGCGCCAAGAGTGGCACGATCGAGAGCAGCGTAGCGAAGGTGAGCGACGCCGCGCGGACCATGTGCATGCCATCGAGCAGCTTGCTGCCGAGCAAAATCGCCACGCGGATTTGCTTGATGATGAATCCGCGCGGGAGCTCCTCGCCCGGAGTGCCGATCTGCCAGATGTCGTGCATGGCGAAGCGCTGCGCGCGGCGGACGGCATCGGCGAAGCGCTTCAGGTTTGTGCGCATGGCCCTATGCTATGCCTGCCCCGGCAACGGTCACAACTCTTTGGATCTTCTTCCTAGGCACTTCAGTTCAAACAAGAAGAAAAAACCTTTGTCATTCTGAGCGGTAGCGAAGAATCTCCCCCCCGGTAACACGAGCAACGAATCGAACAACCCGCGGCTCATCCAGTAGACAGCTACCCTCCGAACGGCTTGCAAGATAATTCAGGGATGGATGGTGACCCTCGCGCCGAGCGGCACGAGCCGGTACAGCGCCTCGGCATCTTCCGGCCGCATCCGCACGCAACCCAGGCTCTGGTCCGCGCCGATGGACGACGGATGCTCCGTTGGGTGGATGCCGATGCCCGTACGCGCGCCGTCCCGTGCCAGGCCCAGCCACTGCTCGCCGATCGGGTTGCCGGGATCGCCCGCAGGCACCACGCGGCCGCCGTGATACCAATCCGGCCGGCGCGCCTTCGACCCGATGCGAAATTCCCCGTGCGGAGTCGCGCCGTCGCGCCCAAGCCCGACCGGAAATTCCGCGAGCGCCTGGTCGCTGCGCCACACGCGCATCAGATGATCGCTCGTGTCGACTTCGATCCGCACATCCGTGGGCATGCCCTCCGGGGGACCAGCCGCGTCGAATCCAATCTCTTCACTCAAGGGATACGCCGGCGCGATCTCGCCGCCCAATTCAAGGGTGCCACGGTATTCCGCGCCGAGTTCCACCCACGCCGCAGGCACTCCATCCGATCTAGCCATCGCGCGGCGCACGACGGCGCGCGCCAGGCTCGTCTCACCTCGCGCCGCGGCGCGATCGGCGTACGCGAGCATCGCCGCGAATCCGGACGCGGAGAGAGGCGCGCTCCCGCGCAATTCCGGCGGCGCGCCGGCGAACGTCGCCGCGCCGCTAAACGCATCGAGCAACTCCGGCGCGCCCACCGCAGGCGCGACACCCGTCACCCGGTGCGGCTGCAACTCGCCGCGCGCGCCAACGGGCGCCTGCGTGTCCCCAGGCGTAGTCTCTGTGTCCATTGACGTTTTCGATTCCGATGCTGCGCCCGATCCCGGCCCCTCGGATTCCGGCGCGCTCTTCGCGAAAAGCCCGTCCAAATGGAAACGCTCCAGCAGGCCGATCCAACCGACGCGCTCGCGTTCGCGCATCGCTTCGACGATCAACAAAATCAAAATGACGACGAGTGCGAGAATCGCGAGTAGCGCCACCCACGATCCCGGCCGGCCGCCGTCCTCGATCCGGCGAAACGTGACCGCCTCCGTCATCTCCAAGTCCGGCGCCATGCCCATCGGCGCGGCCACGGGGCGCGGCGAGACTCGCACGGACGCCGCCATCGTCGGCGCTGCCGCACGCCCTTGGCGCACCGGCAAGGCCGCGCCGGGCCGAAGCGTCGGCTGGATCAGGCGAATGCCCATCGCGTGCTGGCCCTTCTCCGCGGGCGTGATGTGGACCACGCGGCCCTCGAGCAGTAGCACCGAACTCGAGTTCGCGGAAGTCCGCAGTTCGATCAGCAGCGTCGTACCCAGGGGCTCCGGATGCGGCGTGATGATGCGCAATCCACCGCTCGATCGATCGGACGCGACGCCCGTCCGCAGCGGGCCCAGCGCGCGCGACTCCGAGAACACCACATGGTGGTGCGTCTGGATGCGCTCCGCAGTGCGCCGCTCGGCGCCGGATGGCTCCTTCACCGTCCCCATTCCCCCGTAATACCCGGCCGTCCCCCGGCCAGGAACACGTCAAACTCTGCACCTAAAGTTTACCACGCCAAGTGAAATCGCGCCCGAAACCAACTGTAGGGGCGGCCCCCCGTGGCCGCCCTATGCCCACCCGCGATCACTCATCACGCAACGAACCCGAGGGTCGCCGCCCTGTGCCCACCCGCGATCACGCATCACGCAACGAACCCGAGGGCGGCCGCCCTATGCCCACCCGCGATCACTCATCACGCAACGAACCCGAGGGCGGCCACGGGGGGCCGCCCCTACGTGTCGCGTTTTAATCCGTCGAGGCGCTGTTTAATCTCGGCCTCCTTGCCATGATCGGTCGGCTGATAATAGGTCCCCAGCGGCACGCCGTACTCTTGCGCGACGAAGCCGCCCGCGAAATCGTGGGGATACTGATACCCGATCCCGCGGCCGATTTCCTGGCCGCGCGATCCGCCGTCGCGCAAATGACTCGGCACGGCGATGGTCTTTTTCGCCTTCACGTCCTCCAGCGCCTGCTCGATCGCCAGGTAGCTCGCGTTGCTCTTCGGCGCGGACGCCAGATAGGTCGCCGCGTGCGCGAGGATGATCCGGGCCTCGGGCATACCGATGAATTCGCAGGCCTGCGCCGCGCTCGTCGCCAGCACCAGGCCCATCGGGTCCGCATTGCCCACGTCCTCCGACGCGAAGATACACATGCGCCGCGCGATGAACCGCGGCTCGTCGCCCGCCTCCATCATCCGCGCCATCCAATACAGGGCAGAGTCCGGGTTCGACCCGCGCATACTCTTGATGAAGGCCGAGGCCGCGTCGTAGTGCTCGTCGCCGGTCCCGTCGTAGTGCATGATTTTCTTCTGGATGGATTCCGCCGCGATCTGCGCCGTGATGCGGATGCGCCCGTCCTGCGGCGGCGTCGTGAGCATCGCGATCTCGAGCGCGTTCAGCGCCCGCCGCGCGTCGCCTTCGGAGTACCGCGCAATGTGTTCGATCGCCGCATCGTCCACTTCGACCTGAAGTTCGTCCAACCCGCGCTCGGGGTGCGTCAGCGCGCGGCGCAATAACCCCTGCACGGCCTCTTCGCTGAGCTGCTTGAACTCAAACAACTGCGATCGCGACAGCAGCGGCGACACGATCGAGAAGAATGGGTTCTCCGTAGTCGCGCCGATCAGAATGATGTTTCCGTTTTCGACATCCGGCAGTAGCGCGTCCTGCTGCGAACGGTTGAAGCGGTGAATCTCGTCCACGAACAGGATCGTCCGCCGCCCGTCCTGCACGCGCCGCTGCTTTGCGCGCTCGATCACCTCGCGCACGTCCTTCACGCCGCTCGTCACGGCGTTCAGATTCTCAAACGCCGCCTTCGTGCGCATCGCGATCAGCCGCGCCAGGGCAGTCTTTCCCGATCCCGGCGGCCCGAACAGAATGATCGACGTGATCCGATCCGCCTCGATCGCCCGCCGCAGCAACCTTCCCGGCCCAAGGATATGCTCTTGCCCCGCGATCTCATCCAAGGTCCGCGGCGCAACCCGGCGCGGCAGCGGCGCCTCCTTGCGCAGCCGGGCCGCCGCCGAATGTTCGAATAAATCCTGGCTCATACAAGTAGACTACGCGCGCGACGGATGCCACGCAATGCGCCCCGAAAAAAATCTTTGTTCCGAAAACACCGGAAAGCCTGAAGATCGGCTTGGGTTTGCGTCCCGGAGGGACAGCTTGATAGTAGCCCGGCGTTTCAGGGCGTGTTGCCCAAACCTACGGCGCGGAAATTCAACGACTCGGACTTCTTTGGACTGCGGCAGCGATAGCTGCCGCTTTCGCGCCGGGAGCTTGCTCCGGCGCAGTGCACACAAAAAACGGGGATTCCGGCGCGACGACGCCCAGCTCCGCTGGGCTCAGTAAAGCGGCAGCTATCGCTGCCGCAGTCCAAAGAGGCCTGTCACGTCTCTCCAGGCAAGTCGGATCGTTTGGGCAACACGCCCTTCAACGCCGGGTTTCGACGACAGATGGAAAGACTGAGTCCCGGAGGGACGGCTGAAAACATGATTTGCCCCTTCAGCCGTCCCTACGGGACTTCAAGTATTAGGTTCCTTCAAACCCGGCACTGAAGTGCCGGGCTACTATCAAGTGCCCCTACCGGGGCACAAAACCCAGATCAACAGTTGCGGAGATCAAGAAGTCTGAAACTTGGGATCGGCGATTAAGTACGCATGGGCTCCCCACTTGTAACCCGAAGGGTTTGCACGAATCGGAAAACGGTCGCTATAATCCGCGCCTTCCCACGGAGTCCAGACGTGATACGTGTAGGCATTGTCGGCGTGACGGGGTACGGCGGGCGCGAACTGCTGCGCCTGCTCTGCGCCCATCCGCAGGCCAAACTGGTGGCCGCCGCCTCGACGACCGCCGCCGGCCAGCCGCTGACCGACGCCGTGCCCGGCTTTGGCAAGCTCAGCGACGTCGTGCTCGAGACCTTCGACGCTCCCGCACTCGCGAAGAAGTGCGACGTGGTCTTCGTCGGCGCGCCTGGCACGGAGAGCATGCCCGTGGTCGCCGCCCTTCGCGCGGCGGGCGCGCGGGTCATCGACATTGGCCCGGACTTCCGGCTCAAGGACCCCGCGCAGTGGAAGGCGACCTACAAGGTCGAGCACACGGCCCCCGCGCTGCTCAAGGAAAGCATATACGGCCTCGTGCCGGCTTACCGCGAGCAAATCAAGAAAGCCAACCTCGTCGCGGGGCCCGGCTGCTATCCGATCAGCGCGCTCGTGCCGCTACTCCCGCTCCTCAAACTCGCCAAGCCTTCCGTCCCCGTCGTGATCGATTCTGTCTCGGGCGTCTCCGGCGCGGGCCGGGGCATGAAGCAACACTTCCACTTCCCCGAGATGAACGAGAACGTCTGGGCCTACGGCGTCACCAGCCACCGGCACACGCCCGAGATCGAACAGGAGCTCGGCGGCGGATTCCAGGTGCAATTCACGCCGCACGTCGGTCCGTATACGCGCGGCATCCTCAGCACGATCACGGTCCGCCCGACCGCGAAAGTTGATCTTGCCGCCTGCTACTCCATATATAAGGACGAGCCATTCGTGCGCGTGCTCGGCGAAGGCAATTTCCCTGAAGTCACCAGCGTGCGCGCGACGAATTTCGTCGATTTCGGCTGGATACCCGACGCGCGCACGGGCAATCTTATTATCGTCAGCGCCGTGGACAACCTCATGGGCGGCACAGCCGGCATGGCGATCCAGTGCATGAACCTGATGTTCGGCCTCCCCGAGACGGACGGCCTCCTCTTCGGGGGGATGACCGTATGAATCAGGTCCACGGCGGAATCTGCGCGCCGCAAGGCTTCTCCGCCTCGGGCGTGAACGCATCGATCAAACTCACGTCCAAGAAGCGCGACTGCGGGCTCATCTTGAGCGATCGCGTCGCCGAAGTCGCCGGCATGTTCACGCGAAACATCCTCAAGTCTCCCCCGGTCATCTGGAACCAGTCGCTGTGCCTGCGCGAAGCCGCGCGCGCCGTCTTCGCCAACAGCGGCAATGCGAACGCCGCCACCGGCAAGCGCGGCATGGACGACGTCCGCGCGACGGCCAATCGCGTCGGCGGCAAGCTCGGCATCGAGCCGGACCAGGTCTGCATCCTGAGCACCGGCGTCATCGGCGTGCCGCTGCCGATGGATCGAATTGTGAAGGGTGTAGACGGCTGCGCCGCCGCGCTCTCGCGGGATGGCGGCCCGGACGCGGCCGAAGCGATCATGACGACGGACAAAACGGCGAAGGAACGCGCGATTGAAATCACGCTCGGCGGCCGGCCGGTGCGCATCGGCGCGATCGCGAAGGGCGCGGGAATGATCTCGCCGAACATGGCGACGATGATCTGCGTCCTCACCACCGACGCCGCCTTCGCGCCCGAGGTGCTGCACAGCCTGCTCTTCGACGCGGTCGAGCAGTCCTTCAACCGGATCGGCATCGACAACGACATGAGCACGAGCGACACGGTGCTCATCCTGGCGAACGGGGCCAGCGGCGTGCCTGCCATCGGCGCGCGCTCGAAGGAGCGCGAGGAATTCGGCGAAGCGCTCGCGCAGCTCTGCAAAGACATGGCGCTCTGGATCGTCAAGGACGGCGAGGGCGTCACGAAAGTCGTCGAAATTCTCGTCCGCGGCGCGCAGTCCGGCGGCGACGCGAAAACCGTCGCGCGGTCCATCGGCAATTCCATGCTCTGCAAGACCGCCTTCTTCGGTCAGGACCCGAACTGGGGCCGGATCGCCTGCGCGGCGGGCTACGCCGGCGTGGATTTCGACCCCGGCGAACTCGACATCTGGCTGGGCGATGTGCAAGTCTGCAAGGCAGGGATCGGCGCGGCCTACGCCGAGGAGGACGCCGCCGCCGTCATGCGCAAGCCGGAATTCACCATCACGGTCAATCTCGGCGACGGCCCGGGCGACGCCGTGTTCTGGACCTCGGACCTCAGCCACGACTACGTCAGCATCAACGCGGACTACCGGACCTAAATGAGCGAATCCTCAGACGCCCTCTCGTCCAAGCAAATGAAGGCCTTCATCCAGAAGGCCGGCGTCCTCGTCGAGGCACTCCCGTACATCCGCGAGTTCGCCGGCAAGACCATCGTCATCAAGTACGGCGGCGCGGCCATGGAAGACCCCGCCATCCGCCGGCTCACCGCCGAAGACATCGTGCTGATGAAATACGTCGGCATCAATCCGGTCGTCGTGCACGGCGGCGGCCCCGAAATCACGCGCATGCTCCAGCGGCTGAACATCCCGTCCAAATTCCACGGTGGACTGCGCATCACCGACAACGACACCATCGCCATCGTCGAAATGGTCCTCGCCGGCAGCACGAACAAGGACATCGTCGCCCTCATCAACAAAGCCGGCGGCGAGGCCGTGGGCCTCTGCGGCAAAGACGCCAACCTGCTCCACGCGCGCAAACTCGTCAGCGAAGACGGTGTCGATCTCGGCAACGTCGGCGAGATCGTCACCGTCCATTTCAAGATCATCCAGGTCCTCTGCGCGAACGACATGATCCCCGTCATCGCGTCGATCGCCACCGACACCGAAGGCCGCACCTGGAACGTGAACGCCGACACGGCCGCTGGCGAAATCGCCGCCGCCATCACGGCGGAAAAACTCATCTTCCTCACCGATCAACCCGGCCTACTGCGCGAAGTGAACGACGAAAGCTCCCTGATTCGCCACCTGCGCTACGCCGAAGTCGAAGAACTCACCAAGCACGGCGTCATCGCCGGCGGCATGATCCCCAAGATTGAAGCCTGCCACAAGGCACTTGATTACGGCGTGCGCCGCACTCATATAATTGACGGGCGCGTGCCGCACGCCCTCCTCGTCGAAATCTTCACGCAGGCTGGCCTGGGCACGCTGGTCACCCACTAAGCCGGGCGACCCCAGGGGGAAGGCCGCGTGCCCAGTCATTCTCTGAGCGTCTACGAGTGGTTCCGCGCGGGCGGCGTGCTCATGTGGCCCATCCTCGCCACCTCCATCATCGCGCTGGCCATCGCCATCGAGCGCTTCTTCGTGTTGCGCCGCGCGACCATCGACACGCGCGAATTGATGGACACTATGCGCACCGTGCTCCGCCAGGGCCGCCCGCAAGAGGCCATCGAAATCTGCGACGAGACCGACGTGCCCGTCGCGCGAATCCTCCGCGCCGGCCTGCTCAAGCACGACCGGCCCAAGGAAGACATCCGCGAGGCGCTGGAAGACGCCGGCAACCTCGAAATTCCGCGGCTCGAACGCTACCTCTCCGCATTGGACACCTGCGCCGGCATCGGTCCGCTGCTCGGGCTGCTCGGCACGGTCCAGGGCATGCTCCTCGCCTTCGAACAAATCCGCTACAAGCAGGGCCTCGTCAACCCCAGCGACCTCGCCGAGGGCATCGGCAACGCCCTCATCACCACTTTCGCCGGCCTCGCCGTCGCCATCCCCACCATCGTCGTCCACAAGTACTACGTCGGCCGCGTCGAAAACATGGTGCTCGAAATGGAAGTCAGCTCCTCCGAACTCGTCGATCTCCTCACCAAAGACCGCGCCCGCGGCGCCGGCTGAGGACCCGCCATGAAATTCCGCAAGCGGCGAAAGAAACGCTCCGGCTCCGAGATCAATCTCACGCCGATGATCGACGTCGTGTTCAATCTGCTCCTCTTCTTCATGCTCTCGTCCACCTTCGTCGTGCAGAGTTCCATCAAGATCGAAATGCCCAAGGCCGAAGGCGCCACCGAACTCGAACAGAAGGACCTCTCCGTCACGCTCGCCTACGGCGCCGACGGCCCCGGCGGCAAGGGGAAAATCTACATTGACACGGAGGAGATCGATTCGATCAAGACATTGACGCAGCGTCTCTCCGATGAAGTCCGCAAGCGCCCCGAGTTGCAACTCCTCGTGCGCACCGATGCCCGCACCGACACCGCCCGCCTCGTCGAAGTGCTCGGCATCGCCAACAGTGTAGGCATCAAACGCCTCGGCATCGGCGCGCAACCCTTCGACGACCCGAAATGATCGCGCGGCGCCGCAGCGACCGCATTTTCGCGCGCGCGCTCGTGCTCTCGCTGCTCCTACACGTCTCCGCCGTCACCCTGTTCCGAATCGTCTTCTCGTTCCCCCATAAAGACGTCGAATATTTCAGCGTCGTCATCCGCGAAACGCCACCCATGCCCGCCGCCGATCCCGCGCCCCCGGATCGCCTCAGCCTCGCCGGGCCGGACTTCACCGGCGCCGCGCCGGCCGATCCGCCCGATCTCTTACCCGCGATTGAACTGCCCGCGCTAAAGTTCGAAAAGTTGGACCAGTTGCGCATGAGACAGGAGGCGCTCGAGACTCGCTCGCGCTACGACGAGTTCTTCGCCGGAGCGGCCGGCGACGGACCGAGCGGCCGTGAAAGCCGATTCGGCTCTCTCGGCCAGACCCTTTCCCGGCTCACCTTTGGCCCGCCGGAGGATCGCCCCGCCCCTCCAACACCCGTCAGCCGGCCCGCGCCGGGTTTCGAGGCCTACATCGAGTGGCTCTCGCCGCCCAAGGATCGCAAGGTCCTCGTCGTCGCGCCGATCGACGCGCTCTGGGGCCTTGCGCCCGAGGCGTTGCCGGAACCGCTCACGCTGGTGTTCCAAGTGGATCGCGACGGCAGAGTCGTGGGCGGTTTCAATGTACTCTCGAACGCCAACGAGATCGTCCGCTCTGCCGGTGACGCGCTGGGGCGCTACCGCTTCGAGCCGCTGCTCGGCGATGGCCCGGAGCTTCAATCGGGCACGTTCATCGTGCGCGCGGGGAGCTACGCGCCGTGATTACCATCGAGCTGCCCCAGGCCCTCGCGCTGTACTCGATTCTGCTCGGCCTGCTCGCCGGCGGCATCTGGCTCTACACCGAGATCAACGTGCGCCGGCCACAACGCCGCCTCGGCCAGCAGTTTCTCTGGAAATGCACCTTTTGCGGCTGCACCTACCTCGACGAACAAGCGGAGGAACTCTCGCAGTGCCCGCGCTGCGAAAACTTCAACGCCGCCGGCGAAGCCGCCGTCTTCGAAGTGGGCGACGCCGGCGCGCGCATGGCCACCGGGACGGGCGAGCCCCCCGCCCGCAACACCTCCCGCCGAAAGCGCCACCACCGCCGCCGCCGCGGCCCGCGCCGCCGCTGAAAGCCCGTTGAAAAACTCCAACGCGGCGTACCCTGTGCTCTCAAGTCATCGGGCCGCCAGAGTGGAAGCGGCGTCTCGCCGCTTCAGCAGAGCCGCGACGGCTCTTCCACTCTGGCGACCTCAACGGGCTGCTGAGGACATGAATAAATTCCGCCCGGCGCGGTAGATTGGCCTGACGCCGAGACCCATGTACCATGAGGGAGAGTCAAAACGATGAGGCCGTACATGAACGACAATCGTCCGCTCCAAACGCTCTTGCCGCGTTTCCGCGAGGACCGCGGGAACTGCTTCCTCTACGGCTGCGTCACGCTAGTCGTGCTCGCGCTGATCGGCGGCTTGATCGCGTTCATCGTCGGACGCAATTTCGTGCGCGAGGTCCGCGAGAAGTACACCGAGACCGCGCCAGTCGAGCTGCCGACGATCGACATTCCGGCAGACCAGATCCAGGCGCTCATCACCCGCGTGGACGAATACGCCCGCGACCTGCGCGCCGCAAAACCGCTGCCCAGCCTGACGCTGAGCGAGCAGGAATTGAACGCGCTCCTGCAAAACCACCCGGACCTGAAAGACATCTACGGCGGACTGCTGTACCTGGTGATCGAAGACGGCGGAGTCACTGGAAAATTGAGCGTAGCGCTCGACTGGTTTCCCGGATTCCACGGCCGCTACTTCAACGGCTCCGCGACCTTTGACGTCTCGCTGAACAACGACGACCCGGACATTTATCTCGAGTCCGCCACCTTCAAGGGCGAGGCCGTCCCCGAGCGGTATCTCACGCAAACGCGCGGCGAGGATTTTGCCGATCGCTGGGACCACGACCCCGACGCGCGCACCCTCATCCGCCAGATCGATTCAGTAAAACTTGAGCAGGGTTCGATCACCTTCGTGCCGAAAGCGAAAACCGAATCCGCGGAACCAGCGCCCCCGGAGCCGGCCCCGGAGTCTGTCGCTCCGGAACCCGCCACGGCGCCCGCCGAAGATCCGGCATAAATACCAAAGGCCTGTAACAACTCCCAACGATCGTAGCATGGGCGGCCCGCCCATGCGGGTTCATGGCGGCCGGCGTCGGGTATTGTTAGACGCTTTAACTCGTCATCGAAAAGATCATAGTCCTCACGCGGAGCCGGAGGACTAAGGTCCTCCCTACCCGAACAACCGCTTGAGCCGCGTGACGAACCCCGTCTGCGGGGTTTCCACGGGCCTGCACCCCAACTGGAGCGGCCGGCGCGGCGGAGAATCCGTCACGCGAATGACCGCGACGGTGATGTTGTCGTTCCCGCCGCCCTCGAGCGCCTTGCCCACGAGCAGCCGCGCGGCGGCGCGCGGCGTCTTCACGTGCAGGCAATTGGCGATGTCGGGATCGCTGACGAAGTTGCAGAGTCCGTCGGAGCACAGCAGCAGCGTGTCGCCCTTCTGCACCTGTACGCCGTAGAGATCCACTTCCACTTCAGTCTTGATCCCAATCGCGCGCGTGATCAGGTTTTTCATCACGTGATTGCGCGCCTCCTCGGCGCTGAGCAGGCCCTCGCGCAACTGCTCGGCCACGAGCGAATGGTCCTCGGTCAACTGCACGAGCGGCGCGTCGGGCCGTTGCAAGTACACCCGGCTGTCCCCCACCTGCCCAACATAGGCCGCGTCGCCCACGAGTGTCATCGCCGTCAGCGTAGTGCCCATGCCGTGCAACTCCGGATCGCTCTCGGAGGCCTGGTAGACCTTCGCGTTCGCGTCCTCAATCGACATCCGCATCCGCTCGGGCAGGTTCGTCGGAGCGCCCCGGTAGAACGACTCCGAGAAGGTATCAAGCGCGAGCCGGCTCGCCCGCTCCCCCGCGCTCGCGCCGCCCATCCCGTCGGCCACGGCAAAGAGGAACCCGCAACTATCGAGCAGGTCGATGTCGTTCGGCGCCGCCATCAGACACGAGTCTTCGTTCCGCTCGCGCCGCTTGCCAATGTCCGAGACGAGATGCGCGGACAAATAGATGCCCGCCCACGCGTGCTCGTAGTTGCCGCCCTCGGACGGGCCTTGATTCAGATAGTCCACTGGGGTCATCCATGCCCTGACTGTGCGCGGCGCCTTCGTGCGCCGCGGTTTCGCGCACGCGATGCTCGCCGGGCGCCATATTCAGCAGGCCCGGATTCTAGGCCCACGCCTGCCATTTTGCAATTCACTACTGGGCCGCCTGCGCCGCGGGCACGATGCCGGGCTCCTTCACCAACACCGTATAAACCATCTTGCGCGCGGTGATAAACAGGGTCCGCCCATCGGCGCCTCCAAACGCGCAGTTCGTCGGCGTCCCCAGAAAGTCCACGGTCTCGATGAATTTTCCATCCGCACCAAACACCTGAATCCCTTTTGACGACGACGACCACACGCGCCCCGCCATGTCCACCTTGAATCCGTCGGGATTCTTCACCTCGCAGAACACGCGGGGGTTGCTTGCCTTCCCCTCCGCGGACAGGTCATACGCGCGAATGAAGCCGCCAAGAAAATCGCCCACGTAGAGCGTCTTGCCGTCGGGCGCCATCGAGATGCCGTTCGGATACTTCAGATCATCGGAAATCAGCGTGAGGCTCGGACCGTCCGGCGCGATTGCGTACACGCCGCTGAATCCCTGCCCAGTCCCGTCGTCCTTCTTCGGCCCGGTCGGGTCGGTGAAATAGATCGTGCCGTCCACGCCAACCACGACGTCGTTCGTGCCATTGAGCGGTTTGTCGTCGTAGCTCTCGGCCAGCACCGTGATCGTGCCGTCCGCCTCGGTCCGCGTGATCCGGTGCTTCATACTCTCGCACGCGATCAGACGCCCCTGCCGATCCAGCGTCAGTCCGTTCGCGCCGTTGCTCGGCTGCCGGTACACCGATCCGTCCGCGGCGAAAATCCCGTTCTTCGGAATGTCGCTAAAAATCCACTTCCCCTCCCCAAGCCACAGCGGGCCCTCCGAGAAATTGTTCTTGTCGGACACCAACTCCACCGGGCCCGCCGTAAGCTGCGCCGATGCGCCCGCCGAGACCAAGAGTGCGATGAGTACGTTCCGCATAGTCTGAACTCCCTCCCTACAGTGCCGCACAGTCTCGCACGGCGGCCCGCCCCGCGCAAGGCCGCTTGTCCGCGCCACCGCCGCTCTGTTAACGTGCGCCGTCATCAAAGGTGCGCCCGCCCCATGCCAGAATCAACACCCTGGAAAGTCTCGCTCCACGGCGGACACTCCGGCACGTACTGCGATCACGCCGTGGGTACGTTGCGCGAAGTCCTCGAAGCCGCGGCCGAGTTCGGCTACCAAACCTTCGGCGTCACCGAGCACGCCCCGCGCCCGCACGAGCGCTACCTCTACGACGAGGAGCGCGCGCTCGGCTGGGACCTCGACACGCTGCACCGGAAATTCGACGACTACGCCCGCGACCTTGCGGAACTTTCGCAGGAATTCGAGGGGCGCCTGGTCGTCTTGCGCGGATTCGAGACCGAGGCCGTGCCGAAAGAGTCCTACGCCGACACCATGCTCGCGCTACGCGAGAAATACCGATTCGAATATATCGCCGGTTCCGTCCATCACGTCTTCGATACGACCATCGATGGCCCGCCGCCGCTCTATGCGAAGGCCGTTGAGATCGCCGGGAGCGTCGAGCGTCTCGCTATCGCCTACTATTCCGACCTTGCCGAGATGGTCCGCGCGCTGCGCCCCGAGATCGTCACGCATTTCGATCTCGTCCGCCGAAACGCGCCCACGCCCGAGTCCGTTGAGACGCCCCCCGTCCGCGAATCGGCGCTCGCCGCGCTCGACGTCGTCCGCGCGCACAACGGCATCCTCGATCTGAACACCGCCGGCATCCGCAAGGGACTCGGCTCTCCGTATCCCCGCCCCTGGCTCGTGCGCGAAGCGCACGCGCGCGGCATCCCCTTCTGTTTCGGCGACGACAGCCACGGCCCCGCGCAAGTGGGCAAAGACATCGGTCTCGCCCGCGACTACCTCGTCGCCAACGGCGTCGACTCGATCACCCTCCTCACGCGCGAACACGGCCGAGTCGTCCGCAAAAACGTCCCGCTCCGCGACTAATCTCTCCACGCCTCCGCGTGAGACAAAAACCGCCGCGCGGACCGATCGCGATCCGCTCGGCGGCGTCTGTATCCAAATTGTCTGCCCAGCAAATGCCAAGGCCCGTGCCAAGGATCGCCCATTTCGTAACACGCTGCGGAACAATGGCTTGGCTATTTTCGCGATCCTGTCCCGACCCCCATCCACCGATACGTTTTTCAATCGCCACGCCATGTTTCGAAACAACAAGACGGTCCGTCTTCGCTCTAAGATATTGGCGCGATAGGGTTTGACACCCCACACCCCCTATGTTATCCTTCGTTTCAGGGCGTTCTTCGCAGTCCCTTGACGGAGGTCCATTCATGCGGCGGTATCAGGCGGTCAAATCGTTTCGGCTGATTGCGCTCCTCGTAATCGCCTCCATGATCGTCTCGCCCATCGCCGCCGCGCAAAGCTACGATCCCGATCAGGGCGTACCCCATCCGACCAAATTCCAGGAGCGCCTTGAAAAGATGGGACGCGGCCTCTCGAATGTCCTCTTCGGATGGGCCGAAATTCCCCTCGCGTGGGACCGCAGTATTCGCCAGGGGCGTCCGCTCACCCAAGTCATCGCCCACGGCACCGTCGTCGGCACGACAAAATTCTTCATGCGCTTCGGAATCGGCGTCTACGAGTTTTTCGGATTCTGGGACCAGGATGAGAAGGTCGGATACGACCCCATGATCGAGCCGGAGTATCTATTCTAATCGCCCCCGGTGCGAGCCCCAAGCCTTCTCCGAGAACTCTGCCTGACCCGTCAGTGCGAGCGGTGGCCCCGTCAGTGCGGGCGCTAGCTCCGTCATTGCGAGCGGTAGCGAAGCAATCTCGTCTCCGAACCAGGCCCCTCGCCACACGATCGTGCGCGATGCCGGGCCGACCACGGATCTCAGCAGCGCGGTAGACGCGGCAAGGGGGAATCGCCGGCAATGGACAAGTCCGCCAGAATCGAATCGATACTGGACAACCTCGTCACGCTGCCCAGCCTCCCCACCACCGTCGTGCGCATCATGCAAATGCTCGATGACCCCAACGCGAGCCTGCAAGACGTCGGCAAGGCCATCGCCCAGGACCCCTCGCTCTCCTTCAAATCGCTCCGGCTCGTGAATTCCGCGTTCTACTCCCTGCGCGACAAGGTCAATTCCGTCGAGCGGGGCGTTGTGCTGCTCGGCATAAAGGTTGTCCGAAATCTCATCCTTACCGCCTCCGTCTTCGAAACCTTCAAAGGCGGCGAGGCCTCGCTCCTGCGCCATGCCGTCGCCTGCGGCACCGCCGGCCGCATCCTTTCCAATCGTGCTGGCGCCGCGATTTCCGACCCCAACGAGGCCTTCATGTATGGACTCCTGCACGATGTGGGCAAGATCATCATGCAGCAAAACCTGCCCGCCGAATGGGAGCGGATATCCGCCAAGGTCATCGAGGGAAAGTTCCCCGCGCACGTGATCGAGCACCGCGAACTCGGAGTCGACCATGCCGAACTCGGCGCCCTGCTCGGCACGCGGTGGAAACTACAAGAGGACCTCGTCGCCGCGATCGGCGGCCACCACGACGTCACGCGATGCGCCACGCCCCAGCAGCGCCGCCGAGCGGCCTTCGTGGCCGCCGGAGACTGGATGTGCTACCAGGCCGGCTTCCCGGCGCTCAACGGCGCCGCCATCCCCGACAACCCCGGCATGTGGGAAGAATCGGGACTCGATCCCGACCAGGTCGCCGCGGCCGTCGAGGTCCTGTCACAGAGCCATGAGTCCATTGACGAACTCATCGGCATCGCGGCGTAGAAATATCCCCGCCAATACCGAAGCGTTCTCCGAGACGCGACGCTCAAGAGCAATTAGGCAGGATGGGCACGATGGGGAGAACCGATCTTGTCACTCCTGTAAATCATGTCGGGTTCTGCCCTTCCCCGATTCGATCGCGAAGGTTCTCGCCGGTTCTCCGATTACGATAACGATGCCGAGTACGAGTACGATTACGACCCGTGGGGTCACGAAGGGTCTCCAATAGATTGACATGCACGTTTCCCGTTTCTATTGCCGCTCCTTCCGCTGCCTGCGCGAGATCGATCTCCAGCCCGGGCCCGGCATCAACTTAGTCCGCGGACGCAACGCGCAGGGAAAGACCTCGCTGCTCGAAGCCATCCTCTTCGCGGCCACCTCCAAAAGCCACCGCACGACCATCGAGAGCGATCTGGCGCAGGCCGGCGCGGAGGAATTCCACATCCGAATCGACGTCCAGCGCGCGCAGCGGGAGGTCATTCTCGAAACGCATTGGTGGAAGGGCCAGAAGCGCGTCAAAATCAACGGCGTCGCGCAAAAACGCCTCAGCGACATGCTCGGCAAAGTGGGTGTCGTCCTCTTCGCACCCGAAGACATCGCGCTGATCAAAAGCGGCTCCGCCCTGCGCCGGCGATTTCTCGACATGGCCCTCTCTCAACTCGAACCGGCCTACCTCGCCGCGCTGCAGAATTACCGCCAGGTGCTCCGCCAGCGCAATGAACTGCTCCGCGCGCCCCGGCCCGACACAGGACTGCTCGACGTGTGGGACGTGCAGCTCGCGCGCGAGGGCGAAGTCGTCATCGTAGGCCGCGCGGCATTCGTGGCCGACCTGTGCCGGCTTGCCGCCGAGGCCTACGCACATATCGCCGGCGGCGAAGCGCTCGCGCTGGCCTACGCGCCGGAGTGTCCCGCGGGCACACTCGCCGATGTCCTCCGCGCCAAGCGCGACTCCGACATCCGCCGCAAAATGACCGTGCACGGCCCGCACCGGGACGACATCGAGATCGCGGTCGCCGGAAACCCCGCGCGCAGCCACGCCTCGCAGGGCCAGCAAAAATCCGCCGCGCTCGCGCTCCGGCTGGCCGAGATGGGTCACGCGCACGCGCGCACCGGCGAGTTACCGGTCCTGATGCTGGACGAGGTCCTCGCCGAACTCGACGCGCAACGCGCCACGCAGCTCTTCGACGCGATTCCCGCCGACGCGCAGTGCTTCATCACCACCACCGACCTCGCGCGAAGCGTAGCCCCTGAGTCGCGCCCCACGCTCGAATTCGTCATCGAAGCCGGTCGCCTCGCGCCGTCATGAAGAGGCGTCTGACCAGTCGCGAATCGGCCAACCGTAGGGGCGGCCCCCTGTGGCCGCCCTCGTACGTGCGGGGCGCGCCGATGTGCAGGGCGGCCACGGGGGGCCGCCCCTACGGGCGTTCATCCGAGGCTGCCTCATGAGCAAACAAGACCCACAAAATATCGCGCAGATTCTCGATTCGCTCAAGGCCAACACCAAGCTCGGCGCGCACCTGGACCACGCGCAAATATGGGAGCGGTGGAACGACCTCGCCGGCCCCGAACTCGGCCCGCGCAGCCACCCGATGAAGGTGCGCAAAAGCATACTCACCGTCGCCGTGCTCAGCCCCGCTTGGATGCACAAGTTCTCTTATGACAAGCTGGAAATTATCGCCAAAATTAATAGATTGCTGAGCACCGAATCCATCGAAGACATCTATCTCACCCTCCCCACTGCCGAAGATCTCGTCGACCCCGCGGACGCCCCGAAATAGCCGCGCGTCCGCCTCAAAAGACGGCCCGATTTGTTTGTTTCGCCGACTCGCAATTGCTATACTTTGCTTTGCCTGTTCGGGGCGATTTTCGGGGCTGCACAAATCGGGGGTAAGTTACGTGTCTGAAACGACTTACGGTGCCCAATCCATCCAGGTTTTGGAAGGGCTCGAGGCGGTGCGCAAGCGCCCCGCCATGTACATCGGTGACACCGGCGCGCGCGGCCTCCATCACCTCGTGTACGAAGTGGTAGACAACAGCATCGACGAGGCCCTCGCCGGCCACTGCTCGAAGATCGAAGTCAAGATCCACGTGGACAATAGCGTCACCGTCATCGACGACGGCCGCGGCATCCCCGTCGACAAATTCACCAATACCAAAGACCCCAAGCTCAAGAACAAATCCTCCCTCGAAGTCGTGCTCACCATCCTCCACGCGGGCGGCAAATTCGACAAGGGCGCCTACAAAGTCTCCGGCGGCCTCCACGGCGTCGGCGTCTCCTGCGTGAACGCACTCTCCGAATGGCTCGAAGCCGAGGTCCGCCGCGACGACAAAATCTACTTCATGTCGTTCAAGCGCGGCGTCCCCCAGACGGACCTCGAAGAGCGCGGCAAGGCCAAGCTCACCGGCACGCGCATCACCTTCAAGCCGGACGCGGAAATTTTCGAGACGCTCACCTACGACCCGGACACCTTGCTCAATCGCCTGCGCGAACTCGCCTTCCTCAACAAGGGCCTCAAGATCACCTTCGAGGACGAACGCAGCGACGCCGAAACTATCGTCATGCAGTACAAAGGCGGAATCACGGAGTACGTCGAGTACCTCAACAACAACCGCGAGCCGCTGCACCGCAAGCCGATCGCCTTCGAAGGCAAGAAGGACGATGTCGAAGGCGAGATCGCGCTGCAGTACACCACCTCCTACTCGGACACGATCTCCAGCTACGTGAACAACATCAACACCCACGAAGGCGGCACGCACCTCACCGGATTCCGCTCCGCACTCACGAAGGCGCTGAACGAACACGCCAAGCGCAATAACCTCATCAAGAAAGGCATGTCCGCCATCAGCGGCGACGACGCGCGCGAAGGCCTCACCGCGATCGTGTCCGTGCGCGTGCTCGAGCCGCAGTTCGAAGGGCAGACGAAGATGAAGCTGGGCAACAGCGAAGTCCAGGGCATCGTCCATTCCTTGGTCTACGAAGGCCTGATGACCTACTTCGAGGAAAACCCCAGCGTCGCCAACCGCATCTGCAACAAGACCCTCGAGGCCGCCATGGCCCGCGAGGCCGCGCGAAAAGCGAGAGACCTCACCCGCCGCAAGAGCCTGCTCGACGGCGGCTCCGCCCTGCCCGGCAAGCTGGCCGACTGCTCCGAGAAGGACCCCACGCTCTGCGAAATCTTCATCGTCGAGGGCGACAGCGCCGGCGGCTCGGCCAAGCAGGGCCGCGACCGCCGCTTCCAGGCCATCCTGCCCATCCGCGGAAAAATCCTGAACATCGAAAAAGCCCGCGTGGACAAAATGCTGAACAACAACGAGATCAAAAATCTCATCACCGCGCTCGGCTGCGGATTTGGCCAGGAAGATTTCCATCTCGAAAATCTGCGCTACCACAAGGTCATCATCATGACCGACGCAGACGTCGACGGCGCGCACATCCGCACGCTGCTCCTCACCTTTTTCTTCCGCCAGATGCCCGAGCTGATCCGAAAGGGAAAACTGTATATCGCGCAACCGCCCCTCTTTTTAGTCAAGAAAGGCAAGAAGTCACGCTACCTCAATACGGAAGAAGAACGCGATGAGTTCCTCATCGAAATGGTCTTCGAGTCGCACGAGATCACCGCGGGCAAGGGCGACAAAGCGAAAAAGCTCGGACAGAAAGACCTCAGGCGTCTCTTCAAGGCCGCGCAGGACCGGCAGCGCATGGTCCAGCGCTTGGGCCGCGTATACGGCGTGACCCCGGAAATGATCGGCGCCGCGCTCGACCTTCCGAAAGCAAAAATCAAGAACGCCGACTCGATCTCCGCCTCGGAGCGCGCGAAAATCTTCGGCGACGAGAAGGAACTCGTCGACACGTCGCGCGTACAGGAAGAACTGCCCCTCGACGGCGCCAACGGGAACGGCCGGCCCAAGCTGACGCGCCAGGCCGATCAGATCGATCTCGCCTTCCTCAAGAGCCACGAGTTCTCCGTGCTGCTCGAGCACAGCCACGATACGGACCGCGCCGACAATCCCCCCTTCAAGATCACACCGAAGGAAGAAGGCAGCGCAGCCACGGAAACCGAGAGCCTGCTCGAACTCCGCCGCATGGTGATGGGCATCGGCGAAAAAGGCGTCTCGATCCAGCGATACAAAGGTCTCGGCGAAATGAACGCCGAGCAGCTCAAGGAGACCACCATGGATCCCGCTAAGCGCACGCTCATGCAGGTGTCCACCGTGAGCGAGCGTGATGCGAGCAACCTCTTCGAACTGCTCATGGGTGATTTGGTCGAGCCGCGCAAGAATTTCATCCATCAACACGCCGCCGACGTAAGAAACATCGATATTTAACTGCAAGCCGTAAAAAATTTCGGCTGATGGGGCGGCACCGGACGCGCAGAGCGCCCCGGTCTAAACGGATTCAAGAGGGGCCATGTACACCGAAAACGAAAAAATAGTCTCCAGAGACCTCGAACACGAAATGAAGACCTCGTTCATGGACTACTCCATGAGCGTCATCGTCAGCCGCGCGCTGCCCGACGTGCGCGACGGCCTTAAGCCGGTCCACCGCCGCATCCTCTACTCCATGAACGAGCTCGGCCTCTCCAGCGGCCGCTCCTTCCGCAAGGCCGCGCTCATCGTCGGCGACACGATGGGCAAGTATCACCCGCACGGCGACGGCGCGATCTACGACTCTCTCGTCCGCATGGCCCAAGAATGGAATATGCGCTACCCCCTCATCCAAGGCCAGGGTAACTTCGGCTCCGTCGACGGCGACAGCCCCGCGGCCATGCGATACACCGAAGCCAAGTTGCAGGCCATCACCGCCAACCTTCTCGCCGACATCGACAAGAACACGGTGGACATGAGGCCGAATTACGACGGTAGCCGCCTCGAACCCGCCCTGCTCCCCGCCGCTTTTCCGAACCTGCTCGTCAACGGCTCCTACGGCATCGCCGTCGGCATGGCCACCAGTTGCCCGCCGCACAACCTGCGCGAAGTCTGCGACGCCATCACCCATCTCATCGAAAACCCCGACGCCACCTCGCGCGACCTCATGCGATTCGTCAAGGGCCCCGACTTCCCCACCGGCGGCATCATCTAC
This sequence comes from Candidatus Hydrogenedentales bacterium, assembly GCA_038916785.1. GTDB lineage: Bacteria > Hydrogenedentota > Hydrogenedentia > Hydrogenedentales > VFKU01. The sequence continues at coordinate 12,472 of JBCLBO010000001.1, read as the reverse complement.
GGCACGGTCGGCCTGCGGGAGGCCTACGAGACCGGCCGCGGACGCCTGGCCGTGCGTGCGCGCGCCGCCATCGAGAGCGACCCCAAGGGCGGCCGCGATCGCATCATCGTCTCCGAAATCCCTTACCAGGTGAACAAGTCGCGCCTGCTCGAATCCATCGCCGAGCTCGCGCGCGCGAAGACCATCGAAGGCATCAGCGATCTGCGCGACGAGTCCGACAAAGACGGCATGCGCATCGTCATCGAAATCCGCAAGGGCGACGAACCCGAAGTCGTGCTGAACCAGCTCTACAAGCACACGCAGATGCAGGAAACGCACAGCATCATCATGCTCGCGCTGGTGAACAACATGCCGCGCGTGCTCTCGCTGCGCGAACTCGTCTATTACTACATCGAACACCGCATTGTCATCGTCGAGCGCCGCACGAAATTCGACCTCAAAGCCGCCGAGGACCGCGCCCACATCCTCGAAGGCCTCAAAATCGCCATCGACAACATCGACGAAGTCATCGCGATCATCCGCAAAGCCTCCGACACCGACGACGCGCAAAAGAAATTGATGAAGCGCTTCAAGCTCTCCGAGGTCCAGGCGAACGCCATTCTCGCCATGCGCCTGCGCCGTCTCACGGGGCTGGAGCGCAAGGAACTCGACGAGGAATACAAACAGATCCTCATGGAAATCGAGCTCCTGCGCACCATCCTCTCCGGCCGCAAGACGATGCTCGCCGAAGTCCGCCGCGAAGTCGATCATATCCGCGAGACCTACGGCGACGCCCGCCGGACCGAAATCCTCTCCGAGACGGACGAATTCACCGTCGAAGACCTCATCGCCGAAGAAGATATGGTCGTGACCGTGTCCAACTCCGGCTACATCAAACGCCTCCCGGTGAGCACCTACCGCAGCCAGCGCCGCGGCGGACGCGGCGTCGCCGGCATGGACACGAAGGAAGAGGACTTCGTCCAAGACCTCTTCATCGCCTCCACGCACGACTACATGCTCTTCTTCACCAACACCGGCCGGCTCCACTGGCGAAAAGTGCATGAGCTCCCGAAAGCCAGCCGCACGGCGCGCGGCCGAAGCATCGCCAATGTGCTCGACCTCAAAGGCGAGGAACGCGTCACCGCCTTCCTGCCCGTGCGCGACCTAAACGCCGAATTGTTCGTGCTCATGGTCACCACGCTCGGCACGATCAAAAAAACCGACCTCAAGCTGTTCAGCAACCCGCGCAACGTCGGCATCATCGCCATCGATCTCGACAAAGGCGACGAACTCATCGCAGTCTTGCTCACCTCCGGCCAGGACAACATCCTCATCGCCACGCACCACGGCATGTCCATCCGCTTCCCCGAGAGCGACGTCCGCCCGATGGGACGCACGGCCCACGGCGTCATCGGCATCCGCCTCGAAAAAGGCGACCGCGTCATCGGCGTCTCGCTCGCGAAAGACGAAATGACCGTTCTCAGCGTCACCGAAAACGGCTACGGAAAGCGCACGCTCGTCTCCGAGTACCGGCTGCAACACCGCGGCGGCTCCGGCGTCATCAACATCAAAACCACGGAGCGCAACGGAAACGTCATCGGCATGCTCACGGTGGACGACCGAGACGAACTGGTGCTCGCCGCCACCAACGGCATCGTGATCCGCTCGGCGGTGAAGGACATCCGCGCCATCGGCCGAAACACCCAAGGCGTCAAGCTCATGAGTCCCACTGAAGGCGCCAAAGTCAGCGCCGCCGCCCGCGCCGTGGGCAGCTCAAAGGAAGAGGATCTCACCGGCCCAGACGAACCCGAGGCCTAACGCGCCGCGGCATCGGCCCCAGTCGTAGCATCGGCCTCCGGCCGATGAAGAATGAGCCAAGAGATTCCACACAAGAAGCCAGCGCTGTCGGAAAATTCTCCATCGGCCAGAGGCCGATGCTACGCACCCGACATGGCTACGCGCGCGCGGAGCCGGGTCGACGACCGGGCCTGCCGGGGGACTAGGGTTCGACCGTTTCGATCGGCGGCGCCCCTTGTGCCACCGGCGGCGAATCCAGCGTAACCTTGATTTTGCGCCAGCCGCCGCGGCTGAAGACTGCGTACGTCAAGACCAGCCGCGTGCCGTGGCTAATCAATATCGCCGTCCAGATGACCTGCGCCGTCAGGCGGCCCGCCATCTGGAACGCGAGGCAGAACCCGAGCAGAATCAGAATCTGCGTCACAAACGCGATGTACATCGGATTGCGCGTGTCGCCCGCGCCCTGCAAGCCACCGGTAAACGCGAGCATGACCACGACAAACACGCTCGAGAACGTGAGGAACTGAAGTAAGCTGCGCGAGACCTCGCCCACCATCGGGTTGTCGTTCAGCGCGAACATCGAAAGCAAGGGCCCGGGCAGTGTCCAGAAAATCACACCGAAGAGCGTCGCCCACGCCAGCCCGATACCCGCCCCCAGATACACGGCGCGCTCGCCGCGCGCCAGCTTCCCCGCGCCGATGTTCTGCCCGATCACCGTCGCACACGCCGCGCGCAGACCGAATCCTGCGAAGGTCACAATCGCGAAGAGTTGCGTGTAGCACACGCTATACGCCGCGAGCGCCGCCGCACTCTCCGGCAACTGGTTGATAAAATAAATCAGCGCCGCGCCGCCCACGTTCAGCAGCACGGCCTGTATACCCGTCGGAATCCCGATGGCCGCGCTCCGCCGCAGTATCGTCCAATCGGGAATGAGCGTGTATCGATCCGGCGGGCCGACGAAGGTGCGTCCGCTTAGAATAAGCCACGCGCCCACGCAGACGGCGGGAAGCGGCCCCAGAACCGTACCCACCGCCGCGCCGACCGTGCCCAATTCCGGAAATGGGCCAACGCCATTGATCAACACGTAGCTGAGCGCGACATGCGTCACCGCCGTGGCAAGCCCGAGGACGAGCGGGATCTTGATGTTTCCACTCGACTGCAGCACCCCGCCCAACAAGAACATAAAAAACAAAGGAGCATTGATGACAAATAATACGCGCAGATACGGCTGCGCGTGTACCCGGACGCCCTCGGACACATCGACCAGCGTCAGCAACTGGGGCGTGAGCAAATAACCGGCGGGCGCGACGATAAAGATCAACAGATACGCACACGCGAGAAAGGTATGGTACGCGATTCGGTTGACCGCGGCGGAGTCCTTGCGCCCCACGTACTGCGCCACCAGGATGTTCATCCCCTGGAACAGCGACGATAGAAAGACGACCACAACCAGGAACAGTTGCCATGAGACGCCGATCGCCGCCTGCCCCTCGAATCCATCCTTGTGCCCGACCAGCACCTGGTCGATGATGCCGTGCACGTTAGCGACAAGCTGCGTCACGATCACCGGCCACGCGACTTTCCAAATCGAACGGAAGGTCCCGCCGGAAATAATCTCGTCGTCGAACTGCTTCATGGGACGTGCGCTTCCGCCCGCGCGCAGCGGGACTTGAATACCGTCGTATAACCCGTGTCACCCGAAGAATGTTTCATTTCAGGCGATTCAGGAGGATTAGAGTCGAGATCAGCCCCGCTCGAAGCGCCATGCTAGCCGGGCGAATCGACCGAAGTCCAAAAGCGGGCGGGATCCAAATTGCCTTCGCCAATGCCGAGACATCTCCAATTCCCGCCGGGAACCTCGCGCGAATTGTCATTCCGAGTAACCACCGGCCATCGCCGGAGTTTGTAGAAATGAAACGCTTCCGCCACGGTAGGGCGGGTCATGACCGCCCTACCGTGGCGGACGCGCTTTCTTAAGCTCTGTAACAAATCCAAACGATCGTAGCATGGGCGGCTCGCCCATGCGGGTTCATGGCGGCCGGCGTCGGGTATTTTTAGAAGCGCTTAGTTCTCGTCGCGGCCGGTCCGGTCGCTCAGCTTATGGACCATGCCCTTCACGCCGCCGAGCGTCATGTCTTCCATGTGAAAGACTTCGCGGAGTTTTTTGAGCGTAAACGCGCCGTAGTTCCCGCCCCAGCGCTCGCGCGGAATGGGGTTGAGCCACACCGTGTGCTTGAACCGATCCGCGATGCGCTCCATCCAATAGATCGATGCGCGCGCGTCCTGCAAATCGAACCCGGTGATCGACCCAAAGGGCGACACCAACTCCTCCGGCGCCATCGTCGCATCGCCGACGATCACGATGCGGGTGTCCGGCCGCTCCTGCAAGAGCTTTTCCACGTTGATCCCGCGGATCCGCCGCTGATCCACCCAGACTTTCTCGTAAATCGTGTTATGGAAATAGTAGGTCTTCACGTCCTCGAAGCGGTCGTGCATCTTCGCAAACAACAGCCGCGTCAGATTCACATACGGCGTCATCGAGTAGCCGCCGTTGTCGATCAGCAGCATCAGTTTCATCCGGTCGCGCAATTCGCGCGAGAACACCAGATCAATCTCGCCGCCGTTCTTGCACGTCCGCCGGATCGTCTCGTCGAGATCCAGGTTCACCTCCGCGCCGGCCTTCTTCAAGTGCTTCATCGACTCCAGCGCCTGACGCAAGTTCTCGTTGCGCAGCTTCGTCGAATTGGCATACGAAATATAGCGCCGGTCGCCGATCACCTTCAGCGCCGATCCGCCCCCCGGCTTCCCGCCCACGCGCACGCCGTTCTCCGCGTTCCCCGAATGCCCAAACGGCGAGTTCCCCTGCGTGCCCACCCACTTGCTGCCGCCGTGGTGCTCCTTGGTCTGCTCCTTCAGGCGCTCCCAGAACTTCTTCATTAGTTCTTCCGGCGTCATGTCCCACTTCGCGCGCGCGGGCAATTCGCCGCTCTCGATCGCGCGATTGAGCCACTCGCGGAATTCCTTCGTCCGCAGCAGCGAGAGGTCGCCCTCCTCCACCGCCGGGATTTCGATGCCGTAGAAATAGCTCGCAAACGCCCGCTCGTAGGGGTCCATGTGCTCGACGCGCCGCACAAAGCACAGCCGCATCAGCACGAACAAGTCGTCGAGCGTATGCACGAGATCCTTCTCGAGCCCGCGGTTCAGCTCCAGCAGGTCCTTCGTGTTCACCGGCACGCCGTACTCACGCGCAAGGTAAAAGAAGTCCACGAACAGCGCGTTGTAGCCCTCTTTCGTGTCCTCCGCCGCCCGCATCACGCGAACCTCTTCGGCCCTTCGCCATCGCCGCGATACGCCTGAATGTCGCTCGCGCGCTTGAGCAGCACGCCGACCAGCGGCGGGTTCTTCGGCTCCGGAATCACGCCGATGTTCTCCAGCGCGCCGATCCAGTTCAGCAACTCGCTCGTCGCCGGAGGCTTCTCGAAGCCGCGCTGCCGCAGGTCGTAGAAAATCTTCACGGCCGCTTCCATCAGCTTGCCGCTCGTCTGCGGATAGTGCAGCCGGATGATCTCCCGCATCTGGTCCGGCGACGGAAACGCGATATGGTGGCAATAGCACCGGCGCAGGAAAGGATCGGAAAGCTCGCGTTTCGCGTTCGACGTGATCGCAATGAACGGGATGTTCGTCGCCTTGACAATCGTGTTCACTTCGCGGATGGTGAACTCGAAGTCCTCAAGAATATCCAGCATGTTGTCTTGCACATCGGACTCGGTCTTGTCGATTTCGTCCAGCAACAACACACATTTGACGTCCGCGCGAAACGCCCGTCCGATCGGGCCCCACACGACGTAGTCGTAAAAACTCTGCACCTGCCGGCCGGTCTCCCCCGAACCAAAGCGCGCATCGTTCAAGCGCAGCACGGTGTCCTGCGTGTAGCACGCCTCCTCGCCCTTGATCGTCGATTTGCACCGCAAAATCTCGATCGGCATCCCCAGCGACTTCGACACCTGAATCGCCAGTTGCGTCTTGCCCGTGCCCGCCTCGCCCGTCAGCAGCAGCGGCTTCTCCATCTGCAACGCGATGTTCACAATCGCGCCCAATTCCGGGTCGAGGTAATACTTCTCCGTACCGCTGAATCGTAAATCCTGGCTGGACATGAGTGCTCCACTCGGTAATGGCGCCGCCGGCCGGAAACGGGGAACGAATCGACCACGGGCCGCGCCGGAACTCGCGCTGACTGCCGGAAATCCTATCAGGACACATATGAACCGTTCAAAACCAAGCCGTCCGTCTCACAACACCATTCCATGTTCGCCGACCCGCGTGGTTAGGTGTTACAATCGGCGATCACGCGGAGTTAAAGACTGTGCGATCGACCGTCTCACGTTGCATCCTCGTCGCCTCCGTTCCACTAGCAGCGCTGTTCCCCGCGTCCGCGTGGGCGCAGCAAGCCCCCGCGCCGGGCCTGCGCGACGTCGTCGATCCCGCGCGCGCCGCGCCGCGCCCGCCAGCGCCGGACGAGGCCGCGGAACAAGCCGCCCCGCCTCCGCCCCAGCCCGATCCGATGACGATACTTTTCAAGCGCGTCTCGCAGCTCATGATGGTCACGCTCGAAGGCGTGAACGGGCCCGCCGCGGCGGACCGTCAGTTGCTCGCGACGCTGACGCCCGGCGCCATCGTGCTGCCGCGCGTCACCACGGCCGAATCCACCGCGGCCTATGTCCGGTCCCTGCGCCCGCTCTCCGGCGCGGCGCACGAAGGTCTCCCATTCATCATCGGAGTCGATCTCTTCGCCCAGGAAAAGTTTGCCGGCGACGCGCGCGTCAGCACGGTATTGCGCGTGCCGATGATGCTCAGCCTGGCCGCGGCCGGGCCCTCCGATGCCACCGCGGGCGCCTTCGGAGTGATGGCCGACAACCTGCATTCGATGGGCTTTGACTTTCATCTGGGCCCCTCGCTCGCGCTTTCGGGTACCGCTGGACTCGACGGAGGCAATCCGCTCAACACCTTCGGCGAAGACCCGCAGGTCTGCGCGGGTCTCGCGCGGCAGTTCGACGAGGCCCTCAAGTCGCGCGGCCTCGCCTGGATGCCCATCGGCTATCCCGGCGGCGCGGGCCGTCCAGCCATTCTGCTCACGCCGCGCAGCCAACTGCGCAACCGAGACCTCGCGCCCTACGTCGGCGTCGTCAATGCCGGGACGCGCCTGCTCAATGTCGGCGTCGCCCTCGTCCCCACGATCGACGGCGCGACGCCCGCCTGTTTCTCTCCCATCGTGATCAGCGACCTGCGCGGCGAGGTCCTCGGCTACGACGGCCTCGTGATCGCCGGCCCAATGGACGCCCCGGAAATCAAAGCGCTCGGCAAACCCGAGGAGGCCGTCGTCGAGGCGCTCCTCGCCGGCGCCGACATGTTCTATTGGAGCACGCCGGGGCCCGGCGTCACCAAGGCGATCGCGGCGGTGGTCAATGGCGTCCAGAAGGGGGCGCTCGACGACGCGCTCATCGAGCGCGCGCTCACGCGCGTCCGCGAGTATAAAAAAGCCCTGCCCGAGCCACAGAAAGACAAGGACGTGGCCGGCGCGGCGAAAAAATTCGGGAAGAAACAGGAAAAACTGACCGAGCCCCTCGCGATCGAGCGGCGCGCGATCACCCTCGTCCGCAACAACTCGAATGTATTGCCGCTGAGCAAGGACCTCTCCCAGCCGATCGCCGTCGTCGCCGTATATGGGGCCGAAGAACTCAAGATCGCCCTCGAGGAATACATCAAACCCATCGCCCAGCGCTCCATGCCCAACGCGCGCCAGGCCCCGCGCATCGAGGACTTTGAACTCAATCGCATCGTGAAATTGACTGATAGCTATCGCACCGTCGTCTGCGTGATCTCCGGCGACCTCGAAACCTCCAGCCAGCAGAAGCTCATCCGCGCGTTCCGGCGGCTCGGCAAGCGCATCGTCGCCGTCGTCCTCGGATACCCCAGGGACATCTCCGCGCTCGACGAGGCGGACGCAGTCCTCATCACCTACGGCAGCACAAAACGCCTCGGCGACACCATGACCGCCGTGGCCGATGTCCTAGTCGGCAACGCACCAGTCGATGTCCTCCCGCCGCTACGCAATCTCACCCTGCGCGCCGGAGAAGTGGTCAATTTCGACGTCAACGACGTCCTCCGCAGCCCCGTCGGGCGCCTCCCCGTCTCCTTCGCGCCGCCCTACATAGCAGGATACTCCGTCTCCTATCGTCCCACGCTCGCCCTAGAGTCCGTCCACTGGGACTTCGGCGACGGCGCCAAGTCGAGCGCGCCCCTCGCCGCGCACACGTTCAAAAAGCCGGGCGACTACGTGGTAACACTGACCATAAAAGGCCCGAAAAAAGAAGGCGCCTCCGGCGCGTTTCAGGTCCAGGTGCAGTGACCCGCAAGAAACGCGCGAAGCCGTCCGCGGCTGACATCCAATCGACGGCGCACCGCACCGCCTTTCGCCGCGCGATCATCCAGTGGTTCCGCCGCGCGGCGCGCCCAGTGTCCTGGCGCGGCACGAAGGACCCCTACGCGATCTGGATCGCCGAGATCGCCCTCCAGCAGACGCGCGTCGACCAAGGCACTCCCTATATAGAGCGATTGTTGCACCGTTTCCCGGACGTCCGCGCGCTCGCCGCCGCCGATCTCGACGAAGTCCTCAAGCTCTGGGAAGGCCTGGGCTACTACGCCCGCGCGCGGCATCTGCATGCCGCCGCGCGCCGCATCGTCCACGATCGCGCGGGACGCATGCCGGCCTCCGCCGCGGAGTGGCTCGACATGCCCGGCGTCGGCCGCTACACCGCCGGCGCGATCGCGAGCATCGCCTTCGGCGAGGCCGCGCCGGTGCTGGACGGCAACGTCAAGCGCGTACTCGCGCGGCTCATCGATCTCGACGAGTCGATCGACAACCCCAAAGTCGTGCAGCGCCTCTGGGACCTCATGGACACGCTCGTTCGCGGCGCATCGCCCGGCGACTTTAACCAGGGCATGATGGAACTCGGCGCGCAGATATGCACGCCGCGCGCGCCGCGCTGTCTCGTCTGCCCCGTGCAGACTTTCTGCCGCGCGCACGCCGCAGGCACCGTCGGGTCCCGGCCGGTCCGCCGGCCCAAGCCCGCCGTGCCGCATCACGAAGTCGTCATCGCCGCCGTCAAGAAGAACGGCCGCTATCTACTCGGGAAGCGCCCGCAGGGCGGACTGCTCGGCGGGCTCTGGGAGTTTCCCGGCGGCAAAGTGAAACCCGGCGAGACGCACCCGGCCGCGCTGCGCCGCGAACTGCGCGAAGAGCTCGGCATCCGCGTGACGATCGGCGATCACGTCGCAACGGTCGAGCACGCGTACTCGCATTTTCGCGTGTCGCTGCATGTCTACCGCTGCGAACACCGCTCAGGCAAGGCCACGCCGCGCGCCCACACGGAACTGCGCTGGGTCGCCCCGAAAGATTTTGCGGCGCTGGCCTTTCCCAAGGCCAACCACAAATTCCTGAAACTGCTCTGAGGCTTACTTCGGCGCGGCAGGCTTCGGCTGCGCGACCGGCGGCTTAATCGTGACCGACTGCCCCGCAGGCGCAGCATCGACGACTTTCAGCAGCTCGACCTGGAACGTGAGCATGGAGAACGGCGGGATCTGCGACGGCCGGCCCTCTTCGCCATACGCCAGCGCATACGGCACATACAGCTCCCACTTCGATCCCTCTTTCATCAGTTGCAACGCTTCAGTCCATCCGGCGATCACTTTGGTCACGGGGAACTGCGCGGGCTGGTTGCGCTTGTAGGAGCTGTCGAACTCTTTGCCATCGAGAAACGTACCGCGGTAGTGCGTCTCGACGGTGTCATTCGCGGTCGGCACGCGGCCCGCGCCCTCGATGATCACCTTGTACTGCAATCCGCTCGGCAGCGTCTTCACGCCTTCCTTCGTCGCGTTCGCCGCGAGGAAATCCTCGCCTTCCTTCTTGTTCGCGCCGAAGCGGCTCTCCATCATCTGTTTCTGCAACGCTTGGAGCAGCGGCCCAATCTCCTCGTCCGTCAGCTTGAGGTCCTTCTTTTCCATCGCGTCCTTGATCCCGGCGGTCATCGCATCCACATCGATCAAGGCGGCGCCGTCGGCAATCGCCTTGCCAAACTGCGCACCCACCGCGTAGCTCGTCTTCTGTTTGTCGTCCATGCCGGAATCGGCCTTGGGCTTCTCAGCCTCCTGCGCGAGCGCGCACGGCGCGGCGACGGCCAGAAACAAACTCAGAAGAATCCGGAAACTGCGGGAAATCATGTCGCACTCCTTCGTCATCGCGAATGAAAAAACGCGATGGGGCTTGGGTTCGTCACTGGCTCATTCGGCGCGGAAGCATACGCGATTCGCCCGACCGAGGCAAAAAATCACGAAATCACGCCTGCAACTTCTCCAGAAACTCGCGGATGCGCGCCGCATTCGCGCCGAGATCGCCCTTGCCGTCGCGCGACTTCGATCGCATATCCACCGCCACTCCACCCTCGCCGGCGTCGGTGATACGGACCACGAAATCGTCCACGAACCCAAAGATTTTCGTGACCGCGAAGCCCTCGATGCTCGACTCCTTATCGGTCACCGTGCTGGTGGTCACCGTCCATCCGGGTTGCGCCTTCGCCAGCGCGAGCGCCTTGGCAAACACGTCGTCGCGCTTGGCCTTCATCCCCAGCGACTGCAGGTCCGGGTACGCCTTCTCCACCTGCGCCTTGAACGCCTCGGGGTAGCCCAGGTCGCGCCCCGCGTTCTCCGGTAGCGCCTGCGCCTTCGTAAACGCCGGCGGATACGCGCGGTCCGTCGTGATGTCGTTGATCGGCGGCGCGCCACGCCCGCCCACCATGCTGTACACCAGCACCAGCGCGCCAGGCAGGCCGAGCAGCGCCATGCCGCTGCGCAGGTTCGCGCCGCCGCGCACAAACATCACCAACGCGCAAATCGTCGCGATCACACCGATCAACATCCCAAGCGACGCGATGCCAAAGGCCATCAGCGCCGGCACAATCCGGCCATAGCCCGCTGCGAAACCCAGCGCGGTCAGCGTGAACGACAAGTCGCCCAGAATCGCGGGAACCCAGCCCAATACGTTTCTCATCGCGCCGCCTCCTTCGCCCCGGCGGCCTTCATCGCCGCGAGGCCGTCCAGAATCGCCTCATGCAAATGCCCGTTCGTCACGCACACGCCCCGGTTCGCTGCCAACGTCTTGCCCTGCGAAAAATCCAGCGCGCGCCCCGCGAGATCAGTCACCCTCCCGCCCGCCTCCTCCACAATCAGACTACCCGCCGCCTGGTCCCAAATCATCTCTTTGTAATCCGGCCGCTTCGGCGAGAGCAGCCGCAGCAGCACGTCGCCGTGGCCCCCGGCCAACACGGCGTACTTCGCCTGGCTGTCCAGCCCGACCGACGCCGCCATCACGCCGAGCGCCGCGGCGAGCCAGCTGATGTCGTCCAGATTCGTGTGCGCCGCCTCGACACTGCGCAGGAAGCGCGCATCGCACATCGCGCCCACCGTCGACACGCGCAACGGTCGCGGCGTCGCCTTCACATCCATCGGCAACCAAAATGCCCCGCGCCCGCGCACCGCAGCCACGATGATCCCCGCGCGCGATTCGTCGCCCGCGCCGCCGCCCAGCAGCGCCCCGCCCGCGTACAGCGACGGACACGCCAGCGCCGCCACCTGCACGCGCCCGCCCACAATCAACGCCAGCGCGACCGCATACTGCTCACGCCGCAAATATCCTTTCGTCCCATCGATCGGATCCAAAGTCCAAAACCGATCGCAAGCCTCGCCATTCCCATGATCGATCCACTCGCAAACGGACTCCGGCGTCACTCCGCCCTCGGACGACCGTGCGGATCCCGTAGGGGCGGCCCCCCGTGGCCGCCCTGCGTTTCGGGCGCGCACAGGGCGGGGACTGGGCCCCGCCCCTACGACGTCGTCATCGATCGCCTCCGCCACAAACCGCGTAACCAATTCCAGCGTCCCCGGATCCTTCCGCAACGCGGAAGCATCCTCCTCACCCACCAGCGGGTCCGCCCCAAACGCCTCCTGCAAGGCCCGAGCCACGACCGCCTGACTAGCAAAATCCGCCACCGTCACCGGAGACAGATCAGCCTTCTGCAACACACCCTTCGGGGCATCGGCCCACCCCGTAGCATCGGCCTCCGGCCGATAAGCATTTGTGGCGCGGGCATCCTGCCCGTGGCCCTTGACCCGCCCTTGCTCTTGACCCTGCCCTTTGGTGGCATCGGCTTCCAGCCGATGCAGCAAAGTCTCCGCCTGCACCCGCCGCGTCACCCGCGCCGCCCGACGCACCGCCTCCACCGCAAACTCAATTTCCAGATCGAAAGACACTTCGCGCCCTCTCCCCTTGTCATCCCGCCGGGATGATAGCAAAGGGAGTGCGCCTGGCCGGTCCGGGCGGAGCACTCTGCCCAAAGTACTCCGGGCCCCAAGCCGATGGTCCCTATACCTATAGCGATTCCGTTGCACTTGGGAAAGTGTGGTTGCGGAACAAGGGGTCGGCGCGGAAAGGGTTCGGGAAACAATGGGGTACGGAAATGTGAGGCAAGGCGGAATCGCCCGAAAACACAGGCGCGAGACAAAGGTGAATTATTGACACTCGATCTGCTCCACGCATTGCACATTGAATCCTTACCCTACTCGGTGTTCTATACTGCCTGAACAC